>NZ_BNEA01000015.1:5222500-5522500 GCF_016860525.1 Streptomyces rubradiris
TGCCGCCGATCGCGTACATGGACCGGCCGATGTACGTCCGCCCGAGCACGACGGCGGCGACGAGCCCCATCACCACCATGACCAGCACCGGCACCGGCAGCCAGCCGCCGAGGGTGTCCCCGAGGTGGGAGACCGAGCCGGGGAACGCGATGGGGGAGCCCTGCGAGATCACCAGCGCCAGACCGCGGCCCACCGACAGCATGGCCAGCGTCGCGATGAACGGCGGCAGCTTGCCGTAGGCGATGAGGAAACCGTTCACCAGACCGGCGACGACACCCGTGGCGACCGCCAGGACCACCGCGAGCGCGACCGGCACCCCGTGCGAGGTGGCGCTCCAGCCCAGCATGGTCGCCGACAGCGCGGCCACCGACCCCACGGACAGGTCGATGCCCGCGGAGACGATCACGAACGTCACACCGAAGGCGAGGATGGCCGTCACGGCGGCCTGCACACCGATGTTCAGCAGGTTGTCCGTGGTCAGGAAGTCACCCGAGAGCGCCGACAGGGCGATGACGAGGACGATCAGCGCGGTGAGCGCGCCGTTGTCGAGCAGCAGCCGGCGCAGGCCGCCCGGGGCGCCACTCGCGCCCGACCGGCTCTTGAGCGTGTCAGTGGCCACGGGTGGCCTCCTTGTCGGTCTCGGGGTTCTCGGTGTCGGTCTTCTCGGTGGTGGGGGTGGAGACGGCGAGGGACATCACCGCGTCCTGCGTCGCCTGGTCCGCGGAGAGTTCGCCGGCGATCCGGCCCTGGGCCATCACCAGCACCCGGTCGCTCATGCCGAGCACCTCGGGCAGGTCGCTGGAGATCATCAGCACGGCGGCACCGGCGGCCGTCAGTTCGTTGATCAACTGGTAGATCTCGACCTTGGCGCCGACGTCGATCCCGCGCGTCGGCTCGTCGAGGATCAGCACCTTGGTGTCGGCCAGCAGCCACTTGCCGATGACGACCTTCTGCTGGTTGCCGCCGGACAGCGTCCGCACCGGCTGCCCGAGGCCCGCCATGCGCACCCCGAGCTGCCCGGCGATCCGCCCGGCGGCGGCCCGCTGGCCCTTGCGGTCCACGAGCCCCGCCCGGGTGGCCGCGCGCAGCGTCACCAGCCCCAGGTTCTCCTCGACGGAGGCGTCCAGCACCAGCCCCTGCCCCTTGCGGTCCTCCGGCACGAGCCCGATCCCGGCGTCCATGGCGGCGTTCACGTCATGCCGCCGCAGCTCGGTACCGGAGACCCGTACGACCCCGCGGCCATAGGGGTCGGCACCGAACACTGCCCGCACGACCTCGGTCCGCCCGGCGCCCACCAGCCCCGCGATGCCGACGACCTCACCGGCGTGCACCTCGAAGCTCACGTCATGGAAGACGCCGTCCCGGCCCAGCCCCTCCACGGACAGCAGCGGGGCGCCCTTCTCGGCCCGCTCCCGCGGATACTGCTGCTCGATGGACCGCCCCACCATCAGCCGGACGAGTTCGTCCTCGGGGGTGGAGGCGGGCACCTGCCCGACGCTCTTCCCGTCCCGGATGACGGTGACCCGGTCGCCGAGGGCGCCGATCTCCTCCAGGTGATGGGTGATGAACACGATGCCCACGCCGTCGGCGCGCAGCCCCCGCACGATGGTGAAGAGCTTCTGCACCTCCTCCGAGGTGAGCACGGCGGTCGGCTCGTCCATGATGAGCACGCGCGCGTTCAGGCTGAGCGCCTTGGCGATCTCGACCATCTGGAGCCGGGCGATCCCGAGGTCCCGCACCCGCGCCCGGGGCGACACATCGACCCCGACCCGCTTCAGCAGCGTCGCGGCGTCGTCCTCCATCCGCTTCCGGTCGATCATCCCGAAGCGGCGCGGCTGCCGCCCCAGGAAGATGTTCTCGGCGACGGTCAGATCCGGCACCAGGTTGAACTCCTGGTAGATGGTGGCGATCCCGAGCCGTTCGGCGTCCTGCGCCCCGTGGACACGCACCTCCTCACCGCCCACGAGAATCCGGCCGGCGTCGGGGGTGTAGGCACCGGAGAGCATCTTGATCAGCGTGCTCTTGCCGGCCCCGTTCTCACCGAGCAGCACATGGACCTCGCCCCGGCGCAGATCGAAGTCGACGCCGTCGAGCGCGACCACGCCGGGGAAGGTCTTCCGTATGCCCTCGATGCGCAGCAACTCGTCCGGGTCGCTCACGTCGTGCTCCTTTGCACTGGGGAGGGGGTGGGAGGCTCACCGCACGAGCGGCGTACGACGAGCCGGGCGGGCAGCGTCACGGAGCGCGGGGTACGCCCCTCGATCCGGTCGACCAGCGCGCGTACGGCGGCCCGCCCCAGCTCGCCGGTGGGCTGGGCGATGGCGGTGACCGGCGGATCGGTGTGCACGAACCACGGGATGTCGTCGAACGCGGCCAGCGCGATGTCGTCGGGCACCCGCAGACCACGGGCGCGTACGGCGTCCAGCGCGCCGAGCGCCATCAGGTTGTCGGCGGCGAAGACGACGTCGGGCGGCTCGGGCAGATCCAGGAAGCCCTCGGTGACCCGCCGGCCGCTCTCGGCCTGGAAGTCGCCCTGGCCTATGCGGGCGTCGGGCAACGGCAGCCCGTACTCGGCGAGGGCGGCCCGGAAGGCCTCGACGCGCTCACTGCCGGTGGTGGTGGCGGCGGGCCCGGCGATGATGGCGAGCCGCCGGTGCCCGAGCCCGTACAGGTGCGCCACGAGATCCCGCACGGCGGCCCGCCCGTCGGCCCGTACGACGGGAACGTCCACGCCGGGGATCCACCGGTCGACGAACACCATCGGGGTCCCGGCCCGAGCGGCGTCGAGCATGAGCGGCGACCCGCCGTCGGTGGGGGAGACGAGCAGCCCGTCGATCCGCCGGTCCAGCAGATTCCGCACGTGGTGGTCCTGCAACTCGGGCCGCTCGTCGGCGTTCCCGATGATGACGCTGTACCCGAGCGCGCGGGCCTCTTCCTCGACGGCCCGCGCCAGCTCGGTGAAGTAGGGATTCAGCACGTCGCTGATGACCAGGCCGAGGGTGTGGGTCTGATCGGTCCGCAAGGACCGGGCGACGGCGTTCGGCCGGTACCCGAGGGAGGCCACGGCGGCCAGCACCCGCTGCCGGGCGTCGGCGCTGACGGACGGATGGCCGTTCAGCACGCGTGACACGGTGGCCACCGAGACCCCCGCCGAAGCGGCGACATCCTTGATGCTCGCCATCGCCGGCTCCACCTCCTCGTGGAATCGATTACATCCTTGCGGTACGAGGATTGGAAACGATTACACGGGGCGGGAGCAAGAGGTCAGGGCGGGCCGAAACCCAATCGTGACCGTGACGGCCGGGCGGCGGACCGGCACCGGCGAGGCCGGCCCCGCCGTGGGCCGCGACCGCGCACGCAGGAGCAGCGGAGGTGCGGGTGGGCGGAGTGCGGATGCGCACGCAGACGGAATGACAGAAATGAAAAAAAGCTCTCCGTAACGTTGCCCAGACGCCGCGTTCACTCATTTGCCGCGCATCTGGAGGAGAGGGGGTGGCGTTAGCCCGAATATGACGACGACGAGGCCCCACGGCCTGCTTCACCGGGACACCGGGAAGGATAGCCGATCGGCGGGCAGTTTGCTGACATCCAGTCCAACATTGCACCCGCCTGGCGGAGCCGGAGGTATCGACACCGACTGCCACTTGGACAGCGTCTGACGGGGGAGGATCCTTATGAACCAAAAATATACTGGCTCACCTTTTACGCATCCCGAATGGTACGCGGACGCGGTCACGTACCCGGCGGCCGAAGTGCTGCTACCGCCGGACGCCCACTGGGACCCGGCGGAAGAACTCGCCAGTCTGTTGGAGGGCACCGCTCGGGCCGAGCAGCCGGCCACGGTCCCGCCCCCTCGCACCGAGCCCGCACCCGGCGTCGACTACGCCGACCCGATGCGGAAACGGGCGCGGAACACCGGTCAATTCCTCTCCGGCCGACACTCTCCTGCCGGGGCGACGCACCGGAAGAGGCGTGTCCAAAGAAATCACATCAAGTGGATGCGGGCCGGCAGCTTTGTGATCGCCGCATTCGTGTCCGTCCTGGTGGCGATGGTCAGCGTATTCGGCGGAATGGCGGCCTACGGTCCGCTGCGAAATGCCACCTCGGGCGTGAACGGCGGAATGATCGCTTGGTGGCCCCTTCTCGTGTACGGCCCGTGGATGGCGGCTTCCCTCTCCATCCTCCGGAATGCCCTGCACCAGCGCCGGGCCGTGCACTCGTGGTGCATCGTCGTGCTGTTTTCCTCGGTCGCGATGATCCTGTGCGTGGCCCAGGCCGACCGAACGGTCACTGGCGTCGCCGGGGCAGCGCTCCCCGCGTTCGCGTCCCTGGCCTGCTTCCAGCAACTGATCCGCCAGATCACCCTGACGCTGCCCCAGAGCCAGGAGAAACCCCGCCACGGCAGGTAGCGCAGAACCGTTGCGCCATGCGCCGGACGCTCACCTTCTGGACCAGCCATTCCAAAAGTAGGGGTGGCGCGGTTCCGCCCTACCCGGGCGAGAGGAAGAGACGACTACCGCAAGCCGCCCATCACACGCACGTGACGCGACCACGCCCCCCACCACCGGTCCGGAAGCCGCTTGGTGCACCCGGCGTGCCGCCGAGCCGCGACCGCGCCCCCAGCCGACAGCGCCACACAGCCCACACACGGGCCCGGCGCCGGCCCGGCCCACCGCCTCTCCGGGCCGCTCGCTCGCTTCCACCCCGGGCTGGAGCGAGGTGTGTCAAGGGTGGCCCGGAGGGCCATCGCCGAAGGCGACGCGTAGCGCCCTTGACTCACCTCGCGGAAGCCCGACACTGCCCGAAAGCGAGCGGCCCAACGGCCACGTGTTCACTCGTCGGCGAATAGCTCCGCCGCGTCCGTGGCGTGAACGGCTCGCTGGGCCCAGACGTCCAACTGATCCTCATCCGCGCAGGCCATAACCCGCTCACGGACGGCGTCGGGCACCGGGATGCCGCGCCACTCCAGGACGCGGAGGGTCATCTCCTGCTGCTTCTGAATACGCCCTTCCTCACGCACCTGTTCGGCCAGCGGGTGTCGCCAGAAGTACTGGACAGCCGTCATCAGGTCCCTCCACATCTGCTTCGCCTGGGGGTCGGCCAGGCATGAGTCGACGAACTGCGCGAAGACCGCGGCGCTGTCGGAGTCGATGGTCCGCAGGGCGGATGCCAGGGACTCCAGTATGGCCATCGCCCCGGCCCACGCCCGTGTGTCATCGCGGACAGCACCGCGAGAGTGGGATCCGCCTCCGCCTGCTTCTCGTCCGCGATCACCGGCACGTTGTCCGGCCCCAGCACCAACGGCCGCACCGTCAGCGAGTGCCAGCCCGGAAAACCCAGCCGGATCGGACGCGAGGCCCACTTCGCCGTGGAACCGCTCTGCGTGATCACGATCAGCACCGGCTCACAGCGGTACTTCTCGTACAGGTACGACAGGTAGTACGGCCAGCTCCCCCGCTTCCGCTCGTCCGCCTTCCCCTGCGACTCCACGACCAGCAGGTACGTGCCCTCGTCCGTCTCCGCCCGCAGCAACGTGTCCCCCCGGCGCTCGACCGGCTCGATCTCCGTCAGGTCCACGTTCAGCGCCGCGATCTCCCTGGGTCGGGGAAACGGCACGCCCAGCACCCGCTGCAACGCCCGCGTCAGCAGTTCCGGGTCCTTCTGGAAGATCCGGTGCAGCGCCTCATGCGACGAGCCGACCATCAGCTCTCCTTTCGTACGACCTGCTCAATGAGCCAGGCCGCCGAGAGTCGCGCACCCGTACGAGGTGCTGAACTCGTGTCCAGGGGAGAGCTGTTCAGGGACTCAGCGGCGTACCGCCAGCGCCGCGCCCAGAAGCCGGGCCAGGACCTCCACCAGCCGGATGTCCTCCTTGCGGAGGTTTCCGGGGCTAGGAGCATCCACGCACAGGACGCCGAACGCGTCCTTGCCGGCGGCCGTGATGGTGGCGGTGATGTAGGTCTTGTACGAGTCCGTCTCGGGACGCAGCGCGGGATCGAGCGCGTCGACGTTCTCCACGAACGTGCTCTTGCGGTCGTCCATCAGCTTGAGCAGGGACGCCCCGCGCGCCTGGTCCTCGCGGAACACCGTCCGCGGCGCCTCCGCCCGCCCCATCCACAGGCCGTTCAGGCACTTCATCTCCCGGATGCCGGTCCCCTGGGACGCCGGGTCGACCTCCAGGACGCACGCCCGCGCGTTGTCCGGTCCGATGAGCTGGGCGGTCAGGGAGACGATGGCCTGCTTCATCTGCTGCTGGAGCTGACTGCGCGTGCTCTTGCTGTTCGCGCTGACGATCTCCCCGATGTGGTGGACCAGCACCGTGAGCACGTCTTCCATGGCGCCGCGGGCGCGCTCCGCGGCGACCTTCGCGGCCTGTTCGGCGGTGACGAGGTCACGCCGGGCGGCGACCGCCTCCCGCCGGGACACGATGACCGTGGCCACCGTGGCGATCACGCCGACACCCATGATGGTCATGGCGAGCCATATCGGCAGTTCCAGGCCAAGACCGAGGACGATCGGCCCCACGTAGGTGACGACGCTCAGCGTCCCCATCGTCGCCGTACCCCAGCCGACCCGTAATCCACTCAAGGACATAGCGACGGAGCCTACACGCAGAGTTAGGCCAAGTGGGTGGTTCTGTCGTTTCGATGGGTGTGTCTCTGGGTATCGATACGGTGACGGAAGGTGTCCAGGCCGTGACCGGGAGGCGGACGGTTCGTTCAGGGACGATGTCAGCCTCTTGAACCGGTCCGATTGTCAATCCGTAAGCCATACCGTCGGATTGACGCTGACAAGCCATCAGCCGAGACTGTACCGTCGATGCTTGGAGGGCGTATGCCGACCCAGAACGGCGGGAGCCACCCGTCCTCCGAGTCGAACCCGGGGGGGAGCGCGAGCATGAGCACTGCGCACAGTGAGGTGTGGAGCGGGGTCGTCTTAGACACCGACCCGGCGGTACGCGAGTTCGAGAGAGACCCGGCCGAGTACATGAAGCGGAAGGCCACGGCGCTGCGCTCCATGGACTTCGAGAGCGTACGAGCGAGCCTCAGCGTATCCCGTGAGCCACGCGCCTCGCTCCTCATGCGTCTGAAGACGCTCCTGTCACCCGGCGACAGGACCGGGAAGAAGGCCGGCTGAAGCACGGGCCCAGCCGCCCGGGCAGGCTGTCAGACCCCACCGGTACGGTCGGATCATGGACCGACAGGCGGGGAACTCCAGCGGTGAACGGCGTCTCGCCGTCCTCGAAGGCGTGCTGGAGCGCATCACATACGCCAATGAGGAGAACGGCTACACCGTCGCCCGGGTCGACACGGGCAGAGGCGCCGGCGACCTCCTCACGGTGGTCGGCGCGCTGCTCGGTGCCCAGGTGGGGGAGTCCCTGCGCATGGAGGGCCGCTGGGGCTCGCACCCCCAGTACGGCAAACAGTTCCACGTCGAGAACTACACGACCGTCCTGCCCGCCACCGTCCAGGGCATCCGCCGCTATCTGGGGTCCGGGCTGGTCAAGGGCATCGGCCCGGTCTTCGCCGACCGCATCACCCAGCACTTCGGCCTCGACACCCTGCGGATCATCGAGGAGGAGCCGAAGCGCCTGATCGAGGTGCCCGGCCTCGGCCCGAAGCGCACGAAGCGGATCGCCGAAGCCTGGGAGGAGCAGAAGGCGATCAAGGAGGTCATGCTCTTCCTCCAGACCGTCGAGGTGTCCACCTCCATCGCCGTGCGGATCTACAAGAAGTACGGGGACGACTCCATCGCCGTCGTCAAGGAGCAGCCGTACCGGCTCGCCGCCGACGTCTGGGGCATCGGCTTCCTCACCGCCGACAAGATCGCCCAGTCGGTCGGCATCCCGCACGACAGCCCCGCACGCGTGAAGGCCGGCCTGCAGTACGCGCTGTCGCAGTCCGCCGACCAGGGACACTGCTTCCTGCCGGAGGAGCGGCTGATCGCCGACGCCGTCAAGCTGCTCCAGGTCGACACCGGGCTGGTCATCGAGTGCCTGGCCGAGCTGGCCGAGCCCCCCGAGGACGGCGCCGACCCCGGCGTCGTACGGGAGCGGGTGCCCGGCCCCGACGGCGACGAGGAGCCGGTCAGCGCGGTCTACCTGGTGCCCTTCCACCGCGCCGAACTCTCCCTGTCCGGTCAGCTGTTGCGGCTGCTGCGCACCGACGAGGACCGGATGCCGGGCTTCCGGGACGTCGACTGGGCCAAGGCGCTCGGCTGGCTGAAGTCCCGTACCGGCGCCGACCTCGCGCCCGAGCAGGAGGCGGCAGTCAGGCTGGCGCTCACGGAGAAGGTCGCCGTCCTCACCGGCGGGCCGGGCTGCGGCAAGTCGTTCACCGTCCGCTCGATCGTGGAGCTGGCCCGGGCCCGGCACGCCAAGGTGCTGCTGGCCGCCCCGACCGGCCGCGCGGCCAAGCGGCTGGCGGAGCTGACCGGCGCCGAGGCCTCCACCGTGCACCGCCTGCTGGAGCTGAAGCCCGGCGGCGACGCGGCCTATGACCGTGACCGCCCGCTGGACGCCGACCTGGTGGTGGTGGACGAGGCGTCCATGCTGGACCTGCTGCTCGCCAACAAGCTGGTCAAGGCCGTGCCCCCGGGCGCCCACCTGCTGTTCGTCGGGGACGTGGACCAGTTGCCCAGCGTCGGCGCCGGGGAGGTGCTGCGGGACCTGCTCGCCGACGGCAGTCCCGTCCCCGCGGTCCGGCTCACCCGGGTCTTCCGCCAGGCCCAGCAGTCCGGTGTGGTCACCAACGCGCACCGCATCAACGCCGGGCAGCACCCCCTCACCGACGGGATGAAGGACTTCTTCCTGTTCGTGGAGGACGACACCGAGGCCGCCGGCCGGCTCACCGTGGACGTCGCCGCACGGCGAATTCCCGCCAAGTTCGGGCTGGACCCGCGCCGGGACGTGCAGGTGCTCGCGCCCATGCACCGCGGCCCGGCCGGCGCCGGCACGCTCAACGGGCTGCTCCAGCAGGCCATCACGCCCGGCCGCCCCGATCTGCCGGAGAAGCGGTTCGGCGGCCGGGTCTTCCGCGTCGGCGACAAGGTCACCCAGATTCGCAACAATTACGAGAAAGGGAAGAACGGTGTCTTCAACGGCACCGTGGGCGTCGTCACCTCGCTCGACCCGGTCGAACAGCGCCTGACGGTGCTGACGGACGAGGACGAGGAGGTCCCGTACGAATTCGACGAACTGGACGAACTGGCCCATGCCTACGCGGTGACCATCCACCGTTCGCAGGGCAGCGAGTATCCCGCCGTGGTGATTCCCGTCACGACGGGGGCATGGATGATGCTCCAGCGCAACCTGCTGTACACGGCGGTCACCCGGGCCCGGCGGCTCGTCGTGCTCGTCGGATCACGCAAGGCGATCGGTCAGGCGGTGCGCACGGTGTCGGCCGGACGGCGCTGTACGGCCCTGGACTTCAGGCTCGGCACGAAATGATCGATCAAACGAGTCGTGAAGGTCACAGAGCACTTCCGGAACCCCCGCGAAGGGGGCAGTATGGGCAGGCTGGCGGCACTGAGTGCCGTCAATAGGCCCAATGGTCGACCCCGAGTGCACTCTCCTGAGCCAAATGGGGGATGGTAGAGACAGTCAGGGCACCTCGAAGATGAGGCACTACGTCGGTGAGGGAAGACGTGAGCGACAACTCTGTAGTACTGCGGTACGGCGACGGCGAGTACACCTACCCGGTGGTCGACAGCACCGTCGGCGACAAGGGCTTCGACATCGGGAAGCTCCGCGCCCAGACCGGTCTGGTGACCCTGGACAGCGGGTACGGCAACACGGCCGCCTATAAATCCGCGATCACCTACCTCGACGGCGAGGCGGGCATCCTCCGCTACCGCGGCTACCCCATCGAGCAGCTGGCCGAGCGCTCCACCTTCCTCGAGGTGGCGTACCTGCTCATCAACGGCGAGCTCCCCACCGTCGACCAGCTGACGGCGTTCAAGAACGACATCACGCGGCACACGCTGCTGCACGAGGACGTCAAGAACTTCTACAAGGGCTTCCCGCGTGACGCCCACCCGATGGCGATGCTGTCCTCGGTCGTCTCGGCGCTGTCCACCTTCTACCAGGACAGCCACAACCCGTTCGACGAGAAGCAGCGCGACCTCTCCACGATCCGGCTGCTCGCCAAGCTCCCGACCATCGCCGCGTACGCGTACAAGAAGTCGATCGGCCACCCGTTCGTCTACCCGCGCAACGACCTCGGCTACGTCGAGAACTTCCTGCGCATGACCTTCTCGGTCCCGGCGCAGGAGTACGAGCTGGACCCGGTCGTGGTCTCGGCGCTGGACAAGCTGCTGATCCTGCACGCCGACCACGAGCAGAACTGTTCGACCTCCACGGTCCGCCTGGTCGGCTCCTCGCAGGCCAACATGTTCGCGTCGATCTCGGCCGGCATCAACGCGCTGTGGGGCCCCCTGCACGGCGGCGCCAACCAGTCGGTGCTGGAGATGCTGGAGGGCATCCGCGACTCCGGCTCCGGCGTCGACACCTTCATCCGCAAGGTGAAGAACAAGGAGGACGGCGTCCGCCTGATGGGCTTCGGCCACCGGGTCTACAAGAACTTCGACCCGCGCGCCAAGATCATCAAGGCCGCCGCGCACGACGTCCTCTCCGCGCTGGGCAAGGAGGACGAGCTCCTCGACATCGCCCTGAAGCTGGAGGAGCACGCCCTCTCCGACGACTACTTCACCGAGCGCAAGCTCTACCCGAACGTCGACTTCTACACCGGTCTGATCTACCGGGCCATGGGCTTCCCGACCGAGATGTTCACGGTCCTGTTCGCCCTCGGCCGGCTGCCGGGCTGGATCGCCCAGTGGACCGAGATGATCAAGGAGCCGGGCTCCCGCATCGGCCGCCCGCGCCAGATCTACACCGGCGTGGTCGAGCGGGACTTCGTCCCGGTCGAGGAGCGCTGAGCGTCCTGAGCACGGGGCCTGTCCGAAGGGGGCGGGCCCCGGTTCGGTTCTCGGAAACGGTCACTCACGGGTGATCGGGAGGCGAAGAAGCTTCACAAAGGCGGAAGGCGCCCCGAGCCGCCGGTCCCCCCACGGGCCGACGACCAGGGCGCCTTCCCATGTCCCGGTGCGGATTCCCCCCACGGGATCCGGCCGGGCGCTCGGAGAGGACAGCGCCTGAATCGCTGTCTGAGCACGCGCGAGCGAACTCGCCGTACTCCAGTGATGCGGTGCGGTCTGCCGGGACAGCGCACGCTGGGAGGGCCGCTCAAAGCTTCCCGGTGTACGTGTCCCGGCAACGCTCCCCCAAGCTCTCAACGTCGTGCGAGCCGGGAGGTACCCCCTTCTGGGAAAGTCCCCCAAGACATCCCCAGACGCCAGTCGACGCCCCCCAAGACGTCGGCCTGACAATCGCCAACTTAGACCTTCGAACCCCTTCGATGGTTACGTTCGCATCACTGTGATGTGCGTCTCTTGCATATGTCCTTTACGTACGCAAGAGCCCCGATATGCCGATCGAGGCCCGTGCGTAAGGAAGATGCGCGAGGCTTGTGAAGAGCTTATGTGAGGCCCGCGCAGGACTCCAGGGGGAACGGAAGATCGATTCCGAAATTCGGCTTCCGTTCACCGGAAGGCGCGTAGCCGCAGGCTGTTGGTGACGACGAAGACCGAGGAGAAGGCCATCGCGGCCCCGGCGATCATCGGGTTGAGCAGACCGGCGGCGGCCAGCGGCAGCGCGGCGACGTTGTAGCCGAAGGCCCACACCAGATTGCCCTTGATGGTGGCCAGCGTCCGGCGGGACAGCCTGATGGCGTCCGCGGCCACCCGCAGGTCCCCGCGCACCAGCGTCAGATCGCCGGCCTCGATCGCCGCGTCCGTACCGGTGCCCATGGCCAGGCCCAGGTCGGCGGTGGCCAGCGCGGCGGCGTCGTTCACGCCGTCGCCGACCATGGCCACGGCCCGGCCCTCGCCCTGGAGCCGCCGTACGACGTCCACCTTGTCCTCGGGCAGCACCTCGGCGTACACGTGCCCGGCGTCGATGCCGACGGTCCTGGCGACCGCCTCGGCGACCGTGCGGTTGTCCCCGGTGAGCAGCACCGGCGTCAGGCCCAGTCCGCGCAGCTCGCGGATGGCCTCGGCGCTGGTCTCCTTGACCGCGTCGGCGACGGCGATGACCCCGCGGGCCCGCCCGTCCCAGCCGGCCACGACGGCCGTACGGCCCTGTCGCTCGGCTTCCCGGGCCGCGCGCGCCAGCTCCGGCGGCAGCTCGTCGTAGAGCCGCCCCACAGCCACCTCACGGCCGTCCACGCGCCCGCGCACGCCCCGCCCGGGCACGTTCTCGAAGTGCTCGACCGGCGGAAGGGCCCCGGCCCGTTCTTCGGCGCCGGCGGCGATGGCGCGGGCCACCGGGTGCTCGGAGGCGTGCTCCAGGGCGCCCGCGAGGCGCAGCAGCTCCTTCTCGTCCTCGCCCTCGGCGACGTACACGTCCTGGAGGGTCATCCGGCCGGTGGTGACCGTGCCGGTCTTGTCCAGGACGACCGTGTCCACCCGGCGCGTGGACTCCAGCACCTCGGGGCCCTTGATCAGGATGCCCAGCTGGGCGCCGCGCCCGGTGCCCACCATCAGCGCGGTCGGCGTGGCCAGGCCCAGCGCGCAGGGGCAGGCGATGATCAGGACGGCGACGGCGGCCGTGAACGCGGCGACCGTGTCCCCGGTGACCCCCAGCCAGACGCCGAAGGTGCCGAGCGCGATCAGGATGACCACCGGGACGAAGACGGCGGAGATCCGGTCGGCGAGCCGCTGCACCTCGGCCTTGCCGTTCTGCGCGTCCTCCACCAGCCGGGCCATCCGGGCGAGCTGGGTGTCCGCGCCGACCCGCGTGGCCTCGACGACCAGCCGGCCGCCCGCGTTGACCGTGGCGCCGGTGACCCGGTCGCCGGGGCCGACGTCCACCGGCACCGACTCGCCGGTCAGCATGGACGCGTCCACCGCGGAGACGCCCTCGACCACCGTGCCGTCGGTGGCGATCTTCTCGCCGGGGCGTACGACGAACCGGTCGCCCACGGCCAGTTCGGACACCGGCACCCGCACCTCGCGCCCGTCCCGCAGCACCGCCACGTCCTTGGCGCCCAGTTCCATCAGGGCCTTCAGGGCGGCACCGGCGCGGCGCTTGGAGCGGGCCTCCAGGTAGCGGCCGAGCAGGATCAGCGCGATGACCCCGGAGGCGACCTCCAGATAGATGGTGGAGGCGCCGTCCATGCGGGAGACGGTGAGCCGGAACTCGTCGTGCATGCCGTGCGTGCCCGCGTCGCCGAAGAACAGCGCCCACAGCGACCAGCCGAACGCGGCCAGCGTGCCGACCGAGACGAGGGTGTCCATGGTGGCGGCGCCGTGCCGGAGGTTGGTCCAGGCGGCCCGGTGGAAGGGCGCGCCGCCCCAGACGACGACCGGCGCGGCCAGGGTGAGCGAGAGCCACTGCCAGTTGGCGAACTGGAGCGCGGGGATCATCGCGAGCAGGACCACGGGCGCGGCGAGCAGCGCGGAGACGAGCAGGCGGTGCCCGAGCTCGCCGAGTTCGGCGTCCCGTCCGGGGCTCTCCGGCGCGCTCCCGGTCTCGGGTTCGGGCTCCGGCGGCCGGGGTTCCTCGGCGGTGTAGCCGGTCTTCTCGACGGTGGCGATCAGGTCGGCGACCTCGACGCCGTCGGCGAAGGTGACTCTGGCCTTCTCGGTGGCGAAGTTGACGGTGGCGCTCACGCCGTCCATCCGGTTGAGCTTCTTCTCCACCCGGGCGGCACAGGAGGCGCAGGTCATGCCGCCGATGAGCAGCTCGACCTGTTCGGTGCCGGGCGCCGTGGCCGGCGGCTTGGCGGTGGTGCTGGTCATGTCCGGACTCCAGACATCGGACCGGGCCGTACGGATCCAGTATCAGCTGGTCGGCACGGCCCGGTCGGGGATCGGGGGGTGGTGCTCAGGCCTGGCCGGCCAGCTCGTAGCCGGCCTCGTCGACGGCGGCGCGCACGGCCTCCTCGTCGAGCGGGGCCGCGGACACGACGGTCACCTCGCCGCTCGACGCGACGGCCTTCACCGAGCTGACGCCCGGGATGCGGGAGATCTCCTCGGAGACGGAGCCCTCGCAGTGGCCACAGCTCATGCCGGTGACCTTGTAGACGGTGGTGACGGTGGTCATGTCGTTACTCCTCGTCGAGGCGCGTGTGGGACCTGTGGGGTGCCCGGAGGAACCCCGATATCCGTACTGTATACCCCTAGGGGGTATCAAGCCAAGCGACTCCCCGGAGCGTCTAGCCTTCCTTCGGGTTCCCGAAAGGAGCGGATGTGCGAGCCGTGGTCTTCGAGGAGTACGGAAAGCCGGCCGGGGTCCGGGAGGTCCCCGACCCGGAGCCGGCGGCGCACGGCGTGGTGGTCCGGGTGGCGGCCACCGGCCTGTGTCGCAGCGACTGGCACGGCTGGGCGGGGCACGACCCGGACATCACGCTGCCGCACGTGCCGGGGCACGAACTCGCCGGAGTGGTCGAGGCGGTGGGCGCCCGGGTGACCCGGTGGCGGCCCGGCGACCGGGTCACCGTGCCCTTCGTCTGCGCCTGCGGCAGCTGCGGGCCGTGCGCGGCGGGCGACCAGCAGGTGTGCGAACGGCAGACCCAGCCCGGCTTCAGCCACTGGGGCTCCTTCGCCGAGTACGTCGCCCTCGACCACGCCGACGTCAACCTCGTCGCGCTCCCGGACGACCTGGCGTACGCCACCGCCGCCGCCCTCGGCTGCCGCTTCGCCACCGCCTTCCGGGCCGTGGTCCAGCAGGGCCGGGTGGCGGCCGGGGAGTGGGTCGCGGTGCACGGCTGCGGCGGGGTCGGCCTGTCGGCGGTGATGATCGCGGCGGCCGCGGGCGCCCGGGTGGTGGCGGTCGACATCTCGCCCCGGGCCCTGGAACTGGCCCGCGGCTTCGGCGCCGCCGAGTGCCTGGACGCGACCGGCGTGCCCGACCCGGGCGCCGCCGTCCGAGAGCTGACCGGCGGCGGCGCCCACCTCTCGCTCGACGCCCTCGGCTCGCCCGCCACCTGCGCCGCCTCCGTGAACGGACTGCGCCCCCGCGGCCGGCACGTCCAGGTCGGCCTGCTGCCCTCGGCCGACGGCACCACCCCGGTCCCGCTGGCCCGCGCGATCGCCCTGGAGCTCGAACTGCTCGGCAGCCACGGCATGGCTGCCCACGCCTACCCCGGCATGCTCCGCCTGGTCCGCGCCGGCACGCTGCGCCCCGACCTCCTGGTGACCCGCACCATCCCGCTCGACGCGGCCCCGGCGGCGCTCGCGGCGATGGGTACGGCCCCGGAGGCGGGCGTCACGGTCATCGAGCCCTGGAGCTGACGCGCCGCGTCCGGGCGGGTCAGCCCGCTCCGCGCCGGCGGTTGCCGGGGCGCGCTGCGACCCAGGCGCGGACGGTGTCGGCGTACCAGTAGGGCCTGCCGCCCTCGACGTGGTCGGGCGGGGGGAGATGCCCGTGTTTGCGGTAGGCCCGCACGGTGTCCGGCCGCACCCGGATGTGCGCCGCGATCTCCTTGTAGGACCACAGTCTCCGGTCGGTCATGAGCCGCACCTCCCTGTGCGCCGCGGCGGCGACCGGTACGGCCGCCCGGGGGGACCGGGCGCTGAGTCGGTCACCCAGCCTGTGTGCGACGGCGACCTTGAGTCACGACCGGGGGCGGCTGTCGACGGGCTGTGACCGAGAACCTATACAGGCGTGACATCTGTGACAGGAAGGAGGTGTTTGTGACGAACCCGCCACAAAGGGCATCCATGGGGAGGCGGGCGGCCCCGCTCACCGGAGCAGGGAGGTCCGTATGTCCGGACAAAACGTTGACACGGTTCCGTACGCGGACTAGAAAGCCGGGAGAGCCATGACGAAGGGAAACCGATGGCCTACGACCTGATCACCATGGGGCGGATCGGGGTGGACCTCTACCCGCTCCAGACCGGCGTCCCGCTCGCCCAGGTCACGTCCTTCGGCAAGTTCCTCGGCGGCTCCGCGGCCAACGTCGCGGTCGCCGCGGCCCGGCTCGGCCGCCGCACCGCCGTGATCACCCGCACCGGAGACGACCCGTTCGGCGCCTACCTCCACGACGCCCTGCGCGGCTTCGGCGTCGACGAC
The DNA here is from genome assembly GCF_016860525.1 of Streptomyces rubradiris. Taxonomy (NCBI): domain Bacteria; kingdom Bacillati; phylum Actinomycetota; class Actinomycetes; order Kitasatosporales; family Streptomycetaceae; genus Streptomyces; species Streptomyces rubradiris. The sequence continues at coordinate 5,238,633 of NZ_BNEA01000015.1, forward strand.
CGCTGGGTCACCCCCGTCCCCGGCCTGCCCACCCCCGTCACCTTCTGCGAGATCTTCCCGCCGGACGACTTCCCGCTGTACTTCTACCGCCGGCCCAAGGCCCCCGACCTGGAGATCCACCCTCACGAACTGGACCTGGACGCCATCGCGGCGGCCCGGGTCTTCTGGGTCACCGGCACCGGACTGAGCGAGGAGCCGAGCCGTACCGCGACCCTGGGGGCGCTCGCCCACCGGGCCAGAACCGGCATCACCGTCTTCGACCTGGACTGGCGCCCCGTGTTCTGGGCGGACCCCGAGACCGCCCGCCCGTTCTACGCCGAGGCCCTGCGCCACGCCACCGTCGCCGTCGGCAACCTGGACGAGGTGGAGATCGCCACCGGCACGCGTGAGCCGCACGCCGCCGCCCGCGCCCTGCTGGACGCCGGGGCCGAGCTGGCCGTCGTCAAACAGGGACCCAAGGGCGTCCTCGCCGTCAGCCGGGCGGGCGAGAGCGCCGAGGTCCCGCCGCTGCCCGTCACCGTCCTGAACGGGCTCGGCGCCGGTGACGCCTTCGGCGGCTCGCTCTGCCACGGCCTGCTGGCCGGGCACGACCTGGAGACGGTGATGCGGCACGCCAACGCGGCCGGTGCCATCGTCGCCTCCCGCCTGGAGTGCTCCTCCGCGATGCCGACCCCCGCCGAGGTGGCCGCCGCGCTCGACTCCGGAGCGGTGCGGTGAGGGCCGGCCGGGTCACCGGCACCCACACCGAGGGCGGCGCCGGTGCGGGGCCACCGGCCACGACGCCCGGCGGGACCGCTCCCGGCCCGGCCGCTCGCCCCGAGGCCGCTCGCCCCGAGGCCGCTCCCGGTGTGGCCGTCCCCGGCGGGGCCGCGCCCCCGGAAGGCGCCGCGGGCCCCGCGCGCCCGCAGGTCGACGTCGCCGAGCTGGTCCGCGTCCGCACCCGGCACCCCGAGGCCATCGCCGAGGCCGCCGCGCGCCGGGCCCGCCGTCCCCTGCTGGACGACGGCGGGCGGCTGGTGATCGTCGCCGCCGACCACCCGGCCCGCGGCTCCCTCGACGTCGGCGACCGGCGGCTCGCCATGGCCGACCGGGCCGACCTGCTGAGCCGCCTGTGCCTCGCGCTGTCCCGGCCCGGTGTCGACGGGGTGCTGGCCACCGCCGACATCCTGGACGACCTGCTGCTGCTCGGCGCCCTGGAGCACAAGGTCGTCCTGGGCTCCATGAACCGCGGCGGGCTGCACGGGGCCAGCTTCGAGCTGGACGACCGGTTCACCGGTTACCGCCCCGAGGACATCGAGCGGCTCGGCTTCGACGCGGGCAAGCTGCTGCTGCGCGTCGACTACGCCGACCCGGGCTCCCTGGCCACCCTGGAGACCGCCGCCCGCGTCATCGACGCCATGGCGGCCCGCCGGCTGCCGGTGTTCGTGGAGCCGTTCATCAGCCGCCGCGGCCCCGGCGGCGAGCTGCTGAACGACCTCTCCGCCGAGGCGGTCACCCGGGCCATCGCCATCGCCTCCGGCCTCGGCGGCTCCTCCGCCTACACCTGGCTGAAGGTGCCGGTCACCGAGGACCCCGACGACATGGCCCGGGTGATGCGGACCTCCACGCTGCCCGCCGTCCTGCTCGGCGGGGACATCGGCGACTCCCCGGCGGACCGGGCCGCCGCCTACGACAGGTGGCGGGCCGCGCTGCGCCTGCCCACCGTGCGCGGCCTGGTGGCGGGCCGCTCGCTGCTGTACCCGGCGGACGGCGACGTGGCCGCCGCCGTGGACACCGCCGTAGGACTGCTGTGAGGGGCGCATGAGAGGCACCGAGCTGCATCGGCCCAGGGGCGCGACCGCGAACGCCCGGTACGCCGTCGACATCGGCCCCGAGACGGCCGGCTGGACGCACAGCAGCCTGCGGGTCGTGGAGCTGGCGCCCGGCGCCAGCCATGCCTTCACCACTGGCGACAGCGAATGGATCGTGCTTCCGCTGGAAGGCGGATGTACCGTACAAACGGAGCAGGACGAGTTCCAACTCCTGGGCCGGGACAGCGTGTTCGCGGACGTCACCGACTTCGCGTACGCCCCCCGGGACGCCCGGGTCCAGATCGCCTCCGGCGCGGGAGGCCGCTTCGCCCTGGCAGGAGCGAAGTGCGAGCGACGACTCCCCGCCCGCTACGGCCCCGCGCCGGAGGTCCCCGTCGAGGAGCGCGGCAGCGGCACCTGCGCCCGCCGGGTGCGCAACTTCGCCGCCGCCGACGCCTTCGCGTGCGACCGGCTGATCGCCGTGGAGGTGATCACCCCCGGCGGCAACTGGTCCTCGTACCCGCCGCACAAGCACGACGAGCACCGGCCGGGCGAGGAGTCGGAGCTGGAGGAGATCTACTACTTCGAGATCGACGGCCCGAACGGCCTGGGCTACCAACGGGTGTTCCCCTCCCGCGAGGGCGGTGCGGACGTGCTCGCCGAGGTCCGCTCCGGCGACGCCGTCCTCGTCCCCGACGGCTGGCACGGCCCGTCCATCGCCCAGCCCGGGCACGACATGTACTACCTGAACGTCATGGCGGGCCCGGGGGACAGCCGCGAGTGGCTCATCCGCTTCCATCCCGACCACACCACCGGGGGGTACCGATGACGACGATCCGGCTGACCGTCGCCCAGGCGCTGGTCCGCTTCCTGGCCGCCCAGTACACCGAGCGGGACGGGACCCGGCGGCGGCTGATCGGCGCCATGTGGGGCATCTTCGGGCACGGCAACGTCGCCGGGATCGGCCAGGCGCTGGTCGAGTACGCGGACCTCATGCCGTACCACCAGGGCCGCAACGAGCAGGCGATGGTGCACGCGGCCGTCGGCTACGCCCGCCAGTCGGGCCGGCTGTCCGCCCACGCGGTGACCACCTCCATCGGGCCCGGCGCGACCAACCTCGTCACCGGCGCCGCCCTCGCCACCATCAACCACCTGCCGGTGCTGCTGCTGCCCGGCGACGTCTTCGCCGCCCGCCCCGCCGACCCGGTCCTGCAACAGCTGGAGGTGCCGTACGCGGGCGACGTGTCGGTCAACGACACCCTGCGCCCGGTGTCGAGGTACTTCGACCGGATCACCCGCCCGGAGGCCCTGATCCCGGCGGCCCTCCAGGCGATGCGGGTGCTCACCGACCCGGTGGACACCGGCGCGGTCACCCTCGCCCTGCCCCAGGACGTGCAGGCGGAGGGCTACGACTGGCCGGAGCGGTTCTTCGCCGAGCGGGTGTGGACCGTACGGCGGCCGGGCGCGGACGCGGCCGAGCTGGCGGAGGCCGTGCAGGCTATCCGGACCGCGCGGCGGCCCCTCCTCGTCGCGGGCGGCGGGGTGCACCACAGCCGCGCCGAGACCGCCCTCGCCGAGTTCGCCGGTGCCACCGGCATCCCGGTCGCCTCCACCCAGGCCGGCAAGGGATCGCTGCGGTACGACCACCCGCAGGACGTCGGCGGGATCGGGCACACCGGCACCGCGACCGCCGACGACCTGGCCCGCGCCGCGGACCTGGTGATCGGGGTCGGCACCCGTTACACCGACTTCACCACCGCCTCCGGCACCCTCTTCGAGAACCCCGCCGTCCGCTTCCTCAACCTCAACATCGCCCCCTTCGACGGCCACAAGCTCGCCGGGCTCCCGCTGGTCGCGGACGCCCGTAACGGCCTGGAGGAGCTGACCGAGCGGCTCGGGATGCACGGCTACCGGGTGCCCGGGGAGTACGTCGCCGAGTACACCGGGGCCAAGAACCGCTGGGAGCGGACCGTCGACGCCTGCTTCGCCGCCCCCGACCCAGCAGCCCGCCCCACCCAGCCGCAGGTCCTCGGGGCGCTGGACGCGCTGGTGGACGAGTCGGACATCATCGTCAACGCGGCCGGCTCGCTCCCCGGCGACCTGCACAAACTGTGGCGGGCACGGTCGGCGGACCAGTACCACCTGGAGTACGGCTACTCCTGCATGGGCTACGAGATCCCGGCCGCGCTCGGGGTGAAGCTCGCCGCGCCGGAGCGCAACGTGTGGGCGCTGGTCGGCGACGGCACGTACCTGATGCTGCCGACGGAGATCGTGACGGCCGTGCAGGAAGGCGTGGCGATCAAGCTCGTCCTGCTGCAGAACCACGGCTACGCCTCCATCGGCGGGCTGTCCGAGGCGGTGGGCGCCGAGCGGTTCGGCACCGCCTACCGCTACCCGGCCGGGGACGGCACCCACACCGGCGCCCCGCTGCCCGTGGACCTCGCGGCGAACGCGGCCAGCCTGGGCATGCGGGTGCTGCGCGCGGGGACCGCGGGGGAGCTGCGGGCGGCGCTCGGCGAGGCGCGCGCCGCCGACGTCCCCACATGTGTCTACGTGGAGACCGAAACGTCCGACACTGTGTCGGGCGCGCCGCCCGCCCAGGCCTGGTGGGATGTTCCCGTGGCCGCGACCGCGACCCGCCCGTCCGCGGTCAAGGCCCGCGAGCTGTACGAACGGCACGTCTCCACCCGACGCCGCCATCTGTGAGAAGGAGTCCCCGGACATGACGAAGATCGTCAACCACTGGATCGGCGGGAAGACCGTCGACGGCGCGTCGGGTGCGTACGGGCCGGTCACCGACCCGGCGACCGGCGCGGTGACGACGAAGGTCGCGTTCGCGTCGGCCGAGGAGGTGGACGCGGCGGTCGCGTCGGCCAAGGACGCCTTCGCCTCCTGGGGGCAGTCCTCGCTGGCCCAGCGCACCTCCATCCTGTTCCGGTTCCGGGCGCTGCTGGACGCCCACCGCGACGAGATCGCCGACCTGATCACCGCCGAGCACGGCAAGGTGCACTCCGACGCGCTCGGCGAGGTCGCGCGCGGGCTGGAGATCGTGGACCTGGCCTGCGGGATCAACGTCCAGCTCAAGGGCGAGCTGTCCACGCAGGTCGCCAGCCGGGTCGACGTGGCCGCGATCCGCCAGCCGCTCGGCGTCGTCGCGGGCATCACGCCGTTCAACTTCCCGGCGATGGTCCCGATGTGGATGTTCCCGATCGCCATCGCCTGCGGCAACACCTTCGTGCTCAAGCCCAGCGAGAAGGACCCGTCCGCGGCCGTGCGGATCGCCGAGCTGCTGTCCGAGGCCGGTCTGCCCGACGGTGTCTTCAACGTCGTCCACGGCGACAAGGTGGCCGTCGACCGCCTCCTGGAGCACCCGGACGTGAAGGCCGTCTCCTTCGTCGGATCCACCCCGATCGCCCGGCACATCCACGCCACCGCCTCCTTGAACGGCAAGCGGGTGCAGGCCCTCGGCGGCGCCAAGAACCACATGCTGGTGCTGCCGGACGCCGACCTGGACGCGGCGGCCGACGCTGCGGTGAGCGCGGCCTACGGCTCGGCCGGCGAGCGCTGCATGGCCATCTCGGCGGTCGTGGCGGTCGGCTCCATCGGCGACACGCTGGTGGAGAAGATCCGCGAGCGCGCCGAGAAGATCAAGATCGGCCCCGGCAACGACCCGGCGTCCGAGATGGGCCCGCTGATCACCAAGGCGCACCGGGACAAGGTGGCCTCCTACGTCGCGGGTGCCGCCGCCGAGGGCTGCGAGGTCGTGCTCGACGGCACCGGGTACACGGTGGAGGGCTTCGAGGACGGCCACTGGATCGGCATCTCGCTGCTGGACCGGGTGCCGACCACCGCCAAGGCGTACCAGGACGAGATCTTCGGCCCGGTGCTGTGCGTGCTGCGCGCCGACACCTACGAGGAGGGCCTGGCGCTCATCAACGCCTCGCCGTTCGGCAACGGCACCGCGATCTTCACCCGGGACGGCGGCGCGGCCCGGCGCTTCCAGCTGGAGGTCGAGGCGGGCATGGTCGGCGTGAACGTGCCGATCCCGGTGCCGGTGGGCTACCACTCCTTCGGCGGCTGGAAGGACTCGCTCTTCGGCGACCACCACATCTACGGCAACGACGGCACGCACTTCTACACCCGCGGCAAGGTCGTCACCACGCGCTGGCCCGACCCGGCCGACGCCCCGGCGGGCGTGGACCTGGGCTTCCCGCGCAACCACTGAGCCGGGCCGGTGCCCCGTCCTCCGCGCGGCGGCGGGCGGGGCACCGGTGTGTCCGCGCACCCTCCGGCCGGGCCGTCCGGATAGCGGACGCCCGACATTTTTTTGCCACGTCCGCTGCGGTTCCCGTGCAGTGCGGACGAAACGGGTGACGAAGGGGTTGCCGCGACAGCGCCTTTGAAAGCAAGGTCACAACCGGTCCGGGCTTGATGGATGCACCTATAGGGCGTAACGGCCTGGGAAAGCGATGCCGCCCACGGGAAACCGGAACTACGGATTCCGCAGGTAAACGGCCATTGACGTGGGGGTTTTCGTCAGGGTTCTATGCAGCGCCGGGAGTGGACGAGACCTGACATTCGACGATCCGCCGGAGGCGATAGCGCTCCCGAGCCCACCCTCACTCGCACCAGTCGATCGGAACCGCCCATGACCGACACCCACTACAAGACCGTGGCCGACGCCGGGACAGCCCCCGCCCCCGGGCTGAAGCGCTCCATCGGTGTCGTGGGCGGCACCCTGCTGACGCTGTCCTGCGTCACGCCCGCCTCCACGCTCTTCGTCGTGGTTCCCGACCTGTTCGGCTCCCTCGGCACCGCCACCGCCCTGACCATCGCCATCGGCTCCCTGCTCTGCATCGCCGTGGCGTTCTGCTACTCGGAGCTGGGCACGCTCATCCCGAGCGCGGGCGGCGAGTACGCCATGGTGTCCACGATGGCCGGGCGGCTCGCGGGCTGGCTCGTCTTCGTGCTCTCCCTGCTGGTCGTCATGATCGTGCCGCCGGTGATCGCGATGGGCACGGCGGACTACCTCGCCCCGATCGTCCACCTCGACCCGTCCATGACCGGCGCCGGCGTGATGCTGCTCGCCACCCTCGCCGGCCTGCTCGACCTGCGCGCCAACGCCTGGATCACCGGCGTCTTCCTGGTCCTGGAGGTCATCGCCGCCGGAGTCGTCGCCGTCCTCGGCTTCTCGCACAGCCAGCGCGGGATGGGCAGCCTGGTCTCGATGCGGGTGGCCGGCGAGAACGGCCACACGGACACCGTGACGGCCATGCTGGTGGTCTCCGGCCTCGCCATCGCCCTGTTCATCACCCAGGGCTTCTCCACCGCCGTCTACCTCTCCGAGGAACTGGAGAACCCGCGCCGCAACGTCGCCCGCACGGTCCTCGCCACCCTCGCCATCTCCACCGTGGTCATCCTGGTCCCGGTCGCCGCCATCACCCTCGGCGCCTCCGACCTCTCCGAGCTGACCGGCGGCGACATCGGCTCCATGGTCACCGCCTGGTCCAACTCCGCGGTCGGCACCTTCGTCAGCCTCTGCGTGGCCCTCGCCATCATCAACGCGGGCATCGTCATGGTCATCCAGAACTCCCGCGTGCTGTTCGCCTCCGCCCGCGACAAGGCCTGGCCCGGCCCGGTCAACACGGTCTTCTCCCGGCTCGGCCGGTTCGGCTCCCCGTGGGTGGCCACCCTCGCGGTCGGCGTCCCCGGCGCGGTGCTCTGCTTCGTCAACCTCGACACCCTCTACGGCGTCACCGGCGTCTCGGTCACCGGCATGTACCTGCTGGTCGCGGTCGCCGCGCTGCTCGCCCGCCGCGGCTCCCACAAGCACACGCCCGCCTGGCGGATGCCGCTGTGGCCCGCGGTGCCGGTCCTGCTCATCGCCGTCCTGGCCTACATCCTGACCCAGCAGGAGGCGAGCTACCTGCTGTGGACCGGCGGCATCACCGCCGTCGCCACCCTGTACTGGGCCCTGTACCTGCGGCCCCGCCGCGACACCCGCTGGCTGGTGTCCCTCCCCGAGGACACGCGGATCACGGACCCGGCGGACCCGGCGGTGACCATCCCGGCCCAGGCCGGCCCCGCGGAGCCGGCCCCGGTCACGGGAGAGACGCGGGCCTGAGCGCCCGGCCCGCCACCGCCCGCCGCGCCCGCGTACCACGGGCGCGGTACACGGGACCCCCTCCGTACGCCCCAGGGAGGGCTCACCCCTCCCCCCGGCGGCAGCAGCGCTTGTCGGTGCGGCCCCGTACCGTTGACCCATGGATCTTCGACCTCGCGCGCCCCGGACGCCCCGGCGGCGGGCGCGTCGGCTCCTAGCCGCCGTGGCCGCCGCCCTGGTGCTCGCCGGTGCCGGGACGTGGACGGCGGCCGTCGCCTCCGACGACCCCCGGGCCGTGCGCCGCAGCGACCGAGTCCTCGCGGTCGACGGGGCGCGCCTGGACACCTCCTACGTCACCCCGGCCGGCGCCGGCCGCCACCCCGCCGTGCTGCTCGCGCACGGCTTCGGCGGCAGCAAGGACGACATGCGCCGGCAGGCCGAGGACCTGGCCCGCTCCGGGTACGCGGTGCTGACCTGGTCCGCGCGCGGCTTCGGCCGCTCCACCGGGAAGATCGGGCTGAACGACCCCGAGGCCGAGGTCGCCGACGTCTCCCGGCTCCTCGACTGGCTGGCCGAGCGGCCCGAGGTACGGCTCGACCGGGCCGGCGACCCGCGCGTGGGCGTGGCCGGCGGCTCCTACGGCGGCGCGGTCGCCCTGCTCGCCGCCGGACACGACCGCCGGATCGACGCCATCGCCCCGGCCATCACCTACTGGAACCTCGCCGACGCCCTGCTCCCGCACGGCGTGTTCAAGAAGCTGTGGGCCGGCGTGTTCGTCAACACCGGCGGCGGCTGCGCCAGGTTCCAGCCCGAACTGTGCCGGATGTACGAGCGGGTCGCCGCCTCCGGCACCCCCGACCCGGCCGCCCGCGCGCTGCTGACACGGCGCTCGCCGTCCGCCGTCGGCGACCGCGTCAAGGTGCCCACCCTGCTGGTACAGGGACAGAGGGACTCCCTGTTCCCCCTCGACCAGGCCGACGCCGCAGCCCGGACCATCCGCGCGAACGGCGCCCCCGTCGCCGTCGACTGGATCGCCGGCGGACACGACGGCGGCGACATGGAGACCGCCCGGACCGAGGCACGCACGCGTGCCTGGTTCGACCGGTACCTGAAGGGCGACAAGGCCACCGACACCGGCCCGCCCTTCCGGATCACCCGCACCGGAGGCGTCGACTCCACCGACGGCACGGCCCGGCTGCGCGGCGCGAGCGCCGACGGCTACCCCGGCCTGCGCGACCACCCGCGCGCCATCGCCCTCACCGGCCCCGCCCAGCGCGTCACCAACCCGGCCGGCGCCACCCCGCCCGGCGTCTCCGCACTGCCCGGCCTCGGCGCCTCCGGCGGCCTCGCCCGGCTGTCCGCGCTCGGCGTCGGCCTCTCCATGGACTTCCCCGGCCAGTACGCGCGGTTCGACTCGGCACCGCTCACCCGCGACCTGCGCATCACCGGCACCCCGACGGCCACCGTGCGCATCACCTCCAGCCGCGACGACGCCGTCCTGTTCGGCAAGGTGTACGACGTCGGCCCCGACGGCGGCGGCCCCGTGCTCCCCGCCCAGCTCGTCACCCCGTTCCGGGTGACCGGCGCGAAGGCGGGCAAGGACGTCACCGTCACCCTCCCGGCGATCGACCACGAGGTGCGCAAGGGCCACCGGCTCCGCCTGGTCCTCGCCTCCACCGACCTCGCCTACGCCTCACCCGCCGCCCCGGCCACCTACACCGTCGCCCTGAAGTCGGACCTCAGCGTGCCGACGGCGCCCGAGGTCACCACCGCCGCCGCGCCCCTGCCCGCCTGGGTGTGGTGGCTGCCCGCGGCCGGCGCCGCGGCCGCCCTCGCCCTGCTGCTCACCGCCCGCCGCCGCACGGCCGCCCCCGCCCCCGACCCGGACCTGGCCGAGGTCCCCCTCGTCATCGAGGGCCTGAGCAAGCGCTACGCCAAGTCCACCGACAGGTACGCCGTCCGGGACCTGTCCTTCCGGGTGGACAAGGGCCAGGTCCTCGGGCTGCTCGGGCCCAACGGCGCGGGCAAGACCACGACCCTGCGCATGCTCATGGGCCTCATCCGCCCCGATGACGGCGAGATCCGCGTCTTCGGCCACGTCATCCGGCCCGGCGCGTCGGTACTCTCCCGGGTCGGCGCCTTCGTGGAGGGCGCCGGTTTCCTGCCCCACCTGTCCGGCCGGGAGAACCTGGAGCTGTACTGGCGGGCCACCGGCCGCCCGCCCGAGGACGCCCACCTCGACGAGGCCCTGGAGATCGCCGGGCTCGGCGACGCCCTGGCCCGCGCGGTGCGCACCTACTCCCAGGGCATGCGCCAGCGCCTGGCCATCGCCCAGGCCATGCTCGGCCTGCCCGACCTGCTCATCCTGGACGAGCCCACCAACGGCCTGGACCCGCCCCAGATCCGCGAGATGCGCGAGGTGATGATCCGCTACGCGGCCGACGGCCGCACCGTGATCGTCTCCAGCCATCTGCTCGCCGAGGTCGAGCAGACCTGCACCCACCTGGTCGTGATGGACCGCGGCCGGCTGGTGCGGGCCGGCGAGGTCCGGGACATCGTCGGCTCCGGCGACACCCTGCTGGTCGGCACCGCCCGGCCCGTGGAGGAGCCGCTGGTGGAGAAGGTGGCCGCGCTGCCCGGCGTCGCCTCCGCCGCGCGCACCGACGACGGGCTGCTGGTCCGGCTCGCCCCCGGCGGTACCGCCGAACGGCTGGTCGCCGAACTGGTGCGGCTGGAGCTGCCGGTCGCCTCCATCGGCCCGCACCGCCGCCTGGAAGACGCCTTCCTCACCCTGATCGGAGGTTCCGCATGAGCACCCTCACCGAGGTCGCCTCCGGCTATCAGGCGGGGCGCACCCTGCCGCTGCGGGTCGAGCTGGTCCGCCAGTTGGGGCGGCGCCGCACCCTGGTCATGGGCGCGCTCCTGGCCGTGCTGCCGTTCGTGCTGCTGATCGCCTTCGCGGTCGGCGGCGACCCGGGCGGCCGGAACAACCAGGTCACGCTGATGGACACGGCCACCGCCTCCGGCGCCAACTTCGCCGCCGTCAGCCTCTTCGTGTCGGCCGGCTTCCTGCTGGTCATCCCGGTCGCCCTGTTCTGCGGGGACACGGTCGCCTCCGAGGCGAGCTGGTCCTCGCTGCGTTATCTGCTCGCCGCGCCCGTGCCCCGCGCCCGGCTGCTGTGGTCCAAGCTCGTCGTGGCGCTCGGGCTGTCCCTCGCCGCGATGGTGCTGCTGCCGCTCGTGGCGCTCGCCGCCGGCACGGCCGCCTACGGCTGGGGCCCGCTCCGGATCCCCACCGGCGGCGCGCTGGACACCGGTACGGCGGCCCAGCGGCTCCTGGTGGCCGTGGCGTACCTCTTCGTGTCCCAACTGGTCACCGCCGGGCTGGCGTTCTGGCTGTCCACGATGACGGACGCCCCGCTGGGCGCGGTCGGCGGCGCGGTCGGCCTGACCATCGTGGGCAACGTCCTGGACGCCGTCACCGCCCTCGGCCACTGGCGCGACTTCCTGCCCGCGCACTGGCAGTTCGCCTGGGCGGACGCCGTCCAGCCGACCCCCGAGTGGTCCGGCATGATCCAGGGCGCCGCGCTCTCCGTGACGTACGCCCTGGTGCTGTTCGCCCTGGCCTTCCGGAACTTCTCCCGCAAGGACGTCGTCTCCTAGCGCACGCCTCCTGGCGCACGCCCCGACACGCCGGAGCGGGCCACCGGGAACACCCGGTGGCCCGCTCCGTGCCGTACCGCGGGATCAGTCCCCGGACTCGACGTTCTCGGACAGGATCGACACATCCTCCAGCAGGTGCGCCAGCGCGCCGTCGCGCTTGACGTTCGAGGAGTTCTCGGTGCACTGCTGCGTCATGTCGTCCGAGAGGATCGGCAGGTCGTTGATCGGCACGATGTTGAGAACCGGGACATGGACATCGCTCAGGCCGATGCACGGCTTGTTGAAAGAGCCCTGGATCAGGGCGATCTGCGGGCTCATGTTCCCGTACGTGGCCGAGTTGCCGTAGGTCTGCCAGGCCCCGTTGCCGTTGGCGGCGGCCGGGCCGCTGTCGTTGCCGATCGCCAGCGCCTGCGGCGCCACGGCGGCCGAGGCGCCCACGGCCGAAGCGGCGACGGCCGCGGTGGCAACAATCTTCTTGATCACTGGCCAGTCCTTTCTGAGGAAACCCCGTCCACCGGAGCGCATTGGACAACTCTCCGGGCCCCGCATGGTTTCTGCTCTTCACCCCGACGGCCGATACCCCGGACTGCTGGTGCGTTTTTCCGATTGGCGGCTGCCGTCACCTCCCGAACGGCGGGGAGCCAACCGAGTGAATAGGCGGAACCATTCCCGTCGCGCCGGGTTGATGAGGCCGTAGGGCATGCGTCGCTACGAGGAAAGGAACGCGAAGTGCTCAAGAAGGCAATGGTTGCCGCCGCGACCGCCGCTTCGGTCGTGGGAATGGCGGTGGCGGCCGCGCCGCAGGCGCTTGCCATCGGCAACGACGACGGCCCGACCGTCGCTAATGGCAACGGCGCCCGTGCGGACTGGGGTAACTCGGCCACCGAGGGCGATCTGAGCCCGCAGCTGTCGCTCGTCCAGGGCACGCTGAACAAGCCGTGCCTCGCCGTGGACGACGTCCACGTCCCGATCATCAACATCGTTCCGATCAACGATGTCCCGATCCTGTCGGACGACCTGGACCAGCAGTGCAGCGACCAGTCGTCGAACATCAAGCGCGACGGTGCGCTCTCGCACATCCTGGAGGACCTGGCGGTCCTCTCGGCCAACGGCGAAGGCTGAGCCGGATTGGCAGGGCCCGGGTCGTCCGCGGCGTCGTCTGCGGGCCGCCCGGGCCTTTTTTCCGCCTATCTCACCTGAGGAAAGAACGCACGAGGAAGCGGTGCGATCGAGTGATTATCGCGCTCTCCGTGTTCCGCTGCCTCCTATTGCGTCAATTCCTCGTCCTGACCCCAGAGAAGGGAACATCCATGAAGAAGACCGTCGTCGCCGTCACGGGCGCAGTGCTGGCCCTGGGTATGGCCGGGCCCGCTTTCGCGGACGCCGGGGCTTCCGGCGCCGCCGTGGGCAGCCCGGGCGTCATCTCCGGCAACGTCATCCAGGTCCCGGTACACGTGCCGATCAACCTCTGCGGCAACACCATCGACATCATCGCGCTGCTGAACCCGGCGTTCGGCAACACCTGCGTCAACGACTGACGTTCGCCCGCGCGATTCACCAGCTTCCCCGGCTGTGTACTGGCCGGCCCCGGACCGACTACTCGCCGTTCCGGGGCCGGCCTTTCCCACTTCTCCGAGCAGGAAGACCACGAGATTGCGACAGACCCTCAGCAAGGGCATGGCCGTGGCCGCCGCCGCGACCGGCGTGCTGTCCTGGTACGGCGGAACAGCGCTCGCCGACAGCCACGCGCACGGCAGCACGCAGGGCTCTCCCGGCGTGCTGTCCGGGAACAACGTCCAGGTCCCGGTGAACGTCCCGGTCAACATCTGCGGCAACTCCGTCGACGCGGCCGCCGCGTTGAACCCGGCGTTCGCCAACTCCTGCGCCAACGTGGGCCACACCCCGCGGCCACAGGAAAGCCCCCGGCACCCCGACGGGTACGGCGACTCCGACGACTTCGGCCACAGCGCCGGCCCGAGCCCCGAAGACAGCCACACCGCACCGCGGTACGGCAGCGACGAGCCGGCTCCGTCCCCGCAGGGCGGGGATGAGACGACGTCACCTCCTTACGGCGGCGGAGAGACGACCTCCCCTCCGTACGGTGGTGAGGAGTCGTCCCAGCCTCCCTACGGCGGTGACGAGACCACGTCGCCTCCGTACGGTGGTGAGGAGTCGACCCCGCCTCCCTACGGCGGCGAGGAGACCACCCCACCCCCCTACGGCGGCGAGGAGACCACCCCGCCGCGCGACGATCACGGCACGCCCCCGGCCCCCGGCCGCACCACGCCTCCCGTGGACCAGGAGCGGCCCGGACAGCCGCCCGTGCTCGCGCAGACCGGCGGGAGCACCCGGACCATGATGGCGGCCACGGGCGCCGGTGCCGTGCTGATCGGGGCCGGGACGATCCTGTACCGGCGCGGCCGGTCCGCCTGCCGTCGCTAGCGCACCGGGTGCCGGACCGAGCGCCCGGCACCCCGCGCCCCCACGCCGTGGGCCTTCCGGCACGATGCTTTCTCAGCGGGGCCAGCCCGCCGGGCCCGTGCGCAGGCGCCGCCGTACGCCGCGTACCAGCGTGCCCGCCGTGAAGGACGCGCCGTGCAGGAACCGTGCCGCCGGGCCGAAGCACGCGGCCGTGACCGGACCGGCCAGGAACAGCCCCGGGTACGACGACTCGAACTCCGGCCCCGCCTCCGGCACCCCGCCGGCCCCCGTCGCCAGCAGCGCGCGCAGCTCCGGGGTGAGCGGCCGCAGCCGGCCGAGAGCGGGCCGGAAGCCGGTCGCCGCGATGACGTGCCCCGTCTCCAGCACCGCGGCCCCGCCCCGCCGGACCACCGTCTCCAGGCGCAGCCCGCCCGGCACCTCCCGGGCGCCCGCCACCTCCCGTCCGAACAGCACCTCCACCCGGTGCTCCACCCGCTCGCGCACCCACCAGGAGCCGGCCGGGGCGAGCGCCCGCGCCCCGAGCCGGGACCGGACCCGCTCCGGCAGCCGTCGGTACAGCCCGGGCCGCTCGGAGCACCACCGGTCCCGCTCGCCGGGGCTGCCGTGCGGGGACCAGGCCGAGCGCCACCGGGGACGCTCCCGGGGCGGTGGCGCCTTCTCCCAGCGCAGCCGGTCGGCGCGGACCAGCAGCCGTACCCGGGTGCCCTGTTCGGCGAGGAGCGCGGCCGTCTCCAGGGCGCCCTGGCCGCCGCCGAGCACGGTGACGTCCCGGTCACGGAACCGGTCGAGCCGGGCGTGCCGGCTGCTGTGGGTGACGAGGGCCGGGGGCAGTCCGCGCAGGACGGCCGGCAGCTCCGCGAACGGCAGCAGGCCCACGGCCAGCGCGACCGTCCTGGCGGTGAACGTCTCCCCGTCCTCGGTGACGGCCTCGAAGCCGCCGGCGCGCGGCGCCACCCGGGTCACGGTCCGCTCGTCGGTCCCGGGCACGGCGTTGCGGGCGAACCACATGCCGTACTCGGTGAACACCTCCAGCGGGACCGGCCCGGCGTCCCCGGCGGCCAGGCCGCGGAAGGCGCGGAAGACGTCGAGCCGCCAGCGGCCCTCCGGGTCGGACAGGTCGGACGCCCACGGCGGTGACGTCAGCAGCATGCCGCGGGGCATGTGGTCGCGCCAGAAAGCCATGGGCCGCCCGAAGACGCGGACGCGCAGTCCGGCCGCCGCGGCATGCGCCGCGATGGACAGGCCGTACGGTCCGGCCCCCACCACCAGCAGGTCGTACATCGGCGATGTGCTCGCTTTCGGTCGCGTTGGCCCGTGCGGGGGGATCAGGGGCCGGACGCGGCGACCGCACTGGCGTTGTTCCCACAGGTATGACTGAGTGTCAGAGGAGTGTGACGCGTGGTGACACGCGGAGAGGAGCGGCGGATGGCCTCACAGCGGCGCGGAGGGCCGGCCGTGCGCGCGGCGTCGGTCATCGCCTTGTTCACCGCGATCGTCGCCCTGGCGCCGGCGGCGACCCGTCCCGGGTCCCCCGTGGACGATCCGGCGCCTCCCGGGCCCGCGCGGGCCGCCGCGGCCTTCGGGGCGTTCCTCGACTCCGGTCCGGACGGGGTCACGCGGATGACCGGGCTGAGCCACTGGCTCGGCGGGGCGGAGCTGAAGGTCGCCCACACCTATCTGCCCGGCGGCCTGTGGGAGGACATCGAGGGCCCGCCCGGCTTCCTGGAACCCTGGGCCGGCTGGCGGCGCGAGCGGTCCGACCGGACCCTCGTCCTCAACGTGCCGATGCAGGAACGCAACGAGGAGGACGTCCCGGACGAGGAGGTGCGCGGGCTGCTGCGGCAGGGCGCGGACGGCGCGTTCGACGGGCACTTCAGGACCCTGGCCGAGCGGCTGGTGGCGCTGGGGGCGCCGGACACGGTGCTCGTCCTGGGCTGGGAGATGAACGGCACCACCTACACCCATCGCTGCGCGCCGGACCCCGCGGCCTGGAAGGCGTACTGGAACAGGATCGTCGCCACCATGCGCGCGGTGCCGGGCCAGCGGTTCCGGTTCGACTTCGCGCCGAGCCGCGGCCGGGACGCCGTGCCCTGGACCGAGTGCTACCCCGGGGACGACACGGTCGACATCCTCGGCATGGACTCCTACGACCAGCCGGCCGGGGTGACCTTCGACGAACAGGTGAGCGAGCCCTACGGCCTCCAGTGGCACGCGGACTTCGCCCAAGCCCACGGCAAGCCCGTGTCGTACCCGGAATGGGGCCTGTTCCGCAACGGCGACAACGCCGAGTACATGCGGCGCATGCTCGCCTGGATCGGCGAACACCGGCCGGTCTACCAGACGCTGACCGACTACTGCCCGCACGGCGTGTGGCAGTGCCCGGCCAACCCGCGCTCGGCGCACGTCTACCGGAGCGCCCTGTACGGCGGCACCGGGCAGCCCGCACCGCTCCCGCCCGTCTGCATCCCGGTGGACCTCGGCGACTGGACCGCGTACTGGCCCGGCCGCCGGCCGTGCCTCCCCTTCGAACGCCGGCCCGGGGTCCGCTAGGCGGGGGCTCAGCCCTGGCCGCGTGCCCGCCACCGGTGCCGCACCTCCCTGCCCCGCTGCCGGGCGTTCGCCCCGCACAGCGCGGCCGTCAGGAGCGGGGCGGTGTGCGGGCGGGCCATCAGCAGCCGCTGGTTGACGACGCGTTCGGGCCGCCAGTGGTGCTTGTACGGCTCGTCGCCGCGCAGCAGGCTCAGCGTGCCGTGCCCGCCGCCCGCCAGCTCGGCACAGGCGTCCAGCAGCATCACCGCCACGTCCGCCCGGCGCTCCCGCAGGCCCGGGTGGGCGCCGTAGAGATAGCCGCCGGCCATGCCGCCCGAGAGCAGGGTCAGGTCCACGGCGACCACCTCGTCGGCGATCCGGAACTCGGTGACCACCGCGTTGCCCGAGCGCACCATCGGGCCCACCGCGCGCAGCAGATGCGCCCGGAACCGGGGCCGCAGATGCTCGCTCGTCACCCCCCGGCCCTGCCACTGCAGCCGGTGCAGCGCCAGCAGCCGGACCAGTGCCGTCTCCACCTCCTGCGGGCCCACCGTCCGCCGCCGCACGCCCAGCGCGGCCAGCCGGCGCAGCTTGGCCCGTACCCGCTGCCCGGACTTGCCGGACGGCAGGCGGGCGATCAGCCCGTCCATGGGCAGCGCGGGCAGCTCCAGGCACGGCGAGTCGGGGACCGTGCGGCGCGGCCCGCGCCAGCGGTCGTAGACCCGCTCCACCGCCCCGCCCGGGCGCACCTCGCGGAAGTCGACCAGCGCGGTGCGGGCCGCGTCCGCGAGGGCCGCGGTGAGCGCGCCCGCCGCCCGGCCGTCGTCGGCGTCGTCCAGCAGCACGTCCGCGTAGTCGGAGATGCCCGTGCCGAGCGGCAGCAGCGCGGGCAGCGGCCGGCGGACCAGGGTCAGCGGCGCGGCGGCCACCAGGTCACGGCCGGCCCGTACCAGCAGCAGCCGCAGCCGTCCGGGCCGGCCGTACGACAGCCACCACGAGTGCAGCCAGGCGTGGCTCTGGAACGGGGTCGCGGCGGCGCACCGCCCGAGCAGCCGTCCCCAGGCCGGGGCCAGCCCGGCGAACACGTCCGCGTCGGTGACGAGTTCGGTGGTGAGGCGGACGCCCCGGGCGCGCGCCGTGACGGTGGCGGTCACCGCCGGCCGCGCGCGCCGTCGACGACGGCCGGTCCGGGCACCGGGGCCGGGCGCGGGGCCTCCGCCTCGGGTCCGCGGCGCGGCCGTACCAGCAGCGCGAGGGCGCCGAGCAGCCCGCCCCCGGCCGCCCCGACCAGCCCGGTCACCCCGGCCGACGCCGAGGACGGCTCGGTGGGCCGTACCGCGCGGGTGAACGGGACCAGGGTCACCCGGGTGCCGGCCCGGGCGGCGTCGGCGCGCCGGGTCAGCGCCCCGGCGACCGCGTTGGCCATGGCGGCGGCCTCGGCGGGGCGGGGCGAGGTGGCGGAGACGGCGACCATCGGCGCGTCCGGCGAGGTCGCGGTGCGCACCCCGGCGCGCAGCGCGGCCACCGGCACCCCGGCGGCCGCCCGGGCGTCGGCGAGCACCGCGGGCTGGGTGGCGATGCGGCCGTAGACCTGCGCGAAGCCCAGCGCGCCGGCGGCGTCGGAGCGCTCGCCGGGCACGGCGACCAGATAGCTGGTGGCCGTGTACTCGGCGGGCCGCAGCACGCCGTACCCGCCGCCCAGCAGCCCGCCCGCGAGGACCCCGGCCGCCACCAGCGACCAAGGGGGGAGCGCGCGGGGCGGGGTGAGGCGGGGGCCGCGGTGGCGCCGGGCGTGGTTCTCGGTCATGACAGGACGGCTTTCTGCGTGTGGTTCTCGGTCATGACAGGACGGCTTTCTGCGGGGGCCTGGGGGCCGGGGCCGGGTGGGCGAGCGCCGCCGCGTAGACGTTCAGCAGCCGGGCGGCGCTGCGGGTGACGCAGTAGTGGCGGGCCGCCCCGGCGGCAACGCGCGGACCGGGCCCGGCGGCGCGCACCCCGGCGAGCGCGCGGGCGTACGCGCCGGGATCGCACGGGACCCGTACCGCCTCCGGGGCGGCCTCGGGCGGCAGGTCCTCCAGGGCCGGGCAGGAGGTGTAGCGCACCGGCAGCCCGGCCGCGAGCGCCTCCACCACCGCCAGCCCGAACGCCTCCTCGGGGGAGGGGGCGGCGAGCACGTCCATCGCCGAGGCCAGCGCGGGCAGCCCGGGCCCCGGCGAGCCGTCGGGCAGATACGGCCGCTCCCCGGCGAACACCACCCGGTCCGCGACGCCGGCCCGGTGCGCGGCCCGCCGCAGCGCGCCCTCCTGCGGGCCGCCGCCGACCAGCAGCAGCCGGCAGTCGGCGGGCAGCCCGGCCAGGGCGTGCACCAGGACGTCGAAGCGCTTGCCGGGGACGAGCCGGCCGATGCCGCCGATCACGAACGCGTCCTCGCCCAGGCCCAGTTCGGCGCGGGCGCGGCGGCGGGCCGCCGGGTCGAAGGCGAACCGGGCGAGGTCGACGCCGTTGGGCACGACCGTGATGCGCGGCTCGGGCACGCCCCAGCGGGCCAGCCGGGCGGCGACCGCCGGGGAGACCGCGACGGTGGTCCGGCCCAGCCGCTCGCCCAGCAGATACAGCGCGCGGACCCCCGCCGTGAGCGGCCGGCCCTCCGTCTGGGTGTCCCCGAGCGAGTGCTCGGTGGCGACGACGGCGCGCACCCCGGCCAGCCGGGCGGCGATCCGGCCGTACAGGCAGGCCCGGTACAGATGGGTGTGCACCACGTCGTACCGGCCGCGCCGGATGAGCCCGGTCAGCCGCGGCAGCGCGCCCAGGTCGCGGTTGCCGGTCATGCCGAGGTGGATCACCCGCACCCCGTCGGCCGCGAGCCCGTCGGCCACCGGCCCCGGGTCGGTCAGCGTCACCACCTCGCACTCGACGGGCAGGTGCCGCAGCAGCAGCCGCAGTTGCAGTTCGGCGCCGCCCACCTTCAGCCCGGTGATGATGTGCAGGACCCTCACCTGAGTCCCTCCACCGGCCGTCGGCGCCACCGGTGCAACCGGCGCTTCAGGAACAGGCGTACGGCGGTGTCGTCCTGCCCGATGTGCACCCGCGGCAGGGCGTGCCGGCCGGTCAGCTCACCGGGGTCGACGGCGCACGCGTAGGCGTACCCGGCCTCCCGCACGGCCGCCACCGCGCGCCGGTCGACCATGCCGTACGGGTAGCAGAACCCACCCACCGGAGCGCCCGTCAACTCCTCCAGCACGGCCCGGCTCTCGACCGTCTCGGCCTTCAGCAGGGTGTCGTCGGCCCGAGTGAGATCGACGTGGGTGAGGCCGTGCGAGCCGATCTCCACGCCCTCGGCGGCGGCCCGCCGGATGCCGTCGGCGGTCAGCAGCGGCTTGCGCGGGCCCAGCGGATCCCAGGCGTTGTCGCCGCCGAGCCGGCCGGGCAGCACGAACAGCGTGGCCGTGCACTGCCAACGGGCCAGCACCGGCAGGGCGCTTGCGACGAAGTCGGCGTACCCGTCGTCGAAGGTGAGGCCCACCAGGTCACGCCCCTCGCCCCGGTCCCGGGCGGCCAGCAACTCGGCCACCGACACCCCGCGCAGCCCGCGCCGGACCAGCCAGCGCAACTGCCGCTCCAGCCGGGCGGGGGAGACGGTGACGCGGTACGGGTCGTCGGAGCGGTCGCCGACCGAGTGGTACATGGCGATCCACGGGGCCGGGCCGGGCGCCGGGGACTCAGCGGGTGGTGAGGGCATGGGCGAGCCTTTGCGGGAGGGAGCGGACGGGACGGAGGGCGGGGGCCAGGGCGCGGGCGCCCGGGGCGCCGCCGAGCAGCAGGAAGACGACGGTCACCGTGGCCGCGCCGGCGGCGAACCCGGCCGGGGCGGCCGACGGCACCCCCGCCGCCAGGGCGCCCGCCACGGTGGCAGCGCCGGCCGCCACCAGGGGACGGGCCAGCCCGCGCAGCACGGCCCCGGCCCGCAGCGGCACCCCGCGGCGGGCGGTGCCCGCGAGCAGCAGCGCGGCGGTCAGGGTGATCCCGGCGGCGTTGGCGGCGGCGATCCCGACGGCACCCCGGGAACCGGCCGTGCACGCGCCGATCCCGCAGGTCGCGGCGATCCCCGCGGCCATCGCGGCCACCGGGTACCAGGTGGCGCGGCCCGCCGAGAAGTACGAGCGGACCAGGACCCCGGTCAGGGTCTGGGCGAGCAGCCCGAGCGCGTAGACGCGCATGACACCGGCGGTCGCCGCGGTGTCCTCGGCGGTGAACGCGCCCCGCTGGAACAGCAGCCCGATCAGCTGCGGGGCGCAGGCCACGACGGCGGCCGTGCCGAACAGCACCAGGCGGGCGGCCACCGCCACGTCCCGCTCGACCCGGCCCCGGGCCCGCTCGGTGTCGCCGTCGGCCAGCGCCCGCGCCACCACCGGGAAGGTGACCGTGGACAGCATCATGGACAGCGTCATCGGGATCTGCGCGACCTTCTGCGCGTAGTTCAGGTGGGAGATGGCTCCGGCGGGCAGCCCGGAGGCCAGGAACCGCTCGATGAGCACCTGCGACTGCCGGCACAGCGCGAACAGCAGCACGGCGGCCAGCAACGGCACGTCAAGCGGGGGCACATGGGCGGCGGGCCGGGGCTCCGTACGACCGCCCCTGCCGCGCCGCAACTCGGCGACCAGCGCCGGGAGTTGTATCGCCACCATCAGACAGCCGCCCGCAGCGACCCCGAACGCGGCCGACCGTACGCCCCACCGGCCGCCGAACGCGTACATCACCGTGATGATCGCGACGTTGTGGACGATGTAGATGGCGGCCGGCGCCAGGAAGCGGCGGTGCGCCCGCAGTACCGCGCTGCAGTAGCCGGCGAGGCCGAAGCTCAGCACGCAACTCGCCGTCAGCCGGGTGCAGTCCACGGCCAGGGCCGGGTCGGGCAGGCCCGGCGCGAGCACCGCGACGAACCAGGGCGCGGCCAGCGCGAGCAGCACACCGGCCGCCGCGAACGCGAGCATGAGGCGGGGCAGGGTGCCGGCCACCAGCGAGCGCACCGGGTCCCCGGCGGCACCCCGCGCCCGGCGGGCCAGGGCCGCGCTGAACGCCGGGATCAGCGCGAAGGCCAGCCCGTCCTCGATGAGCAGCGTGGCCGCGAACTCCGGCACGGTCCAGGCGACCAGAAAGGCGTCCGTGTCCCGCCCGGCCCCGAACAACCGCGCCAGCGACTGGTCCCGCACCAGCCCGAGCAGCGCCGCCGCGACGGACAGACACGCGGTGAGGAGCGCGGCCCGCGCCAGCAGACGGGAGGTGGGAGGAGCGGATTCCAGGGGACGGCTCCCGGGAGGGCGGAGCGGGACGGGAGCGGGGGGTGCGGCTGCCACGGCGGACGGGCCGGGGCCGGTCCCCGGTTTCGAAGCCGTGGGTGCGGCTGTCACGACGGACCGGCGGCCGGTGCCGGTCTGCGGTGCCGAAGTCGTGGGTGTGGCGGCCACGGTCGACGTGCCGGTGTCGGTCTGCGGTCCCTCGGGGCCGTCGGTCGTAGCGCTCATCGCGTGGCCGCCTCTCCCCGTACCGCCTCACGCGCGGGCGGGGCGGTGCGGGGAGCCGGCGGGTCGGGGTGGTCGGCGGGCGGCAGGGCCCACCACGCGGCCAGGCCGAGGGACACCGCCGTCAGCACGGTCGACGGGCCGCCGATGTCGGCGTAGGCGAAGTCCACTAGCTGCCAGACCAGCAGCCCGCAGGCGACCAGCGCGCAGTCCAGGCCCCGGCCGCGGGCCGCGCGGGTCCGGTACAGCCCGCGCAGGGCGCACACCAGCAGGGCCAGCCAGCCGCCCGCCAGGCACAGCAGCCCGGTCAGCCCCTGTTCGCCGAGGACCAGCAGGTACATGTTGTGCGGGGACAGCAGCGGCTGCCGGCGGAAGGCGGCGCCCGCGCCCTCGGTGTCGCTGCCCGAGGACAGCGCGAGCGAGGCGTGCGCGTCGCGGTACTCGGGGAACGCCTTCAGGCCGACGCCGGTCAGCGGCCGGTCCCGCCACATGCCGAGGGCCGCCGCCCACATCGCGTACCGGTCGGTGACCGACTGGTCCGGCGCGTCGGCGACCCGCGTGATGCTGTCGATCCGCTCCCGGAGCATCGTCGTCCCCACCCCCACGCCGCCCACCAGCACCACCCCCGCCGCCAGCACGGCCGCCGCGACCCGCACCGCCCGGCGCACCCCGGCCAGCAGCAGCTGGACGGTGAGGGTGACGGCGGTGGCGATCCAGGCACCCCGGCTGAAGGACAGGGCGAGCGGCACCGGCAGCAGCAGCGCGCACGTGACGGCCACGGCCCGCTCCCGCGGCCCGGTACGGCCCAGCGCCAGCCCCACCGCGCACACCAGCCCGAAGGACACCACCGTGGCCATGCCCATCACGTCCGCCACCCCGAAGGTGCCGACCGCCCGGACGTCCCGGCCCTGGTAGGAGGCCCCGGTCCGGGTGACGTACTGGTGCGTGCCGACCGCCCCCTGCCAGAGCGCGAGCGCCACGAACGACCAGGCCAGCAGCCGGAAGTCGGCCCGGTCGCGGAGCAGGAGCACGACGGCGGCCGGGACCAGGACGAAGACCTGGAGGTAGCGGCCCAGGCCGGTGACCCCGGCGTCGGCCGGGACCGCGTGCAGCGCGGCCGGCACCAGCCCGATCACCGGCAGGCCGAGGATCACCGCGGCGGCCGGGGTCAGCGGACGGCGGCGCGCCCGCAGCAGCCGCACCGCGCACGCGACGACGACCAGCGCGGACAGCGCGTCGGCGGGACCCGCGCCGGCGTCCGCGCCGGGCGCGACCGGCAGCGCGAGCAGCGCCACCACGGCCACCACCGGCAGCACCGGCAGCAGCGGGCGCAGCCGGGTGAGGCGGCCGGGCGGCGGGGCGAGGGCCATCGGTCAGCTCCCCGTGGACCGCACGACCGCGGCGGCGGTGCGCAGCAGGATGCGGATGTCCTGCCACAGCGACCAGTTGTCGATGTAGGCGTTGTCGAAGCGGGCCCGGTCCTCGATGGAGGTGTCCCCGCGCAACCCGTTGACCTGGGCGAGCCCGGTGATGCCGGCCCGCATGCGGTGCCGGGCCGCGTAGCCCGGGTGCATCCGGCTGAACCGCGCGACGAAGTAAGGGCGTTCGGGGCGCGGCCCGACCAGGCTCATGTCGCCCCGGAAGACGTTCCACAGCTGGAGCAGCTCGTCCATCGAGGTCCGCCGCAGCAGCCGGCAGAAGGGGCTCATCCGCTGGTCGCCGGCCACGCTCCACCGGGTGGCCGCCTCCTGCTCGTCGGCCGGGCGGTGGGTGCGGAACTTCAGCATGGTGAAGGGGCGGCCGTCCTTGCCGACCCGCTCCTGCCGGAACACCACACCGGGTCCGCCGGTGAGCCGCAGCACCGTGGCGCACACCAGCAGCACCGGCCCGGCCAGCACCAGCAGCGTCCCGGACACCACGACGTCCAGCAGCCGTTTGCCGGCGGCGCCGCGTCGCGGGCCCGGGTCCAGGCAGCGCACCGCGAACCCGGCGAGCTGGTCGCGCGTCTCGTACGCCGGGGAGTCCGCGTCCGCCTCCCACAGCGTGCACCCCGATGCGGCGAGCGCCCGCAGCAGCGGCGCCTTGGCGGTGCGTACGGCCGGGTGGACGGTGAGCACGACCCGCACCCGGTTCTGGACGAGCGCCCGCTCCACCTCCTCGCCGGTGGTGAGGACCGGCAGCCCGGCGGCGCCCTCCGGATGGTCGGCGACCACGCCCACCGGCCTTACCCCGCAGCGCGGGTGGCGCAGCAGCGCGGCGGCCACCCGCTGCGCGGTCGCGGCGGGCCCGACCACCAGGGCGGTACGCGGCTGCCGCAGCAGCGCGGCCCGGCGCCGCCACTGCACCGCGCCCCGGCCCGCCCCGGCCGCCGCCGCGTGCAGCGCCCAGCCGAGCAGCAGGGTCCGGGCGGACAGGGCGCGCGCGGGATCGTACGCGGCGAGCAGCGCGGCCAGACCCAGCCAGGCCACCGCGGTCCGCCCGCACAGGGCGGGGAGTTCGTCGAGCACGCCGGGCGTGCCGGGCCCCGGCCGGGCGGAGCGCGGGCGCAGCAGCAGCGTGCCGGCGACCAGCACGGCGACCGGCACCGGCCCGCCCGCGGCCTCCTCCAGGACGACCGCGCCCGCCAGCGCGGCGAGCAGGTCGGCGGCGAACAACGGCAGCGGCGAGCCGGACGACGTGGGCGGGCGCCGCGACGGGAACCGGAGGCCGCCGCCGGGGCGCGCCGGCCGGACCGGGCCGTGCGGGACCTCGGACGCCCACGGCTGCGTGCCGGCCGAGGCGACGCTGGTTTCCGTGGTCACGGGCGCCCGGCCCCCCTGCCCTGCCCGGGCACGACCCGCCCTGTGCCGCCGCGCCCGGGGGGCGTGAGCCGGGGCGGCGCGCTGTCCTGCGGGGGGCCGGGAAGGCGCGGTGCGCTGTCCTGCGTGGAATGGGGATGGCGCGGTGCGCTGTCCTGTGCGGGGTGGGGATGGCGCGGTGCGCTGTCCTGCGCGGGGTGGGGATGGCGCGGTGCGCGGTGTTCGGCGGGCGTGAGGAGTTCGTCGTAGACGGTCGTGATCCGCGCGGCGGTGAGCCGTACGTCGTGCCGGGAGACGACGTGCCGGTGCCCCTGCTCGCCGAGCGCCGCGCGCAGGGGCGGGTCGGTCAGCAGGCCGGTGATCGCCCGGGCCAGCGCCACGGCATCCTCCGGTGGCACCAGGCAGCGCGCGGCGAGCGCGGGTGGCAGGCTCTCCCGGGCGCCGGCGACATCGGTGAGGACGACCGGCCGTGCGCAGCCCAGCGCCTCCAGCGGGGCGAGCGCCATGCCCTCCCAA
Organism: Streptomyces rubradiris; assembly: GCF_016860525.1. Taxonomy (NCBI): domain Bacteria; kingdom Bacillati; phylum Actinomycetota; class Actinomycetes; order Kitasatosporales; family Streptomycetaceae; genus Streptomyces; species Streptomyces rubradiris. The sequence continues at coordinate 5,263,993 of NZ_BNEA01000015.1, forward strand.
CGCGAGGGCAGCACGACCAGGTCGGCGGCCCGGTACCAGGGCACGACGTCGGCGACGGCACCGGCGAACTCCACCGAGGGGTGCGCCCGCAGCCGCAGCGCCTCGCGGTCCGGGCCGTCGCCGACCAGCGCGAGCCGGGCCCGGGGCAGCGCGCCGAGGACGGTGGGCCAGGCGCGCAGCAGCACGTCCTGGCCCTTCTGCCGGCACAGGCGGCCCACGCAGACGACGAGCGGCCGGTCCGTCTCGTGGCCGGCACCTTGCGGTGAGGGCACGGCGGGGCCCGGCGCGAAGCGGGTGGTGTCGACGCCGTTCGGGACGACCGTGTACGCGGCGCGTACCCCGGCGCGCAGTCCGGCCGCCCGCTCCGCCGCGCTCACGCACACCACCCGGTCGGCCCAGCGCGCCCCCCACCGCTCCCAGCACCGGGCGAGCGCCCCGGTGAGACCGCCGGCCGCCTCGAAGGACCAGGCGTGCGGCTGGTACACCGTCGGCACGCGCCCGCGCACGGCGAGCCGCGCGGCCAGCCCGGCCTTGGCACTGTGCGCGTGCACCAGAGCGGGCCGCACCTCCTCGACCAGGCGCACCACGCGCCGTACCTCGCCCGGCAGCTCGGGCCCCGGGGACCGGCGCGCGGGCCAGTCGCGGACCTCGGCGCCCAGCTCCCGCAGGCCCTCGGCGAGGGCGCCGCGGGGACAGCCGACCGCGACCGGCAGGCCCGCCGCGAGCTGGGCCCGTACCAGGTCGAGCACGACCCGGGCGACACCCCCGTCGACGGGTTGCGCGAGGTGCAGGACCCGGGGCCGGAGGGCGGGGACTGACTGGTGCATGCGCGGGGTACCTCGCTCACGGGGCGCTCGGGACTGCGGTCGTGAACGCGCCTTCGGTCCGGGGCGTCCACGGCGGCGCGGAGCGCGCGGGCCCACGCCGCGTCCGCGTGGCCAACGAGCCGGGAGCCCGGTGGGTCACCGCCCGCGCCGGTGAGCCGGGCCCGGATCCCACGGATCGCCGATGGTGCCGAGCACGTGGGCGTAGGCGTGCCTGCGCCGGCACCGGTAGGGCACCCGGTGCGCCGAGCGTGGGTCCGCTACGCCGTGCGGGGGAGCGGCCGGGCCCGGGGCGCCCGCCGGCCGCGGTGGCGCCGCTGCCGCCACGTGACCCCGCACCACCCGGACATCACCCCTTTGGCGGCACAACTCCCGGAGGCGCCCGGCGTTGACACAACGCCGGGTATCCGCCCGGATGTTGTGTCGATCCCAAGGAGCACCTCTCCATGTCGCGTATCGCGAAGGGTCTGGTCCTGACCTCCGCCGCCGCCGCGGCCGTCGCCGGGGGCGCCGGTGTGGCTTCCGCCAGTGCCGGCGCGGGCGGCGCCGCCGTCAACTCGCCGGGCGTCATCTCGGGCAACACCATCCAGATCCCGCTGCACGTGCCGATCAACCTGTGCGGCAACACCATTGACATCATCGGTCTGCTGAACCCGGCCTTCGGCAACAGCTGCGTCAACCACTGACGCCGGGCACGCACCCTCCCCCTTCGGCCGGCCGTCCGTTCCGCGCTCGTGGCACGGAACGGGCGGCCGGTTCGCGCTCCCTCGTACGGATCACGCGCGGCGGACGAGCGGTTGCGAGGCGCCATCGGTGATCAGACGGTGGGCTCAGGCCCCACCGTCCACCGAAAGGAAACCCCATGCGTGTTCTGCCCGCCCGGCGTCTCGCGTCCACCGTCCTCTGCGCGTCCGTGCTGGCCGGCATCACCGGCCCGGTGGCGCTCGCCGCCGACGCGGCCGGGGAGCACGGGCGTACCGCGTCCCGGGCGTCCGTCCCGGCGGCTCAGAAGGAGAGGCTGCTCGCCCAGGTCAGGGCCCTGGGCCGGACCCATCCCGAGCTAGGCCCGGTCACCGACCTGCTCAGCCGGTCGCTGGAGGCGGGCAGACTGCCCGCCGACGAGGCGAGAAGGCTGGGCGAGGCGGCGAAGGAGGCGGTCACCAGGGCCACCGCGGCCCGGCCGGCCACGGCGGCGAAGCCCGCGACTCCCGCCGCCGCGACTCCGGCTTCCCCCGCCGCCCAGGCGCCCGCCGCACTCCCGGCCGCCCCGGTGACCGCACGGCACGCCCACGTCGGTGCGCCCGTGGCCCGTGACATCCTCGACGACGTGCTCGGCTCGCTGGCGACCGCGATCGAGAACCTGGTGCAGGCCATCACCGGCGAAGCGGCCTCCGCTCAGACGGCCACCGACCAGGTGGCCACCACGGACGAGGCGGCCACCGCCGACGCCTCCGACCCGCAGCTGCCGGCCCTCGACGGCCTGCTGTCCGGCCTGCTCGACCTGCTGACGGGCCTGTTCGGCGGCGGTACGAAGCTCGCCGTGACCGAGTTGCCCACGCCGGCCGGTACGACCGCGGCCACGCCGGCCTCCGTACCCGGCCCGGCCCCGGCCGGCTGACGCGGTGCCCCCGCGGTTCCCGGGGGATCTCATATGTCTTCTCCGCGCGGGGTTTCCGGCCCGTGCGGAAATCGTTGAGCAGGGCGTCCGTATTTCCTGGGTGACGTGAGTTGCCAAGAAAGGAACACGATGAAGTCCCTCAAGGCCGCCGCCGTTGTCGCCGGTTCCGTGGCCCTCGCCGGCGTCACCGCACCCGCGTTCGCCTACGACGCCCAGCACCTGCCGCCCATGAGCCTCAACGGCGGTCTCGCCCAGCTGACGGAGCACCCGCCCGGCGTGAAGGACCTGATGCCGCTCCAGCACCAGTCGGACGCGCTCGACACCGAGAACAAGGACTCCGTGCTGAGCAGCGTCAAGGGCGCCACCACGACGCTCAACCAGCGGGGGCTGCTCGGCGGTCTGCCCCTGCGCTGACGCCCGCTCCCGGCCCGCCCCGGCACGTCCGGGACCACGTCGCCCGATCGTGTGGCGAGGTCCCGGACGCTGCTCCGGACGGGTGAGAGACCACCAGGCCGCGCCACCGCCCGTCGATATGGTCGCGCGATGACCTCAGCATCAAGCGAAACCCGCCCCTTCCGCGCCGCCGACCTCGGCACGCTCGCGCTGCTCGCCTGGATGGCCAGGAACGAGGAGGGCAACGGCCATACCCCTTGTCTGCTCGCCTGCTCCCTGGGCGACGGCCCCGACGGCCCGCAGGCCGCGTCCGCCGCCGTCGCCCGGCTCCTCAAGGACATGGACCTGCCCGTGGGCGGCCAGCCCGTGATCGGTATGGCCCGGCCGGGCCTGAAGGTCTCCATGCTGGTCATCGCCGGGCAAATCGTGCTGCAGATGCCGCAGATCAGCCGACAGGCCACCCCGCCGGCGGACTGGCTCAAGGCGGTCGGGGAACTCGGTTACGCCTACTTCATGTTCACCACCCGGATCTGCCCGTCGGCCGGTCCCCGCCGCTCGGTGGAGGGACCGGAGCTGGCGGCGTTCGCCGGCTCCCCGGAGACCACGGACGCCGCCGCGCACGTCTACCTGCCCGTCCGCGGCCTGCGTACCTGACATCCCGGCCCACGGGCCCGGCAGCCCGGCCGGAATTCTCCTACCGACCGCTGGTGGGACTTCTGGACGAGCTGACTATTACGGCACCCGGGGGAATTGTGAAATGCGGGCCATTTCCGCTCGTTACGCGGTACGGACGTCGAACCCCCGCATTCCGAAAGGGCCCGTACCTGTGATGAAACCGATCACCCTCACCCGAGGCACCCTCGCCGCCGTCGTCACGGGCCTCGCGGCCACCGTGGGAGCCGCAGGCCCCGCCGCCGCGGCCGGTACGGTTCCCGTCCCCGTGCCCCTGGGCGGTGTGTCCCAGGCGCTGGACATGGAGGTGCCCAGGCTGCGCGCCGAGGTGCCGCTGGTCAAGCCCGGCGCCCCCGAGGGGCCTCGCTACGTCACCGGCCGGCTGCTGCCCGACCGGACCCTGCCCCAGCTGCCGGTGAGCGGCGGGCTGCCCGGTCTGGAGGGCAGGGCTCCGCTGCCGCGCCTCCTGGGCGACGACTTCGACCACCTCGACGTGGACGCGCCCGCCGGTGACGTACGGGCCCTCGCCCCCGGCCTGGCCCTGGACGCCCCGCTGACCGCTCCGGACGCGGACCACTTCGGCCTCCCGTCCACCAAGCTTCCCCAGGCCGGTGTCCTCGCGCCGGTCCTGCGCACCGTCGCCGGCGGCAACCTGGCCACGGGCCCGGGCCGCTGACCAGGCCCCACACGCCCTCGCCGGTACCTCCGGCTCGTACGCCTCCTGTGGCTCGTAAGCCTCCTGTGGCTCGTATGGCTCTACGGCGGTGACCCCGTGCGCCCTCGGCCGGTTAGCCGGTACGGACATCTGCACCCGGACGAGGAGCGAGCATGGTCGTCGGTGTCGGCGAAGTGGCGGTCGGGCCCCATCAGGAGGCCGGGGTTCATCAGGGGGCCGGGGCTCATCGGGACGCCGGGGCCGGACGTTCCCGCAGGGAGGTGGCGCGGGGGCTGCTGGCCTCCGCCGCCGCACTGGCGCTGACCCCGGTCGTCGCCGCCTCCCGGCCCGTGCACCCGGCCGGGGCTTCCGACGACGGCGTCTTCGACGAGACCTACCGGGGCCGCCGTATCCAGGGCGTCCTGGTGCCCGCGGCGGGGCGGCAGACGGCGGGCACCACATGGCGGATCACCGTGGACGGGCGTCCGCTGCACCTGATGCGCCGGGCCGACGGCTCCTGGCTGAGCATGGTCGACCACTACACGTCGTACCGGACGCCGTTGGAGGCGACCCGGGCGGCCGTGGACGAGATGGGGCCCGGGCGGCGGCTGCGCGAACCGACGTCGGCCGGGACCGCCGCCGGCCACCCTGACGGCCACGCGCACACGGGGGGTCGGCATGGCGTACGTGCGTAAGAACGTAGCCGCGCTCACCGCGGGGGAGCGGCGCCGGTTCGTGAACGCGCTGCTCGCGCTCAAAAAGCGCGGTGAGTACGACGAGTTCGTGCGGATGCACATCGACTACTACAGCGCCGACGGCGAGGCGGGCCTGCGCAGCGCCCACATGGCGCCGTCCTTCCTGCCGTGGCACCGCAGGTTCCTGCTGGAGCTGGAGCGGGCCCTGCGCCGGGTCGACTCCTCGGTGACGGTGCCGTACTGGGACTGGACCCGGGACCGTACGACGACGTCCGTGCCGTGGACGAAGGACCTGCTCGGAGGGAACGGGCGGCGCTCCGACCGGCAGGTGACGACCGGGCCGTTCGCCTACGCGGCGGGCCACTGGACCATCAAAGAGGGCGTCACCGACGGCAGGTTCCTCACCCGGGACCTGGGCCGTTCGGCCGCGCCCATCCAACTGCCCACCCGTGGCGAGTTGCAGTGGGCGCTGGACGACCCCCTCTACGACGCCTGGCCGTGGGACTCCACCGTCCGCAAGGGTTTCCGCAACAAGCTGGAGGGGTGGGGGAGCGGCAGCGGCAGCGCCTCCTGGCGCAACCACAACCGGGTGCACCGCTGGGTCGGCGGCGTCATGCTCGGCGGCGCGTCCGTCAACGACCCGGTGTTCTGGCTGCACCACGCCTTCCTGGACCTCCAGTGGTACCGCTGGCAGCGGGCCCACCGCGGCCGGCGCTATCTGCCGGCCGAGCCGCCCCGTGCCGGTGACGCTCAGCACGGCCGGGTCGTGGCCCGGCACCAGAAGCTGCCGCCGTGGGACGAGACACCGGACCAGTTGGAGGACATGAGCCGCATCTACCGGTACGTGTGAGCGGGGCTGCCGGGGGCACGTGAGGAGGTGTGTGGTGCGCGCGTGAGCGGGTGCGCTGGGCGCGCGTGAGCAGGTGTGTGGTGGGTACGGCAAGGCCCCGGCGCTCGGAGTGCCGGGGCTCTTGTCTGCGGGGTGCCGGTGGCTCAGTGGCCGTAGCCGTCGTTGCCGTGGCTGCTGTTGCCGGGCTTGCCGGGCTTGGTGGGACCGGGCTTGCCGGGCTTGCCGGGCTTGACCTCGTCGCCGACGTTGGCGCAGGCGTTGCCGAAGGCCGGGTTCAGCAGGGCGACGATGTCGATGGTGTTGCCGCACACGTTGATCGGGATGCCGATCGGCACCTGGAGCAGGTTGCCGGAAATCACGCCCGGGCTGTTGACGGCCGCGCCGTGGGCGTCCGCCTCGGCCATGGCCAGCCCGGACCCGCTGACCACCACGGCGCCGGCGCCGAGGGCGACAGCGGTCGCCTTCGCGATGCGAGACATCACGTTCTCCTTTGTTGCTTGTGGCTGGGGAAGCGCGCGGCGGCCAGCCAGCCGCCGCACTCCCCGTTCAACGGCGCCGTGCGGGGCGGGTCACGCCGATCGGCCGGGGATCACCCTTTCAACGGCAGGGGGCCTTGGCGACCCGTGCGGACACCGGAATGGCGGCTGGGCTGTTCGTGTGACGGCAGCCCGGCACCGTGTTGACCCGTCGCGGCGGGTTTCAGGGCAGCCGTCGCAGCGGGGCTCAAGGCAGCCGTCACAGCCGGTTTCAGGGCAGCCGTCGTATCGGGGAGCCCGCGAGGTAGGCCTGGATGTTCTCCACGGCCTGGCCGTAGTACGTCGTGTAGTTGGCCTGGGACACGTAGCCGAGGTGGGGTGTGGCCAGGAGGCGGGGCGCGGTGCGCATCGGGTGGTCGGTGGGCAGCGGCTCGATGTCGAAGACATCGACGCCGGCGCCGGCGATCCGGCCCTCGTGCAGCGCGGCCAGCAGCGCGTCCTGGTCGACGATGGCCGCGCGGGAGGTGTTGACCAGATAGGCGGTCGGCTTCATCAGGGCGAGTTCGGCGGCGCCGACGAGGCCGCGGGTGCGGTCGCCGAGGGCCAGGTGAACGGAGACGAAGTCGCTGCCGGCGAGCAGTTCCTCCTTGGAGCCGGCCAGTTCCGCGCCCACCTCCGCGGCCCGCTCCTTGGTGAGGTTCTGGCTCCAGGCGCAGACCCGCATCCCGAAGGCGAGGCCGACCCGTGCCACGCGGCTGCCGATCCTGCCCAGCCCGAGCAGTCCCAGCCGGCGGCCGTGCAGATCGGCGCCGACGGTGGACTGCCAGGGGCCGCCCGCGCGCAGGGCGTTGTTCTCCTGGACGATGCCCCGGGCGAGGCCGAGCAGCAGCGCCCAGGTCAGCTCGACCGGCGGGGTGCCCGAACTCTCCGTGCCGCACACGGTGACGCCGTGCGCCTCGGCGGCGGCGTAGTCGATGACGCTGTTGCGCATCCCTGAGGCTATGAGCAGTTTCAGCCGGGGGAGGCGGGAGATCAGGGAGCCGGGGAAGGGGACGCGTTCGCGCAGGGTGACGACGATGTCGTAGTCGGCGAGGGCCGCGGCGAGGGCGTCCTCGTCGGGGAGGTGCTCGCGCAGGGCGACGACCTCCACCCGGTCCCCGAGCACCGACCAGTCGGCGACCTCGGTGGCCACCCCCTGAAAGTCGTCCAGCACCACACAACGAAGCCGCACGGCGTGTCCTCCCCTCTCCTGTGAGCGACTCTACCCACCCGTGAACTCATCGTTCCGGGCGAGGCATTCGGTTCCACGCTCGGGTACTGGCGACAACAGCGTTGTGGCGGAGGGTTGTTGCCGCTCGAACAGTGGCACGTTTCACTGAAGTGAGAGATCCTGGTAAGGCCCCTGCTGACCAGCGGAAACATTGGGTGGCTCGGCCTGCCCTCCGGGCCGGGCGGTTCGCTGGCCGGGCGGTAGCTCGTGATCCATGGTCGGACAAGGTGACTTCCATAAGGGGGAGCCATGGAAGAGGCGCGTCCGCAGCGGATGGTGTTCGCCGTCGAGGTGCAGCGCGGAGGCGCCGACGAATGGTGCACGCAGGCCGTCACTCCGAGCTGGTTCTACGGGTACCACGCCGCCGACGCCGCCGTGCAGGCCTTCGACCGCTACATGGCCCACCACCGGCAGACCGTGGCGGCCCTGGTCGCCCCGGACGCCCCCGGCCTGCGGATCCTCGTCCGGGTGCAGGGGACCGGTGGCCGGCCCGCGGTGTTCACCCTGCACAGCGTCCTGGAACACAAGGTGCGCAGGGACGCCGGCCGCCGTCGCGAGGCCCTGGCCCGCCTGGAGGATGCGACGGAGGCCCTCCAGTCCTCACTGCGCGACGCGGCCACGGGCGGCGTCCGCCAGTCGGACCTGGCCCGCATCTCCGGCTGGAGCAGGGAGACGCTGCGGAAGCTGAACCGGGGCGAGAGACCGGAGGAGGCGGGCCGGCAGCCGTAGGGCGTGGGCCGGGAGCCGTAGGGCGTGGGCCGGCAGGTGTGGGGCGTGGGCCGGCAGGTATGGGGGCGCGGGGCGCTGGTCGTAGGACATCGGTCGGCAGGTGTGGGAGCGGGGCGCTGGTCGTAGGTCGCCGGCCGGCAGGCGTGGGCGCCGGTCGGCATCCGTAGCGGCCGGCGGGCTGAAAGAGTGGCCCCATGCTGCTCGATCCCGAGAACACGTTGTTCGTCCGCGGCGCCACGCCGGTGCTTTTCCTGGCGGGAGCGTCCGTCCACGACGCTCTGCCGCCGCTGACCGCGCCCGATGGGGCGATACCCCGGTGCGAGGGCTGGAGCATCGTGCCCCGGCTCACCCTGTGCGTCGTGGACGGTCCCGGTGACCACGGAGTCCTCGTCCCCGCGCTCGCCGCGCCGGTGATCGGCGACACCGACGACGGCACGGCGCCGGGCCGCATGGCCGACTGGTGCGACGACACCGAGCGGGCCGGCGGCGCGGTGGTGCTGTCCCTGGACCGGCTCCCGCAGACCCTCGACTGGTCCGCCCTGCTCTCCTCGGGCACGACTCGCGGGGGCTTCCTGCCGGCCATGGGCTGATCGCCGTCCGGCAGGGGGGCGCAGGCGCTTGGCCTGGGCGCGGCGCGCATCGGGCCGGAAAAGAAGCTGACCAGCGTCTCCGCCGGTCAGTGGCTTGCGGACCCTGCTCGGTACGCTGTCCGAGCGGAGCTGGGGGCTCGTCCGGCGGATCACGGGCCGAGCCAGGGCCAGACCGAGGCGACGGCCGGCCGGTGCCTAAACCTGTTGACCGCCGCTGGCAGGCAGTGCTGGAGTCGGCACGTGGACAGCATCCCCGCCAACCGGCGGTTCTGGAACCAGATCAGCAGCGCCTACCAGCACAAGCATGACCCGAAAATCGGCGCCGCACCCCGGCTGTGGGGCATGTACTCCATCCCCGACGCGCATCTGCACGCCTTGGGGGACGTCACCGGCAAGCGCGTCCTCGAACTCGGCTGTGGCGCCGGCCAGTGGTCCAGGGCGCTCGCCGCCGAGGGCGCCACCGTGGTCGGGCTCGACCTGTCCGAGGCCCAACTCGCCGCGGCGGAGCATGCGATGGGGGCGGCCCGCTACTCGCTGGTGCAGGGCGCCGCCGAGAAACTCCCCTTCGCCGACGATAGCTTCGACCTGGTGTTCTGCGACTTCGGTGGGCTCAGCTGGGCGCCTCCGCACCTGGCCGTCCCGCAGGCTGCCCGCGTCTTGGTCCGAGGCGGGCGCCTGGTGTTCAACGTCGCCAGCCCATGGTTCGAAGCTTGCTACGACGAAGCCGCCGGCCGCGTGACCACGATGCTGCAGCAGGACTACTTCGGGCTGAACACCATCGCCGAAGACGACGGCGCGACCAGCTATCAGCTCACCTACGGTGACTGGGTCAGGGTCCTGCGCGGCGCGGGTCTCGTCATCGACGACCTGATCGAGCCGCGGCCCGAACGCGGAACACCCAACGGCTACAACGAAACCGACCCGCCCGACTGGGCGCACCGCTGGCCGGCGGAACTGCTCTGGGTGACCCACAAACCGTAGGTTCCGCCGCGGCGGGACGTGAAGGCGTTCCCTCGCCGGACAGGCCCTAGCGGCTGATCGGAGGCTTCGGTCCGGATCTCCCACACCCCTTGCCTGCCCGCGGCCTTCATGTCCGCCCGGAACGGAGACCCGTCGGGCCGCTCACGCGCCGACGACCGGACCACGCGCATGCGCTGCCGTTGCTCGGCGACGTACGTGCCCGAACCGGCGCGACCCTCCAGTACACCCTGGGACGCACATCGAGGATGAACAGCTCCATCCGGGTGATCTGCTCTTCCGGGGGAGTCCGGCGGAGTCCTCGCCGGCTCCGTCATCCGCCGGGCGTGGCGCAGCGCGCGTAAGGCCGTACTGCCCCCGCAGGTCTTCGAGTCACCCACTGGACGGCGCGTGTACGACATCCTGCACGCGCGCCTGACGAAGTGGCTCAACGACGGGATGCCGCCCGCCCAGGTGGCCGAGTGGGCCGGGAACAGCGTCGCCGTGCTGCCGGCGACGTACGCCCGGTGCGTCGACGGGAAGCTGCCGGACCTGAAGCGGCGGCTGGAAGCCGCGGGTGATCTTCCGGAGGCGGAGGTGCCGGGCGCCGGCTGATCTTTCACCGGTCGAGAACTTCGACACGTATTCGACACGGCCACCCGCGAGAACCCGGTGACAGCCGGACAGCCCCCGGAGTCGGCCCTTGATCACCAAGAGGCGTCCGGGGCTTCGTCGTGCCCACTGAAAGCCGCTCTGACCAGCGAAAAGCCCTCCCGAGCGGGAGGGCGGAGCTTGGCGCCCCCGGCAGGACTCGAACCTGCGGCCAAGCGCTTAGAAGGCGCCTGCTCTATCCACTGAGCTACGGGGGCCGGGTGGGGTGGCCTCGTGCCTGGTGGCCTGGTGGGGGCCGATCCGTGACGTTGCCGGGGTCAAGGATAGGGCTCCCGGTTCCTTGACCCTGTCGCTTCCCCTCCGTGGCTCGATGTGGAGGTTCGGTGAAGCGATCCTGATAATCGCAGGCAAGTGCGAATCGCGCACCGCTTTTGGCGCCCGGCGCGCCGGGTGTTGTGCACTCGTTATGCCTGGACTGTGCGAGTGTCCCACTCATCCCTTCCGTCCGTTCTGTTCTGTCGGCGCGCAGACATGTCCATATGCTTCAGAATTCCCCTAAAATTGGGCATTCTTCGCATGTGGTGACCTTGGACGTACGGCCTCAGCTGCTCGACACACTCTCCGCTCTGCGCGACCGTGTCGCCGCCGCACGCTTTCCGCTGCCCCTGGCCGGGGCCCCACGCGCGCGTGCCAACCGCGACGAACTCCTCGCGCAGCTCGACGACTACCTCGTACCCCGGTTGCGGCACCCCGAGGCGCCGTTGCTCGCCGTCGTCGGCGGCTCCACCGGCGCGGGGAAATCCACCCTGGTCAACTCCCTCGTCGGCCGACGGGTGAGCGAGGCGGGCGTGCTCCGGCCGACCACCCGGACACCGGTCCTCGTCTGCCATCCGGAGGATCATCACTGGTTCAGCGGCATGCGCGTGCTCCCCGCCCTCACCCGCGTATGGGACCCCGACCGGGACCCCGCCGAGGAGTTCCCGCCCACCGACGACGAGCACGCGCGCGTGCTGCGCGTCGAGACGGCCGACACCCTCCCGCGCGGCCTCGCCCTCCTCGACGCCCCCGACGTCGACTCCCTGATCGCCGACAACCGCGTCCTCGCCGCGGAACTCATCTGCGCCGCCGACATCTGGATCATGGTCACCACGGCCGCCCGCTACGCCGACGCCGTCCCCTGGCACCTGCTGCGCACCGCCAAGGAGTACGACGCGACCCTCATCACCGTCCTGGACCGGGTGCCCCACCAGGTCGTCTCCGAGGTCTCCCGGCAGTACGGCGCCCTGCTGACCAAGGCCGGACTGGGCGACGTACCCCGCTTCACGGTGCCCGAGCTGCCGGAGTCCGCCTGGGGCGCCGGACTGCTGCCCGCCACCGCCGTCGCACCCCTGAAGAGCTGGCTCGTCCACCACGCCCAGGACCCGGCCGCCCGCCAGCACATCATGGCCCGGACCGCCTACGGCCTGCTCGACTCGTTGAAGTCCCGCATGCCCGAGCTGGCCGGCGCCGCCGCGGCCCAGTACGCGGCGGCCCTCCGGCTCACCTCCGCCGTGGACGCCGCCTACGACAGCGAGCACGCGCGCGTGCGCAGCCGCCTGCAGTCCGGCGCCGTACTCGCCGGCGACGCCCTCAAGCGCTGGCGCGCCTTCCCCCTGGACTGCACCGCCGCCGAACTCCTCGACGCCCTCGTGGAAAGCCTGGCCGCCCTGCTGCTGTGCGCCGTCACCGCCGCCGACGAGCGCGTGGACGACGCCTGGCGGCGCGAGCCCGCCGCCCGCGCCCCCGAGCTGACCGCCCGCGACACCTCCCTGGAGAACGCCGAGCACCGCATCGGGCTCGCGGCCCGGCGCTGGCGGCGCGAGCTGGAGGAGTACGCCGAGGACGAGGTACGGGTCCTGGAGCGTACCGGCGCCCCCGACCCCGAGGTCGTCGCCGCCCTCGTCGCCACGGCGGTGCTGGGCGGGCGCCGGGCGCGTACCGCGGGCGAGGGGCTCGCCGAGCGGCTCGGCGCACACGGCGTCCTGCGGCTGCGCGACCGGGCCGGACGACTGCTCGCCGAGCACGTGGACCGCGTCATGTACGCCGAACGCGAGCGGCGCCTCGCCCCGCTGGACGCCCTGGACGTTCACCCCGAGCCCCAGGCCGAACTCATCGCCGCGCTGTCCGTACTGCAGAAGGAGAGGTGACCGGTGACCGCCGTCACTGACCAGGACCACACGGAGCACACCGACCACATGAGGCGCACCGACAGCGGCAGCGGCGACACCGGGTCCCTGGAGCACGTCGGTCGCGCCGCCACAGGCGCCCCGGACACCGCCGAACGCGTCGGCGGCCTCGCGCACGCGAGCCTGAGCCTGGTCAAGGAGGGCCCCGGGGACGACGGGCCCGGCACCGGCGGCCGCTACGAGGGGCGGGGCGACGACGCCACCGAGGACGGGAACGGCGGCGGACACGAGGGGGGTGGCGGCGGGTGTGAAGGCGACGGCGCCGGCGTCCGGCACGCGCGCGTGCCGGACGAGACCGTCGAGGGCGGCCCGGACACCGGCCGGGAGGAGCGTCCCGCGCGCGTACGCGACGAGAACGCCGACCGCGTCCAGGGGGACGGCGCCGACCGTGAGCGCAGCGGTGACGCCGACCGTGACCGTGGCCGTAGCATCGAGCGCGACGGCCACGCCGGAGAAGACGGCCATCGTCACGCCGTACAAGACCGCGACGGGCACGCCGTGCAAGACCGCGACCGGCACGGTGCCCGGGACCACGACAGGCGCGGTGCCCAGGACCACGACCGTCTCGGTGCCCAGGAGCGCGACCGGCACGGCGAAGCCGGTGGCAACGGTGACCGGGACCGCTCCGCGCACGGGCGTGGGACCGAGCAAGGCGTCTCGGTGCCCCGCCCCCACCCGCACCCCGCACGCTCCCCGAAGCCCCGCACCACACCGGGCGCCACGCCCCCCAAGACGGCCACCGCGGCAGGCGCCGCCACCCCCACGCCCACCTCCGCCACGGACGGCGAAGCCGGCGCCGCCCAGGAGACCTGGGACGACGGCCTCATCGCCCGCCGCGTCACCGGGTCCGCCACCGCCGAGCGCACCCCCTCCGGGGAGCAGCCGCACCGCGGGCCGGGCGCGCAGGTCCCGGTCCCGCTGGCGTACGACGGCCCGCTGCGCTCCCGGCTGAACGCCCTGCGCGAACTGGTGGGGCTGTCCCGTACCCGCCTGGACAGTCACACGCTCGCCGAAGCGGGCCGGGTCCTGGACGAGGCCGCCGCCCGCCGCAAGCTCTCCGGCCGGCACACCGTCGTCGCCCTGGCCGGCGCGACCGGCAGTGGCAAGTCCCAACTGTTCAACTCGCTCGCCGGAGTGGCCATCTCGGAGACCGGCGTACGCCGCCCGACCACCGCCGCGCCCATCGCGTGCAGCTGGAGCGACGGCGCGGCGACCCTCATCGACCGGCTGGGCATCCCGGGCCGGCTGCGCCGCCGCCCCATGCACAGCCCGGACAACGAGGCGCAACTGCGCGGGCTGGTCCTGGTCGACCTGCCCGACCACGACTCCGCCGCCGTACAGCACCGCGAACAGGTCGACCGGATCCTGAAACTGGTCGACGCCGTCATCTGGGTGGTCGACCCCGAGAAGTACGCCGACGCCATGCTGCACGAGCGTTATCTGCGGCCGATGGCCGGCCACGCGGAGGTCATGTTCATCGTCCTCAACCAGGTGGACCGGCTGCCCGGGGACGCCGCCGACCAGGTCCTGGACGACCTGCGGCGGCTGCTGGACGAGGACGGCATCGCGCTCGGCGAACACGGCGAACCGGGCGCCACCGTCCTCGCGCTGTCCGCGCTCACCGGCGAGGGTGTCGGCGAACTCCGCGAGGCACTTGGCCAGTTCGTGGCGGAGCGCGGCGCGGCGGCCCGCCGGGTGGCGGCCGACCTGGACGCCGCCGCGGCCGGACTGCGGCCCGTGTACGCCACCGGGCGGCGGGCCGGCCTCACCGAGGAGGCCCGCGAGGAGTTCGCCGCGCGGCTCGCGGACGCGGTGGGCGCCACCGCGGCGGGCGAGGCCGCCGAACGCGCCTGGCTGCGCAACGCCAACCGGGCCTGCGGCACGCCCTGGCTGCGGCTGTGGCGCTGGTACCAGGGCCGCGGCGAGGCCACGACGGGCCGCCACGCGGTCCGCGGCCAGGCCGACGAGGAGGCCACGGCCCGCCAGCGGGTGGAACAGGCGGTTCGCACGGTCGCCGACCGGGCCTCGGCCGGGCTGCCCGCGCCGTGGGCGCAGGCGGTGCGCGAAGCGGCCGTACGCGGCTCCCAGGGGCTGTCCGAGGCGCTGGACGCGCTGTCGGCACGGGCCGGGCTGCCGCCGGGCCGCCCGCCTCGGCCGGGCTGGTGGCCGGTGGCGGTACTGGTCCAGGCGGCGATGACCCTGCTGCAGATCGTGGGCGGCGGGTGGCTCGCGGGGCAGATCGCCGGGCTGATGGCGCCCAACCTGGGCGTTCCGGTGCTGTTGATGGTGTGCGGGATCGTCGGCGGGCCGCTGGTGGAGTGGGGGTGCCGGATGGCGGCCCGGGGCCCCGCGCGGCGCTACGGCCAAGAGGCGGAACGCCGGTTGCGGGAGGCGGCGGCGGGCTGCGGCCGGGCCCGGGTGCTCGATCCGGTGGCGGCGGAACTGCTGCGGTACCGGGAGGTGCGGGAGCAGTACGGGAGAGTCGCCCGGAGCAGAACCGGGGTGGGGTGAGCGGTCTGGGGGCGATCGGTGGGGTGGTGGGACCAGTGGGGGTGCGGGGGTTGCTGGGAGAAAGCGGGGTTCACCCGCGCGGGTGACGGAGTTATCCACAGGCGGGTGGCCGTCCACAGCGCTCAGCGGGCCCGGCCCGGCGGAGGCAGTCTGAGGCCACGGCGATCGCACGACGGGTCCGGCCGCACAGGCGGCCGGACGGCGCGAGCGGTCGGCGGGACGTGCGGGCGCGTACGGCAGTCGTACGCGCCGGCACGGCAGACGCAGCCGTACGGGACGGGCCCGTACGTGTGTCCGCCCGGCCGGAAGAGCGCGGGCGGGGGAGGGGAGCGAGACGTGAACGAGACGATCGTCTGTGTGGTGGGCAACGTGGCGACCCAGCCGGTCTACCGGGAGTCGGCGGCGGGTCCGTCGGCCCGGTTCCGGCTGGCGGTCACCGCGCGTTACTGGGACCGGGAGAAGAGTGCCTGGACCGACGGCCACACCAACTTCTTCACGGTGTGGGCCAACCGGCAGCTCGCGGTCAACGTGGCGGCGTGCGTGGAGGTGGGCCAGCCGGTCGTCGTCCAGGGGCGGCTGAAGGTCCGCACGGAGACACGGGAGGGACAGCAGCCGTGGGCCTCCGCCGACATCGACGCCGTGGCGATCGGCCACGACCTGGGCCGCGGCACGGCGCTCTTCCAGCGCGCGGCCAGGGCCGATGCACCGGCCGCGGTGGCCCGCCCGGAACCGAACTGGGAGACACCGAGCCGGACGGACACCGAGGGTGATCCGGCGGACCAACAGGCGCCGGAACCAGCACCAGTGACATGACGTCACATCCGCCCGGTGACGTTCCGTCAGTCGCGGAAACCGGTGGATTTGTCGATAAGGCCAGCTCATGGACGGTCCCGGCGATAACGATTACGGATCGGATCGGCCATCCGATCATCCGACCGCCGGGTTGGGCTCCCAGTGATCCATAGGATGCCGGGCGTGCCCCTAGGGGCTGCCGATTTCTGCTGGTGGGACCGTCCCCCACGTCCAACGGGTCCTGCTCGAAGGGGAATTCTGTGCTTGCTGCGCTAACTGGGCTGTGCCGGTCCACCGGAACGGCACGCCTGGCCGCCGCCACGACGGTGTCCGGCCTCGTGGCGGCCGGCGTGCTGTCCGGCGCCGGTACGGCGGTGGCCGACGAGACACCGCGGACCGAGGGCGGGGCGACGGCCACGAACAACGGTCTGAAGACCTACGGCGAGGCCGTGATCCACGGCGACGGCGCCGACCAGCGGGTCCCGGCGGGCCTGTTCGAGATGTCCGTGGACGGCGGCGGCACCCTCCAGACGTACTGCGTCGACCTGCACAACCCGACCCAGCGGGACGCCAGATACCAGGAGACCTCCTGGCGCGGCACCTCGCTGGGCACCAACAAGGACGCGGGCCGGATCGGCTGGATCCTGCAGCACTCCTATCCTCAGGTCAACGACCTCGCCGCACTGGCCCGCAAGGCGGGCGCACCCGGGCTGACCGAGCAGGACGCGGCGGCCGGCACCCAGGTGGCCATCTGGCGTTACTCCGACGGCGCCGACGTCGACGCCCTCGACCCGCAGGCCGAGAAGCTCGCCGACTACCTGGAGAAGAGCGCCCGTGGCGTCGGTGAGCCGCGGGCCTCGCTCACCCTCGATCCGCCCGCGGTCTCCGGCCGCCCGGGCGACCGGCTCGGCCCGGTCACCGTGCACACCAACGCGAGCGCGGTCACGGTGAGCCCGCCGGCGGACGCGGCCACCGGCGGGGTGCGGATCACCGACAAGAACGGCAAGGTGATCACCTCGGCGAAGGACGGCACCCGGCTGTACTTCGACGTCCCCGAGGACCCGGCCGGGGAGGCCGGCCACACCGCCGGCAACGGGGCAGGCACGGCCGAGTTGACCGTGCAGGCGTCCACGACCGTGCCGGTGGGACGGGCCTTCGCCTCCGAGAGCCGCAGCCAGACGCAGATCCTGGCCGGCTCCAGCGAGTCCACCGTCGCCGCGACCGCGACGGCCGGCTGGGCCGCCGACGGCTCGATACCGGCGGTGTCGGCCCGCGAGAACTGCGCCAAGGGCGGGGTGGACATCACCGCGGTCAACAACGGCGACGAGCCGTTCTCCTTCCAGCTGATGGGCACCGGTCACACGATCCCCGCGGGCGCCACCCGCACGGTGACCGTACCGCTCCCGGAGGACCAGGCCTACGACTTCACGATCACCGGCCCCCACGGCTTCAGCCACCGCTTCACCGGCGTCCTGGACTGCAAGACCCAGGGAGCGGTCACCACGCAGACGGCGGCCCAGCTCCCCAACGAGCCCAGCCCGGCCTCGGTCGGCGGCGGCAGCGCCTTGGACACCACCGACCTGGCCGAGACCGGTGTCTCCGCCCTCACCCCCCTGATCACCGGCGTGGCCATAGGTCTGGTCGTGATCGGCGGCGCGGTCCTGGTCGTCCTGCGCCGCAAGGACACGACACCGGACGCGTGAGAGCGTCCGGGCTGGGAGAGCGTCCGGGGCGGGAGAGCGTCCGGGCTGGGGCGGCGGGCGGAGAGAGGGGCGCCGTGAGCCCGGCGGCCGGGCTCACGGTGAACGGCGTCCGGCGCCCCTCTCAGCAGCCGATCGGTGCCGAGCCGACTGCCACGTCGTCGAACCACAGGGTGTCGTCGCCGCTGCCGTAGCTCTCCCAGCCGAGCCGGAGGGCGGTGGGCCGGGGCGGGGTGGTGCGGGAGAGCCACTGCTGGTCGATGTCCTGGGTCGGTACGCCGTCGGCGTGCAGGCCGGGGACCTGCTGGTCGCCCAGCCAGGTGTCCAGCTTGGGCGCGGAGGTGTCGATGGCGAACCGCAGGCACTGCCAACTGCCCGTCGGCAGCGGCTTGCTCAGCGCCACACCGGCCGGGCTCTGCGCGGGAAGCGTGGCGTCGTCGCTCTCCCGGTTCCACTGCAGGGCGCCGTTCTGGCCGCCGACCCTGAGCGCCCGGCCGCCCTGGGAGCTGTCCGGCATGGAGACGAAGGTGACGTGGGAGGAGGGGAGCGCGGTGGTGTGCCGTACCCACATACGGACGTACAGCACCGGGCCGACCGTCGAAAGGTCGGTGGTGGCGGCGACGAAGGCGTGGTTGCAGTAGCCGGCCCGGCCGTCCACCCGGAGGGACTTGGCGCCGCTGTGAGCCACGGCCGTGTCGACGGTGGCCGTGCCCGTGCCCTGGCAGTCGGGCGCGGTGAAGCGCCAGTCGCCGGACGGGGAGGTGCCGGTCTGGTTCTCGAAGTCGCTGCACAGGGCGGCGCCGCCGCAGTCGGCCGGCGGCTGGGTGGGTGAGGGGGTGCCCGGAGTGGTGGGCGGTGTGGTCGGCGGCTCGGTGGTGTCGCCGCCGCAGGAGACGCCGTTGAGGCTGAAGTCGGTGGGCGCCGGGTCCGCGGACTGCCAGGTGCCCTGCACGCCGAAGTCGGCGGCGCCGCCGCTGGGCAGGGCGGCGTTCCAGTCCGTGCCGGCGGCGGTCACGGAGCGGCCGGTCTGGGTGACGGTGGCGTTCCAGGCGGAGGTGATGCGCTGGTCGCCGCCGTAGGTCCAGGTCAGCCGCCAGGCACTGAGCGCGGGGCCGAGGTTGGTGACGCGGACCTGGGCGGTGTAGCCGCCGGACCACTCGTTGACGGTGTAGTCGACCCGGCATCCGGCAGCGGCTCCGGCTCCGACGCCACTGGCGGGCGCCGCGACCAGGAGGGACACCGCCAGCCCGAGCACGGCCACGACCGCCGTCCAGGGCGTGCGCACCCATCGCGGGCATCGGGTGGGCAGGTGGGGCATGTGGGCTCCTGGGGGTGGGAGGAGGGGGTGGGGAGGGCGGGGGAGGGGGGAGGGGGGAGCCCCCCAAGAGGACTCCCCCCGAGGGAGCCCCCCAGAGCGGATGGGAGCGCTCCCAATCGGATGAACGCGACCCGGGTCGGCGCCGGGTCGCGTCCGGTGGGTGCTGAGGGTCGGTGACGGCCGGGGTCAGCGGAAGTTCACGTCACTGCACAGGAAGTAGGTCTGGTCCATGTGCGAGGCCTGCCAGATGGTGTAGACGACGTGGCGGCCGGTGTAGCCGGACGTGCTGACGGGGATCGAGTAGTTCTGGCTGGGTGCGTACTTGCCGGTCTTGGTGACCAGTTGCAGGTCCTGCCAGGTGAGCGGCTGGGTGGTGGGGTCGAAGCCCTGTCGGGTGACGTAGACCAGGAAGTAGTCGGCGCCGTGGCTGGCCTGGTCGTACAGCTTCACGGTGAAGTCGGAGCTGATGTCGGTGGTCTTCCAGGGGCCGACGGCGTCGAGGGAGTTGTAGCGGCCGCTTTCGGTCTGGCCGCCGCTGCACAGCTGTCCGTTGGGGATGACGGCCTGGAAGTTGCCGGCGGAACCGTTGCGGTACAGGCCGTTCCAGTTCCACATGGCGTTGGGGTTGGCCTGCCAGGCCTGCCAGCACATGGGGTCCTGCTGGGCCATCGCCGGGTTCTGGAAGTCGCTGCCCCAGCGCTGCCAGCAGCCGTAGTTGCGGGAGGCGGGGTCGACCACGGAACCGTGCGCGGACGCGGTGCCGCCCCAGGTGATCAGGCTGATCAGTACGCCGACGAGGGTGCTCAGGACGAGCGCCAGCCGACGGCCGGTACGGTGAGGCGTACGGCGCTGTGCATGCTCATGACAATGCATTGCGGGGTTCTTCCTATGGGGGACGTCTTCACTGTGCGGGTGCCGGGTGCGTGGGAGCGCTCCCGCGCCCTCCAGGCTGCGCGGCCGGGAACCAGGGGGCAACGGCTTGTTTTCGCCAAAGCTGGAAGGCGCGGCCGACGGGGCGAACTTCCGCGAATGGCTATGAACCGCCTCGCGAGGTCCCCTGCCGGATGCACGCGAGCCGTCGACGAATTCCCTGGGAGCGGCGAGTGGCGAATTCGCTTCGGTCGGGCGGGGGAGGGTGCAAGTCAGGGGTGCGCCGAGTGTGAGTGGAGGCCGAAGCGGGACGGAGCCGACGAGGCCGGGCGCGACCACACCAGGCTTGACCGTCGGCACGTGGACGGTGTGCGCCCCGGGCCTGCCGTAGCCGTTCGGCTGGGACGGCGGCGGCAGTCGGTGCCCGGCCCAGAGCGAACCGCGAACAACACGGCAGCCGTACATCGCCATGTTTCCGGCGGCAGGCGGCAGGCGGCAGGCGGCAGGCGGCAGGCAGCAGGCGGCAGGCCGGCCGTGGCAGCGTGTTGCCCTCAGTTCGTTTCGTCCTGCCGCTGCCAGACGCGAGGCCAGTTGCCGGACGGTGGAGGGGGTCCCGCGATGCCCAGGTCACGCCGTGCGAGAACGTAGAAGTCATCCCGTGCCCGGCTCATCTGCCCAACTGCTCTCTCCCAGCCGGCGGGGTCGTCTTTCAGACCGCGGGCATAGAGTTCGACGTTCCACACGGATTCATGCCACTTACGAGCCGCCGCTACGGTCTCCGCTTCCCCTACGAGCAGCATCGTTTCCCACTCGGTCGCACGCCGCGCCTCGGCTTCGGCGAGCTGGGCCAGGCCCTGTTCCGGATCCAGCGGGTCCACGGCGTGTTGGAATCCCCGTGCGGCTCCTATGCGCTGGGCGATGTTGATCTGATGCTTCAAGCTGTTCGCGTAGGACGCGTAGGTGTCCAGTCTCTTCTGATCCCAGCGTTCGGCTCTTACCCGTCGCCACCTGCTGCGTTCCGTGAGACTGGTTGCCAGGTAGGAGCCGATGGCTCCCACGACGACGCCGGTCAAAGCGGGTAGCTGGTCCCACAATGTTGATCCCCCCTCACCGGGTCCCACGTCCGCTGTCCTCCTGAGGATCTCGCAGCCCTCGATGGCTTTTGAAGCCGGGCAAGACGCAAGAACGGCAAGCATCGGAGAGGGCGTTGGGCGGCAGGAGCGGTCCCGGTGCACAGGCTCAGCGGGCCATCCAGCGGTCTGTCTCCCGCGCGCGCGTGTCCAGCGCGGCGACGACTGCGGCTGACGCGGCCAGGGGATTGCCGGGGACCTGCACATCGGACTGGCTGCCACCACACACATGGCCGGGCCCCGCCTCGGGCATCTCGACATCGATTCCCGCCCGCCGCGCGAGCGCGACCACTGTCGCCGCGAACCCCTCAGAGAGCGCGTGGATCACGGCGTGCCCGGTTTGGCAGTACCAGGCGACCAGACCGCGCGTGAACCGCGCGAATACAGCCGGATCGACCTCAAGCGTGCTCGGGTCGCCCCAATACTTTCCCGGGCCGATTCCCGAGGGCAGCCCGAGTTCGGCCTCGAAGACTCCGACCTGCCGCAGGAAGAGGCGGCCGGCACTGTTCGACGGGTTCCACAACGTCTCGTCACCGATGTCGAAGTTCATGCTCATCGCCGATCCCCTTTGTCCGTGCGCCCCGGCTCAAGGTAGAGGATCGAGTGAGGGACGGGCACTTGAGTATCCGGTGCGTTGGGATTCCAGGTTCGTCGAATGGAGGCGGCCGGGAGAGTCCGGCACGGCGACGGGGACAGTTGGGCGGGAGTGAGGAGGTCCTCGACCGGTTCCCGGACCGGGTCCCCGCCTTCGAGGAGTCCGGTCGGCTCGGTGTCCGCCCCACCACAGGAGCGGCTGGGCCGCGCGCCGACCGGCTGTGCGCCGTCTACCACCGCACCCACGGGGTACGGCACTTCCACGGCTGCTACTCGTCGACCGGCTACGGCGCGTCAGCGGGCGCGAGTCGGGCACCGCCAACACGCTGACCGCGCTGAAGTCCAGCCAGTCCGCCCGGCCCGGCGGCACCCCGATCCACGCGCTCGCGGCAATCGCGTCGGTGCGGTGGGGGTGGTGGGGGCCGATCACCCAGGAACTTGTATGCACGGGCATACGAGTACAGCCCGGGTCTGGGGGCTGAGTTGCCCAGGATTCCCGGAAGAAGTGAGCCGGGCCCGCCGCTGGACCCGCGACATCCTGCGCGACTCCCCCCTGGCCGACGACGCCGAGCTGATCGTGAGCGAGCTGAGCACCAACGCGATCCGCCACACGGCCAGCGGCTGGGAGCCCGGTAGCTTCCACCTGGCCGTCGCGGTCTCGGCCCAGGTGGTCGCGGTCTCGGTCACGGACGACGGCGGTGCGGCCACGGCCCCCAAGGTCGAGCACCAGCACCACGACGCCGAACGAGGCCGGGGACTGGGCATGGTCAGCCTCATCGCCCACCGGGTCGTCGTCCACGACACCGACCAGGGCCACACGGTCACCGCCGAGCTGTACGCCGACGCACGGCTGGGAGACCGACGATGCTGATGAAACTGCCCCGGTGGGGATTCTGGTGCGAGTGCTGGACGGAGAACCTGACCGAGCAGGGCCCGCTGGCACTGGTGGCATCGTTCGACGCCTACTCCGCTCCGCAGGCGGACCGGTGGGTAGCGATCGCCCTCGAAACGATCTCCCCGGCACTGGACGTGGACGCCTCCAGCGCAGCGTGGGAGTGGATGTATGACGGCCGGATCGACACCCGACGAGCCCTGCTGCGGGCCGAGCCCTGCACGGTGTCCCTGACCCACGTCAGCACACGCATCACCTGGACGATCCAGCCCGTGCTCTTCCTGCCCCTCGCGCACCGCCAAGGGACCGAACACCCGGCATGCGCACACGACTTCACGCCCCACCCTGAAGAGTGAGTTACAACTTTCTCTACTGGTTCAAGGCGGCTCGCTCCGCTCCCCGCGCGCGGCCCGGCCCCCGGCCGGGCCTGCGCTCCTGTCTCCGCCCCGCTCCAGCCCGGCCGGCGCCCGTGCCGCGCGCACAGCTATCAGCCCCCTGACGTCAGAGAAGGGGTACGTCGTGGCTATGGCGGTCGGCTCCACGGCTTTAGGCAGCCACTTTGGCGCGAGCCTCGCAGATCATGGCCCCAACGTCGTGCTTTACCGGGCAGGTCCACTGCCTGCCCGACGCGCCGGAAGCTTGCGGGGCCATGATCACTCGCGCCAAAGCAGCTCCAGCCCAAAGCCGCTCCACCGACCTTGCACTGCACACACCTGCCGCCTATTCACTGAGTCGCTTCTTCATTCGCTCGTCTTGCATAATCTCGGGTGGAAATTTCGTGTGTAAATTGAAGTCGCCAGCGAGGAGAGATTCCACTTCGAGTCCTGTTGCATCGGTGAGGTCGGCTGACGACAGGTTTACCCTGGAAAGATGTGCATCCTTCAGGTTCGCGCCCCGTAGTTTGGCGACAGCAAGATTCACCCCATCCAGAATCGCCCCTTCCAAGTTGGCGCCATCCAGACCTGCTCCGCACATGTTGGCAAATTCGAGGTCTGCCCCCTTCAAACACGCCCCGTCCAGGTCCACAGATTCGAGATCCGCTTGGCTCTCCTCGTCATATCCGTACACCTCGGCCCCACACACCTTCAACTCACGCAGATTGATGGAGAAGGCTCGATCCAACCGGCGAGGGCGACGCGCAATCGCTACGAAGGCTGCCATGACGTCTTCGGCCACCACACCACACTGGTGGTCCTCGGCACAGGCAGTCGGATGCTGCCGCAGGAAGGCTGCCAGTAACTTGGTCACTGTGAATTGATCTCTTGGCGAGTCGTACAAAATCCGCTCCAGAGCATAAATCCCGCCAAGTCGTTCAGTGAGATGCTCCGAAGCGAGCAACTGCACTGCGGCTACGTATCGCTCAGTTACTTGTCCTTCACGGGTTAGCTCAGCTTGGTCTCGGTCTTTTTCACGCGTGTGGCGAAGGTTTCGATCCGTGTAATAAAGGCCGAAGCAGGCGATTATCCCGGCTCCTACGGCGACGACAGTCGTGCGAAATCCTGTTACGACCGCTCCGACACCTGGGCTGAGTTGCTTTCCTAGGTGTCCGTTGTCAGCCCACCAAGGCCCCTTCCAAATAAGGAGCACGAACACGAGGGTTCCAGCGGTAGCCGCCAGCCATGGAAGAACTCGTCTCACAAGTGAACTCATGCGGAAAGCATGCTGCCCCTGGATCCCCCGGCGTGCGGAAGATGCCGAACCTAGAGGAAAATTTGAGCCTTGCTCAAAGCATCGTAGGTGGTGCGAACTGCTCAGACCTATCAACCCTCGAACAGGCGGACTAGGACCGTTGCCGCCCTTTTCGGATCTCTAGGCGAAGAAGCTGCGTCCAAAGCGCGCGAGCATCACGCCGCGACGAAACTGCAAGGAAAGGCACGGCATTTTCCCCGCGTGTATCATCACAGCCATAGAATCAGGGCAGCGATAATCAGAAGCAGCAAGAAGGGTCCGGCTATCGCCTTCCGTAGCTCCCGCTCCCCCTTGCCGGGAAACATCGGGTCGTCCCCGTCGTCAGTGAACGGCGTGGAGCCGCTGGCCGTGCTTTTAAGGATGTCGCCGGCTTCCTTAACGATCGCGGCCGCAGCCTTCACGTCGCCGGAGTCCTTCAGCATTGCATCCAACTTAGACAGCATCTCAGGCGAAGTGACCGCAAGACGTCGCACTTGCCGTTTGGTTTCCTCGTCAATTGCTTCGTTTTTGATGATCGTCTGATAGACGCTTCCATTATTCGTCTGGATATATTGGTCAATTGCCGGAACCTCTGCCACTTTCACCCCCTCCGCACTCCGTGCTACTTACAATCGACGGCGCCTTATCCCAAGTGAAGCTGAATGAGGACTCACATTCGCCCTTCGATCGCGACTGACCTAGGGGACCAGCAAGAATAAGCGCCACCAAAACAGCCGCAAGGGCCGAAACTGTGGCCACACCGATCCTCGCGAACGGGTTAAGTGCCTGCCCTGCCGTTTTGATGAGAGTAGGCCACTTGTGTGTGACCCACAGAACAAACACGACACCAAAACCAGCGAAGACGAGTAGGCGATCACCCACGAACGCAGCAACATATTTATCGGATGATAGTCGAACTGCGTACTCGATGAACTCAACAGCTTCGGGGAAAGCATCAGGGAAATAATACTGAATCATCTCGATGCCGAATAGGATCAGCAGCACCGCCAGGATGACACGAAGAACTGCATAGAGGGTGTCAAGCAAGCCCGACGGTATACCTGTCGGCAGTCTCACTGCTTGCCGTCTCGGTAGTTCGTCTGCGAAACCGTTCCATTATTAGTCTGAATGTATTGCCCAGCGTTGATCGCTTGGGGTGCCGTCGGCGTCGGGCTATCCGGTCCGGTATCACCGGACGAGTTTGCCCGGGTCGTCGCAGGGCCGCCGACCGAGCGTGAACGCGTCCACCGCACAGTGATGACAGCGGCTCCGAGCGCAAACACTCCACCAACGATGGCCGCAATGATCTCGGTCATGACGTTCCCCCTTGTGTGCTCTGCTGTTCAGCAACGCTACGTACGGGAACAGCAGTTGGCCGATAACGCCAACGGCCAGCGGCCGACGCAACGTGGTGCCGGATGTCATCAGACCGGGCCGCCTACAGCAGCGGCCACGACCCGGATCAGCAACTACCCTTCCCCAGCTCCGATTTTGACACACCGCGCGCGAGCTAGTTACGGAATCTTGTGAGCACACGTGTGGGTGGCTGAATCCTGTATGACCGCCTACGAGCAAGCAGGTCAGCGTCGCTCCTGCGTTGGCGGGCCCAGGCTCTTCCCAGAGCGGACAACCGCGCAGGGATAGGGGCGACCACAGCCCATGTCGATCACGCAAACGGCGGCAGACTCGTTGCTTCCAGGTGGGCGAGCAACGAGTCAAGGCACGCGTCGGTCGTGTTCAGTCCGCGCGGAAAAATGAGTCCTCGCCAAGCGGTCCGCCACTGACGATGACCACCATGCCTTCCTGTGCTCAGTCATGCGGTCATCATCGACCTTGCGCACGGTCGTGACTCCGCCTTCGGCCAGCCGCTCCATCAGCACAAGCATGTCCATTCACGCCCCTCCGACGAGAGCTTCCTCGAACGCTATCTCGGGCCGTCTCCGGGCCGTCCGAGGTCACCCGGCGTCGACCGACAACGACAGAAGCCCACGGCATCCGCCCAAATCAGAGCCGTCGGCTGCCCCCACCTCGCTGGTGAGCGAGACCGGTGATCAGTAGACCGGCAAGTCAGGCCTCACCCAGCCAGCGGCCGTGCCAGACGCGTGCCAGATTCCGCGGGGAATCACGGGGAATAGCGGGCACCAAGTCGGCGGTCAGGAAGGTTCGCTTACGGCCTCACCGCAGGTCAGTGGGGCAACCATCCCCCAGAGATCCAAGCTTCCCAAGCTGAGGGCTTGGGGCGATCGACTCCGACTCGTCCCCCCGGCCCGGCCGGCGTGGTTGCTCCCGTCGACGGTGCTGCACCGGGGCTGAGGCCGGTGGGGGAGCGGCGAGACATACGCGCGCCTGGTCGGTCGGCGTGTCCGCCGTCGTGGCTGGCTGTCGGTGGCTGAGGTTCGTACGGTCTGTTCGAGGGCGCCGCTGTCAGCCGATGACCGGTTCCTGGTGATCGACTCCGGGCCGTCCCTGGGCCGTGCGAGGGCGTCCGAAGCCGACCGGCGGCGACCGGCAGTGACAGACGAGACGCAGTGCGCCACAGTGAAACCCCAGGTCAGAGCCCCTGGGCGGAACGGGTTTCCCCGTAGGGGTGGCGGTACGGCAAGATGGGGTGTATCTGCCCACTGCCAGATTTCAAGCTGCCGGACGGTTTCTCTTGGCTGAGTTCATTTACACCATGCGCAAGGCGCGCAAGGCGCACGGCGACAAGGTGATCCTCGATGACGTCACCCTGAACTTCCTCCCCGGGGCGAAGATCGGCGTCGTCGGCCCGAACGGTGCCGGTAAGTCGACCGTGCTGAAGATCATGGCGGGGCTGGAGCAGCCGTCCAACGGCGACGCCTTCCTCTCGCCCGGCTACAGCGTCGGCATCCTGCTCCAGGAGCCCCCGCTGAACGAGGAGAAGACCGTCCTGGAGAACGTCCAGGAGGGTGTCGCCGAGATCAAGGGCAAGCTCGACCGGTTCAACGAGATCGCCGAGCTGATGGCGACCGACTACTCCGACGCGCTGCTCGACGAGATGGGCAAGCTCCAGGAGGAGCTGGACCACGCGAACGCCTGGGACCTCGACGCCCAGCTGGAGCAGGCCATGGACGCGCTCGGGTGCCCCCCGGGCGACTGGCCCGTGGTCAACCTCTCCGGTGGTGAGAAGCGCCGCGTCGCGCTCTGCAAGCTGCTGCTGGAGCAGCCCGACCTGCTGCTCCTGGACGAGCCCACCAACCACCTCGACGCCGAGTCGGTGAACTGGCTGGAGCAGCATCTGGCCAAGTACCCGGGCACCGTCGTCGCCATCACCCACGACCGGTACTTCCTGGACAACGTGGCCGAGTGGATCCTGGAGCTCGACCGCGGTCGTGCGTACCCGTACCAGGGCAACTACTCCACCTACCTGGAGACCAAGGCCGCCCGTCTGAAGGTCGAGGGCCAGAAGGACGCCAAGCGGCAGAAGCGGCTCAAGGAAGAGCTGGAGTGGGTCCGCTCCAACGCCAAGGGGCGCCAGGCCAAGTCCAAGGCCCGTCTCGCGCGGTACGAGGAGATGGCCGCCGAGGCCGAGAAGATGCGGAAGCTGGACTTCGAGGAGATCCAGATCCCGCCGGGCCCGCGCCTGGGCAACGTCGTCGTCGAGGTCAACGAGCTGAACAAGGCCTTCGGCGACAAGGTCCTGGTCGACAACCTCAGCTTCACGCTGCCGCGCAACGGCATCGTGGGTGTCATCGGCCCGAACGGCGCCGGCAAGACCACCCTGTTCAAGATGATCCAGGGCCTGGAGACGCCGGACTCCGGTGACATCAAGGTCGGCGAGACCGTCAAGATCTCCTACGTCGACCAGAGCCGCGCCAACATCGACCCGAAGAAGACGCTGTGGGAGGTCGTCTCCGACGGGCTCGACTACATCAACGTCGGCCAGGTCGAGATGCCGAGCCGGGCCTACGTGTCCGCCTTCGGCTTCAAGGGGCCGGACCAGCAGAAGCCGGCCGGGGTCCTCTCCGGCGGTGAGCGCAACCGGCTCAACCTGGCGCTGACCCTGAAGCAGGGCGGCAACCTGCTCCTGCTCGACGAGCCCACCAACGACCTCGACGTCGAGACGCTCTCCAGCCTGGAGAACGCCCTGCTGGACTTCCCCGGCTGCGCCGTCGTCGTCTCCCACGACCGCTGGTTCCTGGACCGCGTCGCGACGCACATCCTCGCCTACGAGGGCGAGTCGAAGTGGTTCTGGTTCGAGGGCAACTTCGAGTCGTACGAGAAGAACAAGATCGAGCGGCTGGGTCCGGACGCCGCGCGTCCGCACCGGGCCACCTACAAGAAGCTGACCCGGGGCTGATCGGTCTTGCGCCACATCTACCGCTGCCCGCTGCGCTGGGCGGACATGGACGCGTACGGCCACGTCAACAACGTGGTGTTCCTCCGCTACCTGGAGGAGGCCCGGGTCGACTTCCTGTTCCGTCCGGACAAGGAGTTCCAGCAGGGGTCCGTGGTGGCGCGCCACGAGATCGACTACAAGCGGCAGCTCGTCCACCGGCACGAGCCGGTGACCGTCGAGCTGTGGGTCAGCGAGATCAAGGCCGCCTCCTTCACCCTCGCCTACGAGGTGAAGGACGGCGACCTCGTCTACGCACGGGCGTCGACGGTCATCGTCCCGTTCGACTTCGCCGCCCAGCGCCCGCGGCGGATCACCGCGGAGGAGCGTGACTTCCTCCAGGAGTACACGGACGCCGGCCAGGGCGCCGCGGAGACCGACGGGGAGGCCGTCGCCGCATGACGGTGCTGCACCTGGCCGACGAGACGGAGGCGGCGGACCTCGCCGCCTTCCTCTCCCGGCTGCTCCACTACGACCGTGGGGCCGCGGTGCGCCTGCAAGCGGCCGGCACGGCACTCGCCGTCTTCGGCCGCCCGCCGTCCTTCGAGGTACTGGCCGTCCGCGCGGTGCGGCTGGCCAAGCCCTACGAGGACGGGCTCGACGCCACCCTCGACGTGACCGTCTCCGCCGGCGAGCTGCTGGAGTCCGTGGAGGAGCGGGCGGCCACCGCCGCCGTCCCGGGCGCGGTCACCGGTCCGCCGTGGGCCGGGCTGCTGCCGCCGCGTACCGGCTGGCGGCCCGAGCCGGGGCTGCCCGCGCCGGACGCGCTGCGCGCCACGGTCGCCGCCGCGGTGGCCGAATTCCGCTCCCGCACCGAGGAACTGGCGCCCGAGGCCCGTACCCGCGCGGAACTGGACCGGATCGGCCGGGACATCTGGTCCCGGCGGATCGGGGGCACCGCTCTGCCGGTGCGCGCCGTGCACGCGGCCCAGTCCCTGGGCTTCCTCCGGCCGGGCACCGGGCCCGGTGAGACCGGGCTGTTCTCCTCGGGGACGTGGCTGCGGCTGCGCACGCCGTACGGCTCGGTGGCCGTACGGCAGGCGGGGCCGCTCGGGTCCCTCGGGGTCAGCGTGCGCTGAGCCGCACCGGGGCCCGGCCGGGGTCGTCCGCACCGACGCCGTACCCGGCTCAGCCCGGCGTGTTCACCATCGACGCGGCGGCGTACGTCAGGTAGTTCCACAGCGTGCGCTCGTGCTCCTCGGACAGGCCGAGTTCCTCGACGGCCACCCGCATGTGCCGCAGCCAGGCGTCGTGCGCCGCCCGGTCGACGGTGAACGGGGCGTGCCGCATGCGCAGCCGGGGATGCCCGCGGTTGTCGCTGTAGGTCGTGGGGCCGCCCCAGTACTGCATCAGGAACAGGGCCAGCCGCTCCTCGGCCGGGCCCAGGTCCTCCTCCGGGTACATCGGCCGCAGGAGCGGGTCCTCGGCGACCCCCTCGTAGAAACGGTGGACGAGCCGGCGGAAGGTCTCCTCCCCACCGACCTGCTCGTAGAAGGTCTGCTCCTGAAGCGTGCCGCGCCGAATCTCATTCACCCGTCCATCGTCTCAGACGCGGTGACCCAGGACGGAAGACGTAGGACCGCCCCGTGCGGGGGCCGCCCGCCCCTACTGTGGACCCATGGGCTACGACACCGGCACCGAGGCGCTCGCCGACGCGGCGCGGGCCGAGCTGGTGCGGCGGATCGACGCCGACGGGGTGTGGGCCGAGGACCCGGTGTGGCGGGAGGCGTTCGCGGCGGTGCCCCGGCACCTGTTCGTGCCGTACTACTACGTCCCCGGGCCGCGCGGGTACGAACGCCGCTGGGGCGAGAGTCCCGAACCGGCCGCTCGGGAACGCTGGGTGCGCGGCGCCTACGCGGACGTGCCGCTGGCCACCCGGCTGCGCGACGGCGAGCTGGTCTCCTCCAGCAGCCAGCCCTCCCTGATGGCCCGGATGCTGGTCGCCCTGCGCGTCGAGGACGGCGACCGGGTCCTGGAGGTGGGCGCCGGCACCGGCTACAACGCGGCCCTGCTCGCCCACCGGCTCGGCGCCGACGGCCTGGTGACCACCGTCGACCTGGAACCGGAGATCACCGAGTCGGCCCGGCGGCACCTGGCGGCGGCCGGCCACCACCCGGCCGTGGTCACCGGCGACGGCGCGCGCGGGGTGCCCGAACGCGCCCCCTACGACCGGATCATCGCCACCTGCGAGCTGTGCGCGGTGCCGCGCGCCTGGCTCGCCCAGTGCCGCCCCGGCGCGCGCGTCCTCACCCCGCTCGCCACCGGACTGCTCGCCCTGACCGTGCGGGACGCGGAGCACGCCGAGGGGCGCTTCCTGCCCGGGGCCGTCTTCTTCGTGCCACTGCGCGGCCAGGGCCGGACCGGACCCGGGAGCGTGAGCCTGGCCGGACTGCCCGCCCGCGCCCGCGAGCAGGAGCCGCTGCGCTTCCTGCTCGCGCTGACCCGGGGCGCCCTCGGCGCCCGGGAGGCGTACGCGCTGTGGGAGCGCGAGGGCGAGCCGGGCCGCGGCCGCTACGGCGTCACGGTCCGCGGCGAGCACGCCTGGGCCTGGCTGGACGACCCCGGGGGGCCGTACGCCTGGCCGCTGTCCTGAGCGCGGTCAGCCCCGGCGGACGGTGATCGTCGTCCAGGCGCCCACGTGCACCCGGTCGCCGTCCTGGAGCGGGACCGGCACGAACGGCTGGATCGGCTCCTCGGACATGTTGACCGTGGTGCCGTTGGTCGAGTTCTGGTCGACGACCGCCCAGCTGCCGTCCGGCTGCTGCACCAGCATGGCGTGCTGGTGCGAGACGCCCGGGTCCTCCGGCGGCACCGACAGGTCGATGTCCGGGGTGTCGCCGGTGGAGTGCCGGCGGCGCCCGATGGTCACCTGGTTGCCGGTGAGCGTGCGCTGCTGCTCGGGCGAGTACGCGGGCAGGTTCAGGCCCGCGGCCTCGGGGCCGGAGCGCTGCATCATCGCCATGAAGTACTCGCGGTCCGGGCCGATGGTCGCGGTCCAGGTGCCCGGCCGGGCGCCCTGGGCCTGGGACTGGTGCGGGGCCTGGGGCGCCTGCGGGGCCTGAGCCTGCTGAGGTGCCTGGGGGAACCCGCCGGGGCCGCCCGGTCCGCCCGGTCGTCCGCCGGGGCCGCCCTGGCCGGGCGGTGCCTGGGTGGCGCCGGGGTGCGGGTAGCCGTAGCCGCCGCCCTGGCCGCCGGTGTCCTGGCCCGGGCCGCCGGACGACGGCGGGGAGATCACCCAGTCGTCCTCACCGGCCGGGGGCCGGCGGTTCCCGCGCGGGAAGGCGGGCGGGGCGGGCGGAGCGGAGGCTCCGGCCTGCTGGAACGCCTGCGGCACACCACCGGGGCCGCCGGGACCGCCAGGCCCACCCGGTCCGCCGGGCGGCGGCGGAGCCGGACGCGAGGGGTCACCACCGAAGCCGGAGGGACCGGGGCCGCCGGGAGCGCCGGGGGCACCCGGACCCGACGGGCCGCCGGGACGGGAGGGATCGCCGGGGCCCTGCCCCGGGTTGCCGCCGAACCCGGACGGGCCGGAGGGAGCGCCGGAACCGGGGCCCTGCCCCGGGGCGCCGCCGAACCCCGACGGGCCGGAGGGGGCACCGCCGGCCGGGCCCTGCCCGGGACCGCCGCCGAAGCCGGACGGCGGCCCTGCCGGACGACCGGCACCGGGACCACCGGGACCGGCCGGACCACCGGGACCACCAGAACCGGCCGGGCCACCAGAACCGGCCGGACCACCGGGCCCGCCGGCGCCGGGGCCACCGGGCCCCTGACCCGGGAACCCGCCGTGACCGGTGCCCTGCCCCGGGAACCCGCCGGGACCGGACGCGCCACCGGCACCGGGACCACCGGCACCAGGGCCGCCAGGCCCACCGGGACCGCCGCCAGGCCCACCGGGACCGCCAGGGCCGCCCGGTCCCTGTCCGAACCCCTGCGGGGGCGCGGGCGGGCGGCGGTTGCCGGGCGGGAAGGGCGGCCGGCCCGCGGCGGGCGGGGTCCGGTCGGGGCCGAACGGGGTCGGGCCCGACGGCTCGCCGCCGAAGGACGGGATCGGTTCGGCGGGCCGGTTCACCTGCGAGGGCCGCGAGCCCTGGTACTCGTACCCGTCACCGCCGCCGTAGGTCGCGCTGGGCGGCTGGAACCGGGGCTGCGGCGGGCGCGGCGCGGCCGGGGTGTACGAGGTCGCCGTGTTGGTCAGGAAGTTCCACCGGCACTCCTCGCAGAACGGCGCGCCGCCCTCGCGGGGCGTGCGGCACTGCGGGCACAGCTCCGGTTCGGGGTCGGCCGCGGCGGGACCGGGCCGGCCGGGGGCGCCGGCGGGCGGCGGGAAGCCGTAGCCGCCGGCGCCCGGGGGCGGCGGCGGGGGCGGAGGTACGGCACCGGCCATGCGGTGACCGCAGACCTCGCACCAGTCGTCGGAACCCGACTGGTGTCCGTTCGGGCAGGTCGGCATGTCGGTGCTTCCCCTTCTTCTACGCTTTGGAGGGTCACTTCTTCACACGGACGGTCTTGGTGGACCGGGTCTCCAGAGTCATCTCGTCGGCCTCCGTGACCCTCGTCTTCAACCGCACAGTACCTGTCGCGGCGTCGACCACGTCCACCACCTTCGCAAGCAGTTTCGCAGTATCGGCGTTGCCGGAGGCGTTGGCGAGCTGAACGGCCCTCCCCAGTTTGGCCGTTGCTCCATCGATATCGCCCGCTTTGCGCAGATCGATGCCTTGCTGGATGACTTGCGCCAGTTCGGCCTGCCCGGTGTAGTGGGCGACTTGGGGGCTCATGGCGGTGGAAGCGGCCATGTCGTCGGTCCACACGGCCCGTACGAGTCCCTGCGCGCCGAGGTTCTGTACCGTTCCGTCCGGTTGCGGGACCACCAGGGAGACCCGCGCCGCCAGCATCTCCTGGCCCAGTCCGGCCGGCGGGACCGTCACGGACAGGTGGTAGTCGCGGGACTCGTCGCCCCACGACCCGGTCGGATAGTCCCCGGAACGCGGCCCGGCCTCGGTCCGACGGTGCGTCAAGTCCTCGACGGCGGGCGCGACTTGCTTGACGAACCGCAGGGCGGCCCCGGCCGGCGTCCACACCCGCAGGGCGACGTCGGCGACCTCCTTGCCCATCGCCGTCTCCATCATCCGCGTGAAGTCGGCGGCGAGCCCGGCCGGGTCGGCGACGATGTCGGCGGTGCCGAGCAGCGCCGAGGCGATGCCTGTGACTTCTTTCACGTCCCAGTCCGTGCCCACGCCCCGCGCGTCACAGGTGAACCGGCCCGCGCAGGCGTCCAGGGTGGCCCGCAGGTCCGCGGGCGACTCGTGTTCGTTGCGGCCGTCGGTGAGCAGGATGCCGTGCCGGATGGTGACGTCCGCCGCGGACAGCAGCCGGTCGGCGAGCCGCAGCCAGGTGCCGATGGCCGTACCGCCGCCCGCGCTCAGCCGGCGCAGCGCCTGCTTGGCCTGCGCGCGGGTGGTGGCGTCGGCGACCGCGAGCCGCCCGCCGCCCGGGTAGACCTCCTGCGCGACATGGGTGCCGCCGATCACCGCGAAGCGGGTGCCGTCGCGCAGGGTGTCGATCGCGGCGGCCGTGGCCTCCCGCGCGCCGCGCATCTTCGCGGGCGGGTAGTCCATGGAGCCCGAGCAGTCGACCATGACGGCCACCGCGGCGGAGGGCCGCCCCGGCGCGGTGAGGGCGCCGCCGAGGGTGCCGCCGCCGGTCGCGGTCACCGTCACTATGGCGTCGACCTGACTGCCGCCCTCGGGCAGGTACTCGTTCTGGTAGACGTCCACCGAGAACCGCGGTACGTCCGGCTTCGCGAAATTGGCCATGCTGTGACGCATCCCCCTCGATCGCCCGGCCCACGCCGGGCGCCGGCTGCGGGCGGACCGGTCCC
Source organism: Streptomyces rubradiris (assembly GCF_016860525.1). Lineage (NCBI taxonomy): Bacteria > Bacillati > Actinomycetota > Actinomycetes > Kitasatosporales > Streptomycetaceae > Streptomyces > Streptomyces rubradiris. The sequence goes on from NZ_BNEA01000015.1 coordinate 5,298,266, forward strand.
CTCCGGTCCGTCCCGGCTTCCCCGTGCCGCAGTCCCGCGGGCTACGGCCTTCCCGCCGATCCTGCCCCCTGCGGCGGCGCGGGGAACGGCAGCACCGCCACTGTTACGTTGTCGTGGCCCCCGCCGTCCAGGGCGTGCCCGACGAGCACTCGGGCGCCGTGCAGCGGGCGGGTCGCCGCGTCCGGCGGGACGACCTCGGACATCTCCTGCGGCGTTTCGGCGTAGTTCCACAGTCCGTCGGTGCACACCACCACCGCGCCGGGCCGGTCGGGCTGGAAGCAGGCGGTGTGCGGCTCCAGTTCGTAGGCGTCCGCGCCGAGCCAGCCGGTGATCGCGTGGGCCCGCTCGTCGGCGTACGCCTCGGCCTCGCTCATCAGTCCGGCGGCCACCATCTGCGCGGCCCAGGAGTCGTCCTCGGTGAGCCGGGCGGACGGCGCGGAGCGGTCGGTGGGCACCCAGTAGACCCGGCTGTCGCCGACCCAGCCGACGACCAGCAGCCCGGAGGTGACCACCGCGCCGACGATCGTGCAGGCCGGCGCGTTCTGGTGCGGGGCGTGCTCGCGGGCCGTCGCGGGTTCGCCGGCGAGCGCGTTGACGGCGTGCGCGGCGGCGACGATCGCCTCGTGCATCGCCGCCTGCGGGTGGGTGCCGCGCGGAAGTTCGGCCAGCAGGGTGTCGCCGGCCGCCCGGGAGGCGGCCAGGGAGGCGGCGTCGGGGCGGGTCGCGGAGGACACGCCGTCGCAGACGATCGCCAGCGCCGCCGGGGTGCCGTCGGGCAGCGTGGTGTGGCCGACGGCGAACGCGTCCTCGTTGCGGTGGTGGCGCAGTCCGCGGTCGCTGACGGCCGCGACCGGGCCCGTCTCCCGCTCCAGGTGGTCGCGTTCGCGGGGCTGGGCGTGCCCGCAGTTCTCGCAGTAGCCGTCGTCGTCGACCCGGCCGGTGCGGCAGGCCACGCACGGCCGCGCCGGGGCGGCGGGGGCGGCGGCCGGGGCGGCCGGCCGCGGGTCCGGTGCCTGCAGCGGGTACTCGTCGGGCTCCGCCCGCCGGTCGAAGCGCACCCCGGAACCGGCGGACCGCTCGTCCCCGTCCTCCCGCCCGTGCGGCGCGGCGCGGTCCGCGCCGGGGCCCGGCGGGTCCGCCGGGGGCGCGGGGGCCGGGCCGGCGGGCCAGGGGGCGGGCCGGTCCGTTCCGTTCCCGGGCGCGGCGGCACCGGTCATGGGGAGCGTCGGATGGTCCTGCGGCGGTGCGGGCACCGCCGAAAGGTCGTATCCGCACGCTCCGCAGAACAGGTCACCCGGCTCCACCGGTTCCGCGCAGCTCGGGCACTTCGGCAGTGCGGCCTGCCGGGGCATCTGCGACATCGACTTACACCCACGTCCGGGGGCGGTAACGGTTGGCCCGTTCCACCAGCTCGATCCTCTCCTTGCCGCCGGGCGCCAGCCGGGCCAGCGTGCGGTAGGCACGCTCCAGGCCGAAGCGCAGACCCCGCTCGTCCAGACCGCTGCCCAGCAGCGTCCGGCCCGCCGCGGCGGATCCGGCGCCCCCGGAGAGTACCCAGTCCAGCGCGCCGCCGAGTACTTCCGCCGACAGCCGCGCGCGCCGCGCCGGGTCCAGACCGTAGGCCTGGAGCGCCTCGACCTGCCCGGCGGCGGCCGTCAGGTCGTCCCCGAACGGTACGTCACCGGGGCCGGGCGTACGGCCTCTCAGCCGGGCCCGGACGGCGGCGACCCGGGCGGCCGTGTAGTGGATGGAGGACTCCGGCACCGACTCCAGCGTGCGTACCGCGCCCTGCCGGTCCCCGCCCGCGAGCCGCACCCGGGCCAGCCCGAACGCGGCGCTCACGAAGCTCCGGTCGGTGGTCCACACCAGCCGGTAGTACTCGGCCGCGTTGTCCGGCTGGCCCAGCACCTCCGCGCACAGGCCGAGGGCCAGCTTGGGCGCGCTCTCGCCGGGGAAGGCGTCGTAGACGGCGTCGAAGGCCGGCGCGGCGCTCTCGAAGTCGCCGGTGACCAGGGCGGCCACGCCCCGCTGCCACACCACCCGCCAGTCGTCGGGCCGTTCCTCCTCCAGCTCGGCCAGGCTCAGCAGGGCGCCTTGCGTCTCGCCGCTCTCCAGCCGGGCGCGGATCAGCCGCAGCCGGGTCTCCACGGTCTGCTCGGGCGCCGCGGCCAGCGCGCCGATCAGCTCGGCCGGCCCGGCGGCCGGCAGGCCCGCCAGGAAGCCGGCGGCCGGGTCGCCGGGGTCGACGAGCGCCAGGGGCAGGGCGAGGGCGGCGGCCGCCGTGTCCACGGGCCGGACGAGCGCCGCCGGAGCGGGGGCGGCAGCGGCGGCCGGGGCCCCGCGGTCCCGGCGGGCGCCGAGCCGGGTCACGTCCCCGTCAAGGGGCGGGAACAGTTCGGTGTCCGTGACCTTCACCTCGGGCCCGAACAAGGTGGACAGCGCGGGCCGGGGCTGTCCGGTCTGCAGCGCCACCACCTCGCGCAGCACACCGGTCAGTTGCTCGGCCATCTCCTGCGCGGACCCGAACCGGCGGTCCGGGTCGGGGTCGGTGGCGCGCACCAGGAGCCGGTAGAAGGACTCGTAGCGGCGGAACACCTCGATGGTGTCCGGGTCGGGCAGGGAGTCGGCGTGGACGGTGGTGTAGCCCTGGAAGTCGAAGGTGAGCACCGCCAGGGTGCGGCCCACCGTGTACAGGTCGCTGGCGACCGACGGGCCGGTCTCGGCGACCTCGGGGGCCTGGTAGCCGATCGTGCCGTAGATCGCCGACTCCGCGTCGTCCATCCGGCGGACGGCGCCCATGTCGATCAGCTTGAGCTGGTCCTCGGTCTGGATGGCGTTGTCCACCTTGAAGTCGCAGTACAGCAGGTTCCTGCTGTGCAGGTGGCCGAGTGCCTCCAGGGCCTCGATGCCGTAGGCGCACGCCTGTTCCACCGGCAGCGGGTCGCGGCGGCCGTCGGGGGTCCGGCGGGCGTTGGCGATCTCCTTCAGGGACTTGCCGCCGACGTACTCCATGACGATGTAGCCGTCCAGGGAGCCGGTGCGCTGGTCGAGGTGTTCCACGAAGTTGTAGATCCGCACGATGTTGGCGTGCTCGATCTCGGCGAGGAAGCGCCGCTCGGAGATCGCCGCGGCCATCGCGTCCTGGTCGCCGGTGTCCAGCAGGCCCTTGAGCACCACCCAGCGGTCGGCGACGGCCCGGTCCACGGCGAGGTAGATCCAGCCCAGCCCGCCGTGCGCGAGACAGCCCGCGACCTCGTACTGGCCGTGCACGATGTCCCCGGCGCGCAGCTTGGGCACGAAGGAGTACGGGTGCCCGCACTTGGTGCAGAAACCTTCCGTGCGGCCCGGCCGGTCACCGCGCGCCCGGCCCACCGGGGCCCCGCAGTCCGACCGGGAGCAGAACCGCTTGCGCTCGGGCACCTCCGGGCGCTCCAGCACCATCGCGTGCGGGTCGGGCCGCGGCACCTGCGGCACGGACACCAGCCCGGCGCCCAGCCGGCCGCGTGCCGAGGAGCCGGTGGAGGCGCCGGAGCTGCGCACCGACACCGAACGGCCGGTGGACTTCCCCGACACCGAGCGGGACAGCCGCCCGGACACCGAGCGGCGCGAGCGCGACGACTGCGAGGACGTCCGGGCGCTGCGCGAACCCGCGCCGTCCGTGGCCCCCTTGGCGACCCCGGTGGCCGGCGAGACCACCATCCCCTCCCCGGCGGGCGAAGCCGCGGCCGACACCACCGGCGCCAGACCGCAGGTGTCGCAGTACAGCCCGCCGCCCACGTCCTCGTAGGCGCCCTCGCACCCCGGCCGCTGGCAGGTCTGTCCCGGCCGGCTCATGACGCGTCCCCCTCGCGGTCCGCCGGCGCGTCCGCGCCGCCGATCAGTTCGGCCGCCGCCCGCTGGTAGCGCAGCACGGCCTGTTCGGCCACGCGCAGGTCGCAGGGCGCGCTCCACAGCATGCGGCGGGCCGCGTCGTAGCGCTCCACCAGCAGCGGCTCCTCGGCCAGGCCGTGCCGGGCGACCTTCGCCTTGTAGGCGTCGAGCCGGCCGCGCAGCTCGGCGCGGACCGCGAGCGGCGCGGTGACCGCGGTCAGCGACTCCCGCGCGCGCAGCAGTTCGTCCTCCGCCTTCTCCTCCAGGGACTCCAGCAGCGGGGACAGCCGGTGCCACCGGCCCTGCCTGCGGTACTCCACGGCGGTCGCCAGCTGCTCCTGGAGGACGGTCGGCGGGCCGCCGACCACCGGCACCTCGGTGGCGGCGATCTTCGCCAGCACCTCGCCGCGCGCGGTCCGGGCCTCGGCGAGGGTGCGGTCCGCCCGGGACAGCACGTCCCGCACCCGGACCAGCCGCGCCTCCGCGTCCTGGCGCACCGTCAGCACGGCGTCGATCTCCCGGCGCACGTCCTCCAGGGCGCGCGCCGCACGGTCGTACACCGTCGTGTCCGGGCGTCCGCCGCCCGGCGCGGAACTGCCCTCGGCCGGCACCCAGAACGCGAGCGGGTCGGCGACGACGTCCTCGCGCAGCCGGGTCAGGGTGCGGGTGATCCGCTCCAGGTCGTCGCCGGCCGGGTGTGCGCCCGGGCGCACCCCGACGGAGTGCGCGAGCTGCCGGGTGCGCTGGAGCTCGGCGGCGAGCAGGTCGATCCGCGCGGGCAGCGCCGACCACACCGCGTCCGCGGCGACGATCACGTCCAGGCTCGTCGCGTACAGCTCGTTCATCCGCTCCACCAGCCCCGGCAGCGTGAACGTCTCGCTGAGCCGGCCGCTGTCGCCGCCGGGGACGGTCACGGACGCGCCGCGCAGCAGCCCGGTCAGCTCCGCCAGGTCCTCGCGGCTGGACCAGCGGCGCCGGGCGCGGATCTCCCGGGCGCCGCGCAGCGCGGCCGTGTAGGCGTCGAAGTACGCCCACAGCCGGGTGATCCGTGCCTCCGTGGCCTGCCAGCGTTCCCGGGTGACGCCGGTCAGCGCGGCGCCTTCGAGGAGTCTGCGGCCCGCGTGGTCCTGGAGGGCCAGCAGGGAGGTCTCGATCGCCTCGTGCTCCTGGCCGAGCCGCGCCAGCGCACGGTCCGCCTCGTCCCGGTCCATCACCGGCCCGGCGGGGTCCGTGACGCCCATCGATCACCTCTCGCTCGCTGTCGGTTCCGGTCGGGCGCGGCTCAACTGCCGCGCAGGTAGCGGGGCGCGGGCGGCTTCGACGCGGCCGGGTCCTCGCCCAGTGTCGCCGACAGCCACTCGTCGTACGACTTCTGCCAGCCGTTCGCCGCGTAGTCCACCAGAACGCGGTTGACCCGGCGTACCAGATCGTCGGCGTCCTTCTTCATCGCCACGCCGTAGTACTCGGTCGTGAACGCCTCGCCCTTGAGTTCCACGGTCGGGTCCTGGGCGGCCTGGCTCGCGGCGAGGGCGCCGTCGGTCACCACCGCGTCCACCTCGCCGAGTTGCAGCCGGACCAGGCAGTCCAGCTGGTTGGGCACGGTGGTGGACAGGTCGGTGGAGCCGGGCAGCCGGCCCGCCTTGCGGTCGGCGTCCAGCTTGGCGTACGCGGTCGAACCGGTCGCCGTGCACACCTCCTTGCCGGCCAGCGAGCTGTCGTAGCCGGTGACCGGCGAGGACTTGGGGGCGAGGACCTGCTGGCCGGTCCTGAAGTAGGGCGCCGAGAACGCGACCTGGCGCAGCCGGTCGCAGGTGATCGTCATGGTGCGCACGACCATGTCGACGCGCCCGTCCTGGATCGCGGGGATGCGCTGGTTGGTCGGGATCGCCTTGAACTGCACCGCGTCGCGGTCGCCGAGGATGTCCTGGGCGATCCGGTGCGCGAGGTCGATGTCGAAGCCCTCCAGCCGGGCGCCGTCGGTGTTCGGGTCGCGGTAGCCCCAGCGGTAGCTGTTCTGGTCGACGCCGACGACCAGCTTGCGCTTGGCGCCCGTGCGGGCCCGGATCGCCTCGATCGTCGGGCCGTCCGCACCGGACGGGGCGAGCGTCCGCTCGTGCGCCTCGGCGTCCACGCAGTTGTCGGCGCGGACCTGGGTGCCGGTGGCGGCCGGCGGCGCCGCGCGGCCCGGCTCGGCCGGCGCCCGCTGGGTGCACGGCAGCAGCAGGACGAACGCCAGCGCCAGCGCGCACAGCACCGCCATCGTGGCGACTCCGCCCCAGCCCCGCAGCGAGGCCCGCGCCCGGCTCGCGTCCATCGCCCTGTCCCCTGTCACCGGTACTCCGAAAGCCTGCGCCCTATGCCGGCGACCGAGCCCGCCGCGCCCAGCACCGCGAGGGCGGCGGTGCCCTGCGGCAGCCAGGCCAGCGCGTCCCGCCCGTCGCCGGCGGCCTGCCTGAACTCGGCCCGCTCGTGGCCGATGGCCCTCTCCAGGCCGCGGGCGACGCCGTCGAAGCACTCGGCGGTCGCGCCCTTGGCGCCGATCACCTTGTCCAGGGCCTGCTGGTAGTTGCCGTTCTCGTCCTCGGCGCGGGCCGCCGCGTGCCGCCGCTGCCACACGGCCGTGTCGCTCTGCGCGGCCGTGACCGGGGCGGTGCCCGCGTCGTCGTCGGCGAGCCGCGCCGCCTCGGAAAGCGCCTCGCGGAGCACCGCCATGTCCTTGTCGAAGTCGTAGTAGTGGGCGTCGTACGTCTGCCCGGCCACCGTGACGGTGTCCGCGCCGCGTGCCACCAGGCTCAGGTTCTCGTTGCCGCGCGCCTTCAGGGCGGCGATCCGGGCCTCGTGCAGCACGTTGAGCGACCTGATGCCGTGCGCGTAGGAGCCGTCGAGCCCCGAGCGGGCGACGGCGTGGCCCACGATCAGCCACAGCAGGGCGGCCGTGGTCGCGGCGGTGGCGGCGACCAGGCCGCGGTTGAGGATGCGGTTGGTGCGCCGGTACACGCGGTGCTGGGCCCAGCCGAGCGCGGCCAGGGCGAGCACGCCGAGCGTGATCGCCGCCCACGGGTACGGTGTCGCGTCGCCGTAGTCGGCGTCCAGCCGGCGGTTCTCCGTGGTGTAGAGCGCCTGCGCGGCCGGGAGCATGTGCTTCTGCATCTTCTCGTCGGCGTACCGCAGGTAGGCGCCGCCCACCGGGTAGCCCTGCCGGTTGTAGGTCCGGGCCCGCTCCACGAGGCCCTTGTACTCGGGCAGCAGCCGGTTCAGCCGGGCGACGGTCGCCTCGGCGGCGGAGCCGGGTTCGGCGTTGGCGGCGGCGGTGACGAGCCCGGCGGCGGCCTCCCGGATGTCCCTCTCGTACTGGTCCCGGGACTTCGCGTCCTCCTGCCCGCCGGCCAGGAACGCGCCGGCCGCGGCGGTGTTGGCGTCGGCCAGCGAGCGGTAGATGCCGGCCGCGCCGAAGCTGAGCGGCTGGCTGCGGTGCAGCACGTCATCGGCGGCGGCCGAACGGGTGCCGGCCTGCCAGGCGGTGACCGCGCCGAACCCGAGGACCAGCAGGGCCAGTACGGCGCCGATGATCCGCAGCCGCCCCGGCTCGGTGGTCGCGGCGGCCCGCACCCGCTCGGCGCCCTCGACGAAGGCGGTGCGGCGCGCGGGCGGCGCGGGCGGCGCGGAGGGCGCGGGCCGCCCGTGGGGCTGCGCGGGGATGCCGGGGGCACCGGCGAGGCCGGCGGGCCCGGCCGGCGGTGGCGCCGCGCTGCTCTTCGGCGGGTGTGTCACTCGACCTCCCCCATGGTCATCCGTTCGCCGCCCAGTATCACCGTCCGCGCCGGCATCCGCACCGGCCTTCACTGGATCTTGAACGGATCATGGTGGCCCCCGGGGCGCGTGGCCGGCGGACGCACCACCCCTGGGGGCCAAGACGCCGGTGACGGCGCATCGGTTCCGCCGGGGGCGGCCGGGGCCCGGTTCCCCGGGAGCCGTCCGGGGAACCGGCGACCGGTCAGGGCGTGGCCGTCTCCCAGTACCCGCGTGCCCGTTCGCCCGCCTCCGGCCCCGCGCCCAGGTGGTCCAGGCCCAGCAGGGCCGCGCCCAGGACCGGGCGGGCCGTGACCACGCGGACGTCGGCCTCGGGGGCGCGCGCGGCGAGCAGGGCGCGTACGGCGTCGTCCAGTTGCCGGTGGCCGGCGGTGAGGACGGAGCCGCCGAGCAGTACCGGGGTCCGCTCCGCGAGCAGGTCCAGCCGGGTCAGCGCCACCGTGACCATCACCGTGACCTCCTCGGCGAGCCGGTCGACCAGTGCTCCGGCCACCCGGTCGCCGTCCGCCGCCGTGGCGAACAGCACCGGCGCCAGCTCGTGCCGGCGCGCGGGGGCGATCCGCTCCAGGTGCAGGGCCTCGATGAGCGCGTACATGCTGGGCAGCCCGAAGTGCGCGGGCAGGGTGCGGGCCAGCGCGGTCGGCTCGCCCCGGCCGTCCTCCGCGCGGGCCGCGTGCCACAGCGCCTCCTCGGCCAGGCCCCAGCCGCCGCCCCAGTCGCCGGAGATCCGGCCGATGGCGGGAAAGCGGGCGGTGCGGCCGTCGGGGCGCATGCCCACGCAGTTGATGCCCGCCCCGCACACCACCGCCACCCCGCGCGGCTCGGCGACGCCCGCCCGCAGGATCGCGAAGGTGTCGTTGCGGACCTCCACGGACCCGCCCCAGGCGCGCGCGTGCAGCGCGCCCGCCAGCCGCTCCTCCTCCACCGGGAGGTCGGCGTTGGCGAGGCAGGCCGACACATGGGAGACGGAGGAGACCCCCGCGTCGGCGAAGGCGCGGGCGACCGGTGCGGCCAGCGCGTCGACCGCCGCGGGCACGCCGACCGCGGGCGGGCGGAAGCCGCCGCCGCGGGCCGTGGCCAGCACCTCGCCGTCGGCGCCGACCACGGCCACGTCGGTCTTGCTGTTGCCCGCGTCGATGGCGAGCACGGTCGAGGTCAGGCCCACGCCAGGTGCTCCCGGTTGTGCGCGACCAGCCGGTCGGTGAGGGCGTCGGCGTACTCGTACTGCCCGATCAGGGGGTGGGCCAGCAGGGCGCGGAACACCCGGTCCCGGCCGCCGCGCAGCGCCGCGTCCAGGGCCAGGTCCTCGTACGCCGTCACGTTCGCGATCAGTCCCGTGAACAGCGGGTCGAGCGCCGGGACTCGCAGTGGGGCCGGGCCTTCGGGGCCGACCGCCGCCTGTACCTCGATCACCGCGTCGTCGGGCAGGAACGGCAGCGTGCCCCGGTTGAGGGTGTTCACCACCTGGTACGGGCTGCCGCCCCCGCCCAGCAGGGCCGCCGCGAGGTCCACGGCCGCCTCCGAGTAGAAGGCGCCGCCGCGCCTGGCGAGCAGCGCGGGTTTCTCGTCCAGGGCCGGGTCGCCGTACATGGCCAGCAATTCCCGTTCCATCGCCGCCACTTCGGCGGCCCGGGAGGGTTTGGTGCGCAGTTCGCGGACGACCTCGTCGTGGGCGTAGTAGTAGCGCAGGTAGTAGGAGGGGACCACGCCGAGGCTCTCCAGCAGGGGGCGGGGCAGGCGGACGTCGGCGGCGACGGCGTCGCCGTGCTCGGCCAGCAGCCGGGGCAGGACGTCCTCGCCGTCCGGCCCGCCCAGTCGTACACCTGTTTCCCAGGTGAGGTGGTTCAGGCCCACGTGTGCCAGGTGTACTTCGGCGGGGGCCGTGTCCAGCAGGGCGGCGAACTTGCGCTGGAAGCCGATCGCCACGTTGCACAGGCCGACCGCCCGGTGCCCGGCCCGGAGCAGGGCGCGGGTGACGATGCCGACCGGGTTGGTGAAGTCGATGATCCAGGCGCGCGGGTTGGCCCGGCGGACCCGTTCGGCGATGTCGAGGACGACCGGGACCGTGCGCAGGGCCTTGGCCAGGCCGCCCGCGCCGGTGGTCTCCTGGCCGACGCAGCCGCACTCCAGCGGCCAGGTCTCGTCCTTCTCGCGGGCCGCCTGGCCGCCGACGCGCAGCTGGAGCAGGACGGCGTCGGCGCCGTCGACCCCCGCGTCCAGGTCGGAGGTGGTGACGATCCGGCCGGTGTGGCCCTGCCGGGCGAAGATCCGCCGGGCCAGGCCGCCGACCAGCTCCAGCCGGTCCGCGGCCGGGTCGACCAGCACCAGTTCCTCGATGGGCAGGGTGTCGCGCAGCCGGGCGAAGCCGTCGACGAGTTCGGGGGTGTAGGTCGAGCCGCCGCCGACCACGGTGAGTTTCACAGTCAGATCAACCCTTTACTCCGGTGAGCGTCACGCCTTCGACGAACGCCTTCTGGGCGAGGAAGAACACGAGGATGACGGGGGCCATGACCAGCACGGTCGCGGCCATGGTGAGGTTCCAGTCGGTGTGGTGGGCGCCCTTGAAGGACTCCAGGCCGTAGGACAGGGTCCAGGCGCCGGGGTTCTCGGACGCGTAGATCTGCGGGCCGAAGTAGTCGTTCCAGGCGTAGAAGAACTGGAAGAGGGCCACGGCCGCGATGCCCGGTCTGGCCATGGGCAGCACCACCCGCAGCAGGGTGCGCAGTTCGCCGCAGCCGTCGACCTTGGCCGCGTCCAGGTACTCGTCCGGGATCGTGGTCAGGAACTGGCGCAGCAGGAAGATGGAGAACGCGTCCCCGCACGCCATGGGGAGGATCAGCGGCCACAGGGTGCCGGACAGGCCGAGCTGCTTGGCCCAGAACAGGTACATCGGGATGACGACCACCTGGGGCGGCAGCATCATCATCGAGATCACCAGCATCAGCGACAGCTTGCGGCCGCGGAAGCGGAACTTGGCGAGCGCGTACGCCACCGGCAGCGAGGACACCACGGTGAGGACGGTGCCCAGCCCGGCGTAGAGCAGCGTGTTGCGCCACCAGGTGAGGAAGCCGGGGGTGTCGAACACCTTGCGGTAGTTGCCCCACTCCCAGGTGTGCGGGATCTGGTCCCGGCTCAGGGCCTGGCTGTCGCTCATCAGCGAGGTGAGGAACAGGAAGACGAACGGGAGCGTGAAGAACAGCGCGGCGGCCACGCCCAGGGAGTGGACCGCGATCCACTGGAGGGATGCCTTGCGGCGGGTCATGTGTTCAGTCACCTGCCTGGATCAGGCCGCCGCGGCGCCGCATCAGCAGCGCGGTGAACGCCATCGACAGGGCGAACAGCACCAGCGCCACCACGCACGCCGAGCCGTAGTCGAAGCGCTGGAAGCCGAGGTTGTAGACGAGCTGGGGGAGGGTGAGCGTCGACTTGTCGGGGTAGCCGGGCTCGAACTGGGTGCCGGCGCCCTGGATCACCCCGGAGGCGACCTTCCCGGCGACCAGCGGCTGGGTGTAGTACTGCATCGTCTGGATCACGCCGGTGACGACCGCGAACATCACGATCGGGGAGATCGCCGGCAGCGTCACGTACCGGAACCGCTGCCAGGCCGAGGCGCCGTCCAGCTGAGCCGCCTCGTACTGTTCCGCCGGCACGTCGAGCAGCGCGGCCATGAAGATCACCATCAGGTCGCCGATGCCCCACAGCGCCAGCAGGGTCAGCGCCGGCTTGGACCAGGTCGGGTCGCCGAACCAGCCCGGCGCGGGCAGCCCGGCCCGCTCCAGCAGGGAGTTCACCGGCCCGGTGCCCGGGTTGAGCAGGAACGCGAAGGCCATGGTGGCCGCGACCGGCGGGGCGAGGTAGGGCAGGTAGAACAGGGTGCGGAAGAGACCCGTCCCCGTCTTGATCTTCGTGATGAGCAGGCCGACGCCCAGCCCGAAGACCACCCGCAGGGTCACCATCACCACGACCAGCCACAGCGTGTTGCGCAGCGCGGGCCAGAACAGCGGGTAGTGCTCGAAGACGTAGACCCAGTTGCGGCCGCCGGTCCACTCCGGCGGCCGGAAGCCGTCGTAGTGCATGAAGGAGAAGTAGACGGTCGAGATCAGCGGGTAGGCGAAGAAGACCGCGAAGCCGACGAGCCAGGGCGCCATGAAGGCGAGCGTGCGCAGGGTCGCGCGGCGGCGCTTCGCCGCCAGGGTGCCGGCGCTCACGGCCGCGCCTGCACGATGTCGGTGTCGATCTGCGCGGCCGTCTTCTCCAGCCCGGCCTTCAGGTCGGTGACCTTGCCGCTCTCGTAGTCGTAGCCGAACTGCTGGATCGTCACCAGGTACACCCCGCCGTTGACGGAGGCGGGCGCGGAGGTGGAGCGGGGGTGGGCGGCGATGTCCAGGAAGGTCTTGAACCGCGGGTCGTACTTCAGCTTCGGGGACTTCAGCGCGGCCAGCGTGGAGGGCACGTTGTGGATGTCGTTGGCGAAGCCGGTCACCGCGTCCGTGTCCGTGCTGACGTACTTGACGAACTCCCAGGCCGCGTTCTGCTTGTGGCTGGTGGCGGCGATGCCCGCGACGGTGCCGGTGATGTAGCCCTTGCCGTACTGGCCGGCCTGGTCGTCCGGGACGGGCAGCGGGGCCACCCCGATCTCGAAGTCCGGTTTCGCCTCCTCGGCCATCCCGAGCCGCCACTCGCCGTCGAGCTGCATGGCGACCTGGCCGGTGTGGAAGGGGTGCTTGGGTCCCCACTCGTCGCCGAGCGTGGACCGGAACCGCTCCAGCCTGCGGAATCCGCCGAGTTCGTCCACGAGCTTCTTCTGGAGGGTGAAGGCCCGCTCGAACGCCGGGTCCTTGGCGACGTTGGACTTGCCGTCCTCGTCGAAGTAGGTCGGGGAGAACTGGCCGAGGTAGTGCTCGGTGGTGGACTCCCAGCCGTGGTAGTTCGGCATGAACCCGAGCTGCCGGTAGCCGTCGCCCCGGGGAATCGTCAGCTTCTTGGCGTCGGCGAGGAACTCGGACCAGGTCCTCGGCGGGCGGGTGATGCCCGCCTTCGCGAAGGCGGTCTTGTTGTAGTAGAGCCCGTAGGCGTCACCGAGCAGCGGGACCGCGCAGCGGTCGCCCTCGAACGCGGTGTACTCGGTCATGGGCTTCGGGAACGTCTTCTCCGGGTCGATCCCGGACTTGGCGAAGAAGGGGTTCAGGTCCACCAGCGCGCCCGAGGAGCAGAACCTGCCGACGTTGTTGGTGGTGAACGAGGAGACCACGTCCGGGGCCCGGTCGCCGCCCGCCCGCAGCGCCTGGTTGATCTTGTCGTCGGTCATGTTCCCGACGACCTTCACATGGATGTTGGGGTGCGCCCGCTCGAACCCGGCGACCAGCGACCGCACGGCCTTCACCTCGTTCGGCGCGCTCCAGGCGTGCCAGAAGGTGATCGTGGCCTCCTTCGAGGGGTCGTCGGTGGCGCTGCCGACGGACTGGCCGGTACACGCGGTGGTGAGCAGCACCGAGCCGGCGGCCAGGGCGAAAGCCGCTTTTCGGGCGGTTTTGGGTATGGGTGTGGGCATGACGAGGTCTCCCAGGGGACGGGGCAGGACGGGACGGGTTCGGCGAGGAGCGGGTGAGCCGGGGGCGCTCAGCGCGAGGTGTCGAAGACCTCGTCGCGGGTGGCGGCGAGCGCGGACTCCAACGCGCCGCGCAGCACGGGGTGTTCGCGTACCTCGCCGACGACCAGCCGGGGCCGGGTCGCGGCCAGCTCCGCCAGTTCGGCCTGGACGAGGGCCCGCAGCACCTCGCCGCCGGCCGTCAGCGCGGAGCCGCTGAGTACGACGAGTTCGGGGTCGAGGACGGAGACGAGCGAGGCGAGGCCGGTGGCCAGCCGGGTGGCGTAGGCCCGGAGCAGTTCCCGGTGGGGGCCGTCGGCGTGGTCGGCGGCGCGGGCCACGAGGAGGGCGGCGGCCTCGGCGTGCGGTCCCGGTGGCACGTCGGATATGCCCAGGTCCCGGGCCAGTCCCGGCAGCGCCTGGGAGCCGGCCAGTTCCTGGTAGCCGCCGCTGTTCGCCCGGGTGACGTGCCGCACCAGCGGGGCGCCCGGCACCGGCAGGAAGCCGACCTCGCCGGCGCCGCCGGTCCAGCCGCGGTGCAGCCGGCCGCCCAGCACCAGGGCCGCGCCGAGGCCCTCCTGGTTCCACAGCAGCACGAAGTCCTCGTGGCCGCGGGCCGCGCCGAGCCGCTGTTCGGCCACGGCGGCGAGGTTGACGTCGTTCTCGTACTCCACCGGCATCGGCAGCGCCGCCGCGAGCTCGTCCAGCAGCGCGGGGGAGTGCCAGCCGGGCAGGTGGGAGGCGTAGCGCAGCCGCCCGGTGCCCGGGTCGAAGGCGCCCGGGGTGCCGATGACCAGCCGGTGCACGTCGGACCGGGCGAGCCCGGCGGCCTTGACCGCGCCGTCGAGGGCGTCGGTCACCTGCCGTACGACCGGCTGGGCGGGCCGCCGGCCGGGGGTGGACAGCTCGTACTCGCCGACCGTGCGGCCGGTGATGTCGGCGACGGCGGCCCGGATGCGCTGCGGGGTGACGTCGAGCCCGGCGGCGTACGCCACGGCCGGATCGATCGCGTACAGCTGGGCGTTGGGGCCCGGCCGGCCCTCGCTGGTCCCGGTCGCCCGGACCAGTCCGGCCGCCTCCAGGCGGGCCAGCAGCTGGGAGGCGGTGGGCTTGGACAGGCCGGTGAGCTTGCCGATCCGGGTGCGCGACAGCGGCCCGTGCGCCAGCAGCAGGTCCAGGGCGGCGCGGTCGTTCATGGCGCGCAGGACGCGCGGGGTGCCCGGCGTACCGGCGGTTCCTGCCATGGGGTTCCACACCTGCCTTTCCAGCCGCTCAGCTTTTCAGTGACCCGGGTGGGGCGTCCAGTCCTTGATCGACGGGCACCGGACGATCACTGCGACCACTGTTAGGAAAGTTTCCTGTCCGGGTGGGAGGAACGTAAGCCGACGGCGGAGGAGGCGTCAATAGCCGTCGACGGACAGCGGCCCCCGGCAACGTTGTCGTCGTCCGGGGGCCGCTGGGGGCCGGGGCCGGGGCTCGGCTCTAGATGAAGGGGGCGGTGTCCAGGGCGGGGTACGGCGCCGGGAGGGGAAGCGGGTCGCCGAGGGTGACCTTGGTGTCGGAGCTGTAGTAGGCCTCGATGGGGTCGTCGTCCTCGTCGGTCTTCTCGGGGAGTACGGGGTCGGTGTAGCAGTGGGCCGTCTTGGCGTGGCGGTTGACGAGGACGTAGACGGGGATGCCGGCGGCGGCGTAGGTACGGAGCTTGGGGCCGGTGTCGGTCTCGTGGTCGGTGGAGGTGACTTCGCCGACGAGGGCGAGCATGTCGACCGGGTACCAACCCCTGTGTGCCTTGCGGTACGACTCGTCGAGCTCGGAAGCCTTGCGGCGGCGTACGTAGAAGTCCGGGGCGAGCAGCGCTGTGGTGGCGCCGTCCTTGTCGGCGGCGCGGAAGCCGCTGCCGAAGCCGACGAGATGGACGCCGGCCGTGCGGAACTGGAGGTACAGCTCGCCGATGCCGTCATTGTGGTTTTCGTCAGGTTGCGGCGGAACGTAGACCGTCCCCTCGACATACTCGGGCCGAATCGGCATCGGCGACGCCGACTCGAGCTTGCTCAACAAGTCGAGGGGGTCCACCTGCGGCTGCGGTTTCGGCACGACCGGTTCCATGATCGGCTCCATGATCGGTTCGGCGCTCATCGCTTCTCCCCGTCACGCTGATGCCAGGCTAATCCCGCGTCGGGCGCCCCGGCAGAACGATGGGGCACTCCGAGCGCCGCCGCGCCGGAATGCCCCATCTGCTCACTCGAACGAGTGTGCTGAAACCGTTCCGCTATTTCGCCGGCGGCTCGGGGCGCGGGGACACGAGCGGGGCCGTCGCCTTCACCTGCGGCGAGTCCGCGTTGGAGTACACCGACGGGGCCGCCACCGTCGCCGTCGGGTCCGGGGCGTCCTCGGCGTCCTCGGCCGCCGTCGCGCCGCCCACGATCCGGATGCTCGCCGCGTCGAAGGCCCGCTTGATCCGCCAGCGCAGCTCCCGCTCCACCGTCACCGACTTGCCCGGCATGGTCTTCGCCGAGACCCGGACCACCATGGAGTCGATCAGCACCGAGTCCAGGCCGAGGACCTCCACCGGGCCCCACAGCAGCTCGTTCCAGGGCTCTTCCCGGCTCATCCGCTCGGCGACCTCGTCGAGCGTGGCCTTCACCCGGTCCAGGTCCTCGCTCGCCCGGACGGTCACGTCGACCCCGGCCGTCGCCCAGCCCTGCGACAGGTTCCCGATCCGCTTGACCTCGCCGTTGCGGACGTACCAGATCTCCCCGTTGTCGCCGCGCAGCTTGGTCACCCGCAGCCCGACCTCGATCACCTCGCCGGTGGCCACGCCCGCGTCGATCACGTCGCCGACGCCGTACTGGTCCTCCAGGATCATGAACACGCCGGACAGGAAGTCCGTGACCAGGTTGCGCGCGCCGAAACCGATCGCCACGCCCGCGACACCGGCCGACGCCAGCAGCGGCGCCAGGTTGATCTCGAAGGTGGACAGCACCATCAGCGCGGCCGTGCCGAGGATCAGGAAACTCGCCACCGAGCGCAGCACCGAGCCGATCGCCGCCGAGCGCTGCCGCCGCCGCTCGGCGTTGACCAGCAGTCCGCCCAGCGCGGTGCCGTCCACGGCCTGCGCGGTACGGCCCATCCGGTCGATCAGCTGGGTGATCGCCCGCCGCACCACAGCCCGCAGCGCCGCCGCGACGATCACGATCAGCAGGATGCGCAGGCCCATCGCGAGCCACGTCGACCAGTTCTGCTCCACCCAGCTCGCCGCGTTCGTCGCGCTCTCCTGGGCGTCCTGGAGCGTCGGCACGGCCGGGGTCGTCGACTGTGACGGCGACGGGGACGGGGACGCGCCGGCGGCCACGAGGAGGGCGGGCAGGGACGACACGGCAGGTACCTCCAGGTGCTGCGTGGTCCGCACCGGCGGGGGGGGCAAGATCACGAAAAGGTCACCGGACGGACGGAACCACCACACTAACGGGGCATCGCGGGTGCCCCCCGCCGTTCCGTGCGGCGGGGGCGCAGGAGAGACACGGCTCACGCGGGCTTGAACGGGGCGTGGTCCGGGGGATGAATCAGATGTGGTCGAAAACACTCCCAGCCCGTTACCGGGACGTGGTGGCGCTTCCACCAGGCATGAGGGGAGACTGACTGCAGATCGTCCCGGCGCGAGCCACGCGCCGCCGACGCCCAAGGAGGCACCCGTGCCGCATGTCCTGGTCCTCAACGCGTCGTACGAGCCGCTCGGCGTCGTACCGCTCCGCCGCGCGCTCGTCCTCGTCCTGGAGAACAAGGCCGTCTCCCTGGAGGAATCCGGCGCCTATATGCACAGCGCGACCGTCACCCTCCCCGCACCCAGCGTGGTCCGGCTCAAGCGATTCGTCCGGGTCCCCTACCGCGGGCCCGTCCCCTTGACCCGCCGCGCCCTCTTCGCGCGCGACGGGGGCCGGTGCATGTACTGCGGTGGCGTCGCAACCAGCGTCGACCACGTCATCCCGCGCAGCCGCGGGGGCAAGCACGTCTGGGACAACGTGGTGGCCTCCTGCCGCCGCTGCAACCACGTCAAGGCCGACCGCCACCTGGTCGAGCTGGGCTGGCGGCTGCGGCACAAGCCGGCCCCGCCGACGGGGCTCGCCTGGCGCATCATCGGCACCGGGCACCGGGACCCGCGCTGGTTGCCGTACTTGCAGCCGTACGGCGCGGACGACGCCCTGGCCCGGATCGACGGAGTGTCCGCCTAGATCCGGGCCCGTGTGTGTGCGCCTCGCGGGCTGGATCCGGGCCGGTGTGTGGACGCCCGGCGGGCGGGCCGGGGCGTCCGGGGCGCTCGCGGCCGGTCACCGGTGCCGGATCACCCGCGCGCCGGTCATCCGCCGCGCGTGGGCGCGGTCTCACGGGGTAGGCCTGCCGTAACCCGGCCACGGCCGACCCGTGGCACCCGGACACCGACAAGGAGGCCCCCGTGGCCGCTCGCCTCACGATCCCGGCCCCGTCCAAACCCGTGGCGGCACCGCTCGCCGAGCCCGGCCAGGCGCCGGTCTGCGTCTTCAGCGCGGAAGGCACGTCCGCGCAGGCCCCGCTGACCAGCGAGCCGCCGCTGCCCGACGCCGAGCCGCTGACCAGCGAGCCCCCGCTCGCCGAGGCCGCCCCGCTGACCAGCGAGGCCGACCCGGTCCCGGACTTCTGCGCGTCGGGGCTGTAGATGGCCGCGGCGCCCGCAGAGCACCTCACGGAGGATCTCGCCCGGCTCGCCGGACTGCACGGGGTCGCCACCTCCTACCGCCCCGCCCCGGACCGTACGGTCCACGTCCCCGCCTCCGCTGTGACCCGCGCCCTCGCCGCCCTGGGCGTCGACGCGAGCGGCCCGGACGCGGTGCGCGCCGCCCTCGCCGCCCGGGAACGCGAGCTGCTCGAGCGGCTGCTGCCGCCGGTGGTGGTCCGCTGGGCCGGCGCCGAGCCGCCCGCCGCCCTCACCGGCCTGCCCGCCGGCACCGTGCTGCGCGTGGTGACCGAGGACGGGGAGGACCGGGAGGGGACCGGAGACCTGCCGCCGGGCGTGCACCGGCTGACCGCCACGGCCCCCGACGGCCGCACCGGCGAGGCGCGTCTGGTCGTCGCCCCGGACCGGCTCCCCGCCCCGCCCGGCCGCTCCCACGGCCTCCTGGTCCAGCTGTACTCCCTGCTGTCCCACCGCTCCTGGGGCATGGGCGACCTCGCCGACCTCGCGGAGCTGGCCGGCTGGGCCGCACGCACCGCCGGCGCCGGGTTCGTGCAGGTCAACCCGTTGCACGCGGCCGTGCCGGGCGCCCCCACCGACCCCTCCCCGTACCGCCCCTCCTCCCGCCGCTTCCCCGACCCCGTCCACCTGCGGATCGAGGACGTGCCCGAGTTCGCGTACGCCGCCGGCCGTGAGCGGCTGGGCGGCCTGCTGGAACGGGCCGGGCGGCTGCGCGCCGCCGTCCTGGACAAGGGCGCCCTCATCGACCGGGACGCCGTGTGGGAACTGAAGCGGGAGGCACTGGAGACGGTCCTGGCGGTGCCCCTGGGCCCCGGCCGGCAGGCCGCCTACGACGCCTTTCGCGCCGCCCACGGCCAGGCCCTCGTCGACCACGCCACCTGGTACGCCCTCGCCGAGGCGCACGGCCCCGACTGGCACCGGTGGCCTCAGGAGCTGCGCGACCCGCGCTCGGCCGCCACCGCGCGCGCGAGGTCCGTGCTCGCCGACCGGGTGGAGTTCCACACCCGGCTCGCCTGGCTCACCGACGGCCAGCTCCAAGCCGCCCAGCGCACCGCGCGCGAGGCCGGCATGCCCGTCGGGATCGTGCACGACCTCGCCGTCGGCGTGCATCCGGGCGGCGCCGACGCCTGGGCCCAGCAGGACGTGTTCGCGGCCGGCATGTCCATCGGCGCCCCGCCGGACGCCTTCAACGCCCGCGGCCAGGACTGGGGCCTGCCGCCCTGGCGCCCCGACCGGCTCGCCGCCACCGGCTACGCGCCCTACCGCGAGCTGCTGCGTGCCCTGTTCCGCTACGCCGGAGCCCTGCGCATCGACCACGTCATGGGCCTGTTCCGGCTCTGGTGGGTCCCCGAGGGCAGCCCGCCCACCGAGGGCACCTACGTGCACTACGACGCCGACGCCATGCTCGCCGTCCTCGCCCTGGAGGCCGACCGCGCCGGGGCGGTGGTGATCGGCGAGGACCTGGGCACCGTCGAGCCCGGGGTGCGCGAGGCGCTCCAGCGGCGCGGGGTGCTCGGCACCTCCGTGCTGTGGTTCGAGCGGGACTGGGAGGGCGACGGCCGCCCGCTGCCGCCCGAGCGCTGGCGCGCCGACTGCCTGGCCACCGCCACCACCCACGATCTGCCGCCCACCGCCGCCCGGCTCACCGGCGACCACGTCGAGCTGCGCGACCGCCTCGGCCTGCTCACCCGCCCGGCCGCCGAGGAACGGGCCGGGGCCACCGCCGACGCGGCCGAGTGGCTGGCCCTGCTGGGCAGCCTCGGCCTGCTGGACCTGACGGCGGCCGGGCCGCCCGGCTCCGACGAGGAGGAGGAGATCCGTGCCGTCCACCGGTTCCTGCTGCGCACGCCGGCCCGGCTGGTCGGCGTCTGGCTCCCGGACGGCGTCGGCGACCGGCGCCCGCAGAACCTGCCCGGCACCTGGGACGAATACCCGAACTGGCGCCTCCCGCTCGCCGATCCGGAGGGCCGCCCGGTCCCCCTGGAGGAGCTGGTCGCCTCGCCGCGGCTGCGGGGGCTGCTGGACGTCCTCGGGAAGGACCGCGCGCCGGGAGGCTGAGACCCGGGGCTGGGGGCCGCGTGCCGGGAGGCTGAGAGCGGGTGCCGGGTGCCGGGTGCCGGGTGCCGGAAGCGGTGCGCGGGGGGCGCCGGCCCCCGCCCGGCCGGCCCGCGCGTCCCCGGCGGTAAGGCACCCCGGGCGCGCGGCCTTCAGCCCGGTTCGCTAACTTGAATGCGTGGACAAGAACAACGCCCTGCGCGCCGGCGCCCTGGCCGCCGGTACGACGCTGATGATGCTGCTCATGTCGTCCCCCGCGCTCGCGCTGACCCGCGACGACGGTGACGACCCCGGTCCGGGCCTGAGCGTCATCCAGACGCTGGGCCTGTACGTCTTCCTCCCGCTGGTGCTGTTCGCGGTGATCGCCGGTCTGGTCATGGTGCTGGACAAGTCGCGGGCCAAGAAGGACACCACCTCGTCCAACATCAACGTCAAGCCCGGGGCAGAGGCCAAGGCCTGACCGCCCCGCCGGTTCGTTCGCCGGGGGCGCCCGTCCTCCCGCCGGTACGCGCGTGCGCCGTACCCGCGTGAGACGGGCGCCCTCGGCGTTTTCGCGTGCACAACCCGGATTGTTCAGCAGAACTGAAAAGAGCGATCGTAAAGATTCGATGGACCTGACGGTTCCGGCCTTGCGACGGTAGAAGCACCTTCCCGACCGAGCCGACCCGAAAGGCCCCCTGTGCCCGCAGCCGCGCACCGGACCGCCACCGCCACCGCCCCCGCGCCCCGCGCCATCCGCTCCCGGCAGGCCGCCGCCCCCCTCCTCGGGCTGGCCTGCGCCGCGCTCGCCACGGTCGTCTGGTCCGGCAGCTTCGTCACCTCACGCGGACTGCACGACAGCGTCCCGCCCATCCAGCACGCCTTCTGGCGGTGGGTGATCGCGCTGCTCGCCGTCGCCCCCTTCGGCGCCCGCCGGGCCTGGCGGCAACGGCACCTCTTCCGGCGGCACGCCCGTTACGTCCTCCTCGTCTCCCTCCTCGGGGTCGCCCTCTACAACACCCTCGTCAACCAGGCGGGCCTGACCACCCCGGCCGCCACCATGGGCATGATCATGGCCGCCTCACCGGTGCTCATGGCCGTGTTCGACCGGCTGGGCGGGGTACGGCTGGGCGCGCGGCGCACCACCGGGCTGCTGCTGGCCTGCGCGGGCGTGGTGCTGCTCGTGGCCGGCGGCGGCGCGGGCTTCACCCCGGGCACCCTGTGGATGCCGGCCGCCGCCTGCTGCTTCGCCGGTTACAGCGCGCTGCTGCGCCGCCGGCCGGCCGGACTCGACGCCACCGCCTTCCTGTTCACCACCTTCCTCGCCGGCACCGTGCTGCTGCTGCCCGCGCACGCCGTCAGCCTCGCCGTGCAGGGCGGCTTCGAGCCCGTGCCCGGCACGGTGCTGCCCCTGCTCTACGTCGGCGTGGCCTCCTCCGCGTTCGCCTTCTTCGCCTGGAACAAGGCCGTCGCCCTGATCGGCGCCACCCGCGCCGGCATCGTCTACTACCTCCAGCCGGTCTGCGTGGCCGCGCTCTCCTGGGCGCTGCTCGGCGAACACACGGGCGTCACGGGCCTGTTGTGCCTGGCGCTGATCCTGGCCGGGGTCGTGCTGGGCGCGGGCTCGCGCCGCTGACGGTGCCGTGTAGCGTGCGGCGCATGAGCGAGTGGGACCTCAGAAAGCTGCGGATTCTGCGCACCCTGCGCGAACGGGGCACGGTCACCGCGACCGCCGCGGCCCTGCACATGACCCCGTCCGCGGTGTCCCAGCAGCTCACCAATCTCGCCGCCCAACTCGGTGTGGATCTGCTGGAGGCACACGGCCGCCGGGTCCGGCTCACCGACGCGGCCCGGCTGGTGCTGGCGCACACGGAGCCGGTGTTCGAGCAGCTGGAGCGGGCGGACGCGGCCCTCGCGGCCTACGCGCACGGCGACGCGGGGGAGGTCCGCGTCGGCGCCTTCCCGACCGCCGTCCCCGCCCTGGTCGTACCGGCCGTACGGGCCCTGCGGGACACCCACCCCCGGGTGACCGTCCGGGTCCGCGAGACGGAGGCCGCCGAGGCCTACCGGCTGCTGGCCGCCGGGGACGTCGACCTGGCCCTGTCCCTGGCGGCCGAGGCACCCGGCGCCGCCGACCCCCGCTTCACCCACGTCCCGCTGCTCGCCGACCCGCTGGACGTGGCCCTGCCCCCGGACCACCCGCTGGCCTCGGCCCCCGGCCTGACCCTCACCGACCTCGCCGCCGAGCCCTGGATCTACGGCGGCAGCGGCCCCTGGTCCGACATCACCCGCCGCGCCTGCGAGGCGGCCGGCTTCCGCCCCCACCAGGGCCACTCGGCCTCCGGCTGGACCGCGATCCTCGCCATGGTGGAGGCGGGCATGGGGGTGGCCCTGGTGCCGCGGCTGGCGGCGGACCCCCGCGCGGGCGTGGTCCTCAGGGAACTGGGCGCCGACGGCCCGGTCCGACACGTGGTGGCAGCGGTGCGCAGCGGCGGCGCCGCCGCTCCGGCGACCGCCGGCGTCCTCGACGCCCTGCGCCGGGTGGCGGACCGGACGCCCGGGGAGTGAGGACGCGCAGACGGGGCCCGCACCCCCGGCTGCCGCGGACCGGGGCGCTGCCGTCGTGCGAGATGCTGAGTCACCGCGCCCGTCCGGCACCGGCATGCCCGGGTCACTCCGGTGTGAACTCGTACTGCACTTCGTAGAGGTGCCCAGCCTCTGTCTGGCGTCCCGCTGACACGATCGAGGACGAGACGCTGCGTGGCCGGGTTCTGCTCGCCCTGCGCTGATCAGCCCGCGCACACGAAAGGGCGCCCGGTGCGGAAACCGGGCGCCCCTTTCTCGGTGGGTCAGCGGGACGTCGCCGCCGCGTCCGCCGCCTGGGCCTTCAGGGCCCGTTCCACGCCGGCGCGGGACTCCGAGACCAGGCGGCGCAGGGCCGCGTTCGGCTCGGCCGCGGCCAGCCAGGTGTCCGTCTTGGCCAGGGTGTCCTCGGACACCTGGACCGCCGGGTACAGGCCGACGGCGATCTGCTGGGCCATCTCGTGCGAACGCGACGCCCACACGTCCTTGAGGACCTCGAAGTAGCGGTCCGTGTACGGCGCGAGCAGCTCCCGCTGGTCGGTCTGCACGAAGCCGCCGATCACGGCCTCCTGCACGGCGTTGGGCAGCTTGTCGGAGTCGACGACCGAGGCCCACGCCTCCGCCTTCGCCTCCGGCGTCGGACGCGCGGCGCGGGCGGTGGCCGCGTGCCGCTCGCCGGCCGCCGTCTTGTCCCGCTCGTACTCGGCCGCGATCTCCGTCTCGTCGTACCGGCCGACCGCCGCGAGCCGCTCCACGAACGCCCAGCGCAGCTCGGTGTCCACGGCCAGGCCCTCGATGGTCTGCGTGCCGTCCAGCAGGGCCTCCAGCAGGTCCAGCTGCTCCGGCGTGCGCGCGGTCGCCGCGAACGCCCGCGCCCAGGCGAGCTGGTGGTCGCTGCCCGCCTCGGCCGCGCGCAGGTGGGCCAGCGCGGCGTCGGTCCAGCGGGTCAGCAGCGCATCGCGGGCGGACGGGTCGGCGTACAGATCGATGGCCAGCTTCACCTGGCGGTGCAGCGACTGCACCACACCGATGTCGGACTCCTTGCCGATGCCGGACAGCACCAGGGAGAGGTAGTCGCGGGCGGCCAGTTCGGCGTCCCGCGTCATGTCCCAGGCCGACGCCCAGCACAGCGCGCGCGGCAGCGACTCGGTGAAGTCGCCGAGGTGCTCGGTGACCACCGCGAGCGACCGCTCGTCCAGCCGGACCTTGGCGTACGACAGGTCGTCGTCGTTGAGCAGCACCACGGCCGGGCGGCGCCGTCCGGTCAGCTGCGGCACGGCCGTCAGCTCGCCGTCGACGTCCAGCTCGATCCGCTCGGTGCGCACCAGCTTGCCCGCGTCGGACAGGTCGTACAGGCCGATCGCGATGCGGTGCGGGCGCAGCACCGGCTCGCCCTTGGCGCCGGCGGGCAGCGCCGGGGCCTCCTGGCGTACGGCGAAGGAGGTGATGACACCGTCGGCGTCCGTCTCCACCTCGGGGCGCAGGATGTTGATGCCGGCCGTCTCCAGCCACTTCTTCGACCAGGTCTTCAGGTCCCGGCCGGAGGTCTCCTCCAGGGCGCCCAGCAGGTCCGACAGGCGGGTGTTGCCGAAGGCGTGCCGCTTGAAGTACGCCTGCACGCCCTGGAAGAACTCGTCCTCGCCGACGTACGCCACCAGCTGCTTCAGCACGCTGGCACCCTTGGCGTAGGTGATGCCGTCGAAGTTGACGAGCACGTCGTCCAGGTCGCGGATGTCCGCCATGATCGGGTGCGTGGACGGCAGCTGGTCCTGCCGGTACGCCCAGGTCTTCATGGAGTTGGCGAACGTGGTCCACGAGTGCGGCCAGCGGGAACCGGGGGCCGCGGCCTGGCAGGCGATCGACGTGTACGTGGCGAACGACTCGTTCAGCCACAGGTCGTTCCACCACTCCATGGTGACCAGGTCGCCGAACCACATGTGGGCCAGCTCGTGCAGGATGGTCTCCGCGCGCACCTCGTACGCCGCGTCGGTCACCTTGGACCGGAAGACGTACTGGTCCCGGATGGTCACCGCGCCCGCGTTCTCCATCGCGCCCGCGTTGAACTCGGGCACGAACAGCTGGTCGTACTTCTTGAACGGGTACGCGTAGTCGAACTTCTCCTGGAACCAGTCGAAGCCCTGCCGCGTGACCTCGAAGATGGCGTCCGCGTCCAGGAATTCGGCCAGCGAGGGCCGGCAGTAGATGCCGAGCGGCACCGACCGGCCGTCCTTCTCGTACACGCTGTGCACGGAGTGGTACGGGCCGGCGATCAGCGCGGTGATGTACGTCGAGATCCGCGGGGTCGGCTCGAAGGACCAGACGTTGTCCTTCGGCTCCGGGGTGGGCGAGTTGGAGATGACGGTCCAGCCCTCGGGCGCCTTCACGGTGAACTTGAAGGTGGCCTTCAGGTCCGGCTGCTCGAAGGAGGCGAAGACGCGGCGGGCGTCCGGCACCTCGAACTGCGTGTACAGGTAGGCCTGCTCGTCCACCGGGTCGACGAAGCGGTGCAGGCCCTCGCCGGTGTTGGTGTAGGCGCAGTCCGCGACCACCCGCAGGACGTTGGGGCCCTGAAGCAGGCCCGGCAGCGCGATCCGGGAGTCCTTGAAGACCTCGGCGACGTCGAGCGGGTCGCCGTTGAGGACCACCTCGTGGACGGTGGGCGCCACCAGGTCGATGAAGGACTCGGCGCCGCCCCGGGCCACGTCGAAGCGCACCGTGGTCACGGACCGGTAGGTACCCCCACCCTGCGCGCCGGAGAGGTCGAGATCGATCTCGTACGAGTCAACGGTGAGCAGCTCGGCCCGCTGCTGCGCCTCTTCGCGAGTCAGGTTTGTGCCAGGCACGCGGTCATCTCCTCGTTATGTGTCGGTTGCGCCATCCTTCCATGGGAGTGACGGGGACGCGATGACCGGTTCCCGCCGGTGCCGGTGGCGCCGGGGGGACGTACGCGGGAGGGAGGGCGCACACGCGGAAGGCCGCCCGGGGACGGCCTTCCGTGTGCCGCTGGCCCGCGTCGCGCGCTCACCTCACCACGATCACCACGACACCGGTGCCGACGAAGCCGTTGTGGAAGCCGTTGCCGAAGAAGTTGTTCCGGAAGCCGCAGCCGTTGCCCCAGCCCCCGCGGTCGAAACAGCCGTGGTGGGTGGAGACCTGCCCCGGCGTGGCCGCCGAGGCCGTGCCCGCCGTGCCGATGGCCGCGCCACCGGCCAGGACGGCGCCTGCCGCGGACGCCGCGAGGAGACGCCTCACGCGTAGTGCTTTCATGGGTCTGCCTTCCTTTTACGCCCTCGTGGGGTTGTCCGGCACGGGGACGACGGGCGATGCCGCGGCGCGCACGGGCACGGCGCGGTACGCGGGTGATGCCGCGGGGGCCAGGGGCACCTCCCGGGTGCCCGGCCGGGGATCGTGACCAGGGTGCCCGCCGGCGGCGGGCACACCGCCCGCCCGCGGCCCTCCTCCAACACGCTAGCGGCCCCCCGGCGGCTCGGCATCTCGGACCCCGGCCCCGCCCGGCACCGTCCCTCGGCGTCAGCCCGCCGCCCGCCCCTCCACCTCCGCGAGCGTCCGGGCGAACTCCCGTACCGTCTCCGTCTCCGCGTCCCGGTGCCAGACCAGGGCCAGTTCGGAGTCGGGGACGCCGTCGACGGGGACGTAGGCGATGTCGGTGCGCCGGTGCTGGGCGGCCGTGGGCCGGCACAGCAGCAGGGCGCCGCGGCCGGCGGCGGCCAGGGACAGGGCCTCCTGAAGGGTGCCGGCCGCCGGGCCGGGCAGCGCGCCGGGGGCGCGGGCGGCACGCCAGTACGGCGGGGCCGGCGCCGCCGCCCCGATCAGCGGTACGGCCGCGAGGTCCGCCGCGCCGATGCGGTCCCGGCCGGCGAACGCGTGCCGCCGGGAGACGGCCAGCGTGTGCCGCTGCCGGGAGAAGACCGGGCCGACGACCAGGTCCGGCTCCGCCACCGGCAGCAGCACCACCGCCGCGTCCACCGCGCCCCGCCGCACCGCCCCGAACGGATCCGCGTACGGGATCTCCACCAGGTCGACCGAACGGGCCGCGTCCGTCGCCTCGAACGCCGCGACCGCCTCCAGCAGCGCCGCGTAGGCCGTCCCCTGGAAACCCAGCCGCAGCGGGCCGGTCCCGCCCCGGGCCACCGCCCGCGCGTCCGCCACCGCCGCGTGCAGCGCCCCGTACGCCGGACGCAGCCGCTCCAGGAAGCGTTCGCCGAGCGGGGTCAGCGCCACCCGGCGGCTGGAGCGGTGCACCAGCCGGGCGCCCACCCGGCGCTCCAGCGCGGCCAGCAGCTGGCTCACCCGGCTCTGCGACACGAACAACCGCTCCCCGGCCCGGCCGAAGTGCAGCTCCTCGGCGAGCACCAGAAAGCACTCCAACTCCCGTAGCTCCAGCCCGGACACGCGACTCCCTCCGCCGATCACTCCCGCTCATGCAAGGGTGAGCGGATCGCCGTTGTTCCCGCGCCGCCCGCGGCAAAGGCTGGAGGGCATGGTCTTCCGCCGAACCCCCCACCTCCGCACCCGCCGCCCCGCCCGCCGTCCCGACACCCCGTCAGACCGCGCGGACCGGCCCTGGGCCGCCGTCGGGATGCTCGCCGGCGCCACCTTCGCCGTCGTCACCACCGAGATGCTCCCCGTCGGCCTGCTCACCTCGCTCGGCGCCGGACTGGACGTCTCCGCCGGCACCGCGGGCCTCGCGGTCACCC
Source organism: Streptomyces rubradiris (assembly GCF_016860525.1). Classification (NCBI taxonomy): domain Bacteria; kingdom Bacillati; phylum Actinomycetota; class Actinomycetes; order Kitasatosporales; family Streptomycetaceae; genus Streptomyces; species Streptomyces rubradiris. The sequence goes on from NZ_BNEA01000015.1 coordinate 5,325,594, forward strand.
TGCCCGGACTGGTCGCCGCCGTCGCCGCCCCGCTGCTGCCGGTCGCCGTGCGCCGCGCCGACCGCCGCAGCGTGCTGTGCGCACTGCTGCTCCTGCTGGCCGCCGCCAACCTGCTCACCGCGCTCGCCCCCGCCTTCCCCGTGGTGCTCGCCGCCCGGCTGCTGGTCGGGGTGTGCATGGGCGGGGTGTGGGCGGTGGCCGCCGGGCTCGGCGCGCGGCTGCTGCCCGGGCCGTCGGCCGGCCGGGCCACCGCGCTGGTCTTCAGTGGGATCGCGGTCGCCTCGGTGCTCGGGGTGCCCGCCGGGACCTTCCTCGGCGCGGCGGCGGGCTGGCGCACCGCCTTCGCCGCGATGACCGGCTGCGCGCTGCTGGTGGCGGCCGGGCTGGCCGTCGTCCTGCCGCCGCTGCCCGCCGAGGGCGCCGTCCGCCTCGGCACGTTCCCCCGGCTGCTCGGCGCCGCGCGGGTGCGGTGGCTGCTCGTCACCATCGCCCTGCTGGTCACGGGCCACTTCGCCGCCTACACCTACGTCCGGCCCGTCCTGGAACGCACCCCGGGCACCGGGCCGGGTCTGGTCGGCGCCCTGCTGCTCGGCTACGGACTCGCGGGCGTAGCAGGGAACTTCGCGGGCGGCGCGCTCGCCGCCCGCCGTCCGCGCCGCGCCCTGCGCCTGATCGCCGCGGTGCTCGGCGCGGTCGTGGTGCTGCTCGCCCCGGCGGGAGGCTGTGCCGCCGGGTCGGCCGCGCTGCTGCTGGTGTGGGGACTGGCCTACGGCGGGGTGTCCGTCTCCGGCCAGCGGGCCCTCACGGCCGCCGCGCCCGAGGCCCCGGAGGCCGCGTCCGCCCTGTTCGCCGGGGTGTTCAACGCGGCCATCGCGCTCGGCGCGCTGGCCGGCGGCCGGCTCGCGGACGGACCGGGGACGACCGCCGTCCTGCTCACGGGCGGTGTGCTCGCGGGGCTGGCGGCCCTCACCCCGGGCCGCGACGAGCGAGGGGCGGCCACGTCACCGTGACCGCCCCGTACCGCGTGGGTGCCGTTACTTCGCCGACAGCTCCGCCGCCACCAGCTCCGCGATCTGCACCGCGTTCAGCGCGGCGCCCTTGCGGAGGTTGTCGTTGGAGATGAACAGCGCCAGGCCGTTGTCCACCGTCTCGTCGCGGCGGATACGGCCGACGTACGACGGGTCCTGGCCGGCCGCCTGGAGCGGGGTCGGGATGTCGGACAGGGCCACGCCGGGCGCCTTCGCCAGCAGCTCGGTGGCCCGCTCCGGGCTGAGGGGGCGGGCGAAGCGGGCGTTGACCTGGAGGGAGTGGCCGGAGAAGACCGGCACGCGCACACAGGTGCCGGACACCTTCAGCTGCGGGATCTCCAGGATCTTGCGGGACTCGTTGCGCAGCTTCTGCTCCTCGTCGGTCTCGTTCAGACCGTCGTCCACGATCGAACCCGCCAGCGGGAGCACGTTGAAGGCGATGGTGCGCTTGTACACCTGCGGCTCGGGGAAGTCGACCGCCCCGCCGTCGTGGGTGAGCTTGTCGGCCTCGGCCGCCACCTTCTGCACCTGGCCGTGCAGCTCGGCCACGCCCGCGAGACCCGAGCCGGACACCGCCTGGTAGGTGGCGACGACCAGCGCCTCGAGGCCGGCCTCCTCGTGCAGCGGCTTCAGCACCGGCATCGCGGCCATCGTGGTGCAGTTCGGGTTGGCGATGATGCCCTTGGGGCGGTCGGCGATCGCGTGCGGGTTCACCTCGGAGACCACCAGCGGGACCTCGGGGTCCTTGCGCCAGGCCGAGGAGTTGTCGATCACGACGGCGCCCTGGGAGGCGACCTTTTCGGCCAGCGCCCTGGAGGTAGCGCCGCCCGCCGAGAAGAGCACGATGTCCAGGCCGGTGTAGTCGGCGGTCGCCGCGTCCTCCACCGTCACACCGTCCAGCACGGTCCCGGCCGAGCGGGCCGAGGCGAACAGGCGCAGCTGCGTGACCGGGAAGTCGCGCTCCGTGAGGATCCTGCGCATGACCGTGCCCACCTGACCGGTGGCTCCGACGATTCCGACCCTCACGGCGACTCCCTCTTCGTGTGTTGCTTGCCTGACCGGGGCGTTTCCATCATGCGGCCCACCCCGGCCCACCTGTCCAATTCTTTGCCCAGCGTGCCCGAGGAATGGGACACGGGCCGCCCCGCGAACGGTTCCGCGCGTCCGCCCGGCACCCCGTCGGGCTGGAGGAATTCCCTCCACGACGGCCCCGCGCCGCAAGCTGTGCCGTCCCGCCCCTGCCCGCGCGGGCCCCCGGCCATACGAGGGTGTGACGTACGCCTCTGTGACCGGCCGGGCAGGCCGCCGGCGCACGGAAAGGGGCGGGGGCCCGTACGGACCCCCGCCCCTCCTTTCCGGGCCGGCCGTCACCCCGTTACGGCGTGACCTTGCCGATCTTCACGCTGGCCGTGCCCGCCGTCGTGCCGCGCGCGTTCACCAGCTGGACCCGGCCGAAGAACTCGCGGCCCGCCGGGGCCTCGGCCGCGGCCGTGACCTGCCCGGTGACCGTCGCCGAGGCACCCGTGCCGAGGCGGACCGGGGCCGAGCCGGGGACCGTGACGGAGCCGAGGGCGGAGGAGAAGAACACGTCCCGGTAGTCGTAGTCGGCCGAGCCGGACGGGACGGCGTAGCCCACGACCTGGATCGTGTAGGTGCCGGCGGCCGGGGACGGCACGGAGACCGCCTCCTCCGAGTCGCCGTCGGCGGACTTGCCGACCTCCTTGCCGGCCGCGTCGTACACCGCGAGGTCCAGGTCGGCCGCCGCGTCCGAGACCCGCCCGATGGCGACGTCGAGCGAGGTCGCGCCGGCCGGGACGGTCACCGTGGTGGTCCGCGTCTCGCCCTCCTTGATCGCCGGCCGGGCGGTCTCGGCGGAGCCGAGCGGGCCGCCGGTCAGCGTGCCGTCCAGCGGGGCGTACCCGTTGGTCACCTTCCAGGACGCGGTGACCGGGGTGCCGACCTTGGCCTCGGGCACGGTCACGGTCTGCGGGTCGAAGGCCGCGCCGAGCACGGAGACGTCCAGCCGGTAGGGGTTGTCGAGCAGCGGGGAGGTGCGCCGGGACTCGACCTCGATCTCCCAGACGCCGGGCTGCGGGTCGGCGTACGCGCGCACGCCGGGCTTGCAGCCGTTGCCGTCCAGGTAGTTGTGGTAGCAGTACGGCGTGCCGGTGGTGTCGGACGGGACGCCGTAGGGGTGGATGGCGATGAACCGGGTCTGGCTGCCGTCCTTCAGCCCGCCGAGGGCGACCTCCAGGGACGTGGCGCCCTCGGGCACGGTCACGAAGTACGACCGGGTGCTGTTGCGCTGTACCGAACCGGACGCGGAGTAGGTGTACTTGACCGGCTCCGCGACGACGACCGTGGTGAGGATCTGCTTGTCGACGCCCTCGGTCCGCGGGTCGTCGACCTCCAGGATCGCGCTCTTGAGGCCCGCGGACCCGGGCGCCGCCTGCACCTTGACCGTCACCGGCCGGTTCAGCGGGAGCCGCACCACGTCGTCGCCGACGATCCGGAAGGTGCGCCCGGCGTTGTTCTCGAAGTGCAGCTCGTGCCGGAGCGCCTTGTCCGGGCCGGACGTACGGGTGATCGTCACGTCGTACGTCTTCTTCTGGCCCGCCTTCAGGCCGCCCTCGCGGTCGTACAGGCCGGTGCCGCGGCCGGGGGTCTTCAGGGCGTCGTCGATCGCGGTGTCGACGGGCGCCTCGACGGTGTAGTCGTGGGCGGTGGCGCCGTCCTCGATGGCGTCCCAGGCGTCCACGATGTTGATCAGGCCCGCGCCCTCCTCGTACGCCTGGACGCCCTTGATGTGGTCGGCGGTCGAGGTCAGCGCGGTGCGCAGCCGGGCGGGGGTGAGGCCGATGCCCTCGCGCTTCGCGGCCGACAGCAGCAGCGCGGTGGCGCCGGTGGCCTGCGGGGCGGCCATCGAGGTGCCCTGGAGCATCGAGTAGCCGGCCGGGAGGGAGTAGCCCGCCTCGGCGACCGGGCCGCCGGGCAGCCAGGTCTGGGTGGTGTTGATCGCGGCGCCGGGCGCGCTCAGGGTCGGGGTGAAGCCGCCGTCCTCGCGCGGGCCGCGCGAGGAGAACGGCATCATCGCGTACTTCTTCGCCACGGCCGAGCCGTAGTTGGCGGCCCAGGTCTCCTTGGAGATCGTCGCGCCGACGGAGATCACCTTGTCGGCCAGACCCGGGTCGCCGATGGTGTTGGTGCCCGGCCCGGAGTTCCCGGCGGAGATCACCAGCTGGACGCCGTAGGTGTCGATGAGCCGGGTGTACAGCTCGGCGCGCGCGTTGTTGCCGTCGTTGAGCGCGGGCAGCCCGCCGATGGACATGTTGACGATGTCGACGCCGCGCCTGGTCACCAGGTCGATCATGCCCTCGGTGAGGGCGACGTTGGTGCAGCCGCCGGTCCAGGTGCAGGCCCGCGAGGAGACGATCTTCGCGCCGGGGGCCGCGCCGTTCATCTTCCCGCCGAACAGGCCGTGGGCGGCGGTGATGCCGGCGACATGGGTGCCGTGCTCGGACTCGATGACCCCGATGTTGACGTAGTCGGCCTTGGCGCCGGAGGCGTTGTAGACGACGTCCTTGCGGGTCTCCACCACGAACGGGACCCGCTCGGCGACGTCGGTCGCCGGGTCGTCGGTGCCGAAGTGGCCGACCTGGAAGCCGTCCTTGTACGGCTTCATCGCCGGGTCGTCGGTGAAGTCCAGGTTGTCGTTCGTGTCGACGCGGACCGTGCCGGCGGCCGGGTCGTACAGCACGCCCCAGGCGTCGGTGGTGTCGCCGTCCCGGTTCAGGTCGCCCTTCTCGTCGCCGCCGGCGGTGGCGGACTCGTACATGTAGTTGAACTTGTACGAGCCCTCGGGCGCCGCGAACTTCTCGGTGCCCTGTGCGGTGGTGACGGAGAAGGCCGGGCCGGTGACGCCGGTGGTCATCCGCCGCCAGGTGCCGTCGCCGTCGGTGACCGGGTCGGTCGCGGTCACCCAGTCCACGATCTTCCGCTCGCCGGTGGTGGTCGTGCGCAGCGCCGGGTGGCCGAGGTCGACGCCGGAGTCCAGGATGCCGATGGTGACCCCGCGTCCGTCCGCCTTCGGGTGGTCCCGGACGAACTCGACGGCGCCGGTCTCGAAGGAGGGGTTGTACGGGTTCTCCGCCGGGGTGTTGCGGCCCGGCGCCGGGTAAGCCGCCTTGCCGGACGGGGACTTGGCGCCCGTGGGCACCGGGTCGTCCAGCGGTATCTCCTGCTTGAGGTCGATGGCCCGCACGGAGGAGAGCTTCACGGCGGCGTCGATGGCCGAGTCCGCGCGGCTCGTCGGGACGGTGGCCCGGACGTAGCCCAGCTTGTCGTCCCTGCGGCCCACCAGGCCGCCGTCGACCGCGTCCAGCTCTCCGGCGACCTGCTCGGTCTTCCCGGGCGAGGTCGCGATCATCAGGGTGACGTTCTTGTCGCCGCCGGCCTTGGCCTCGGCGAGCAGGGCGGCGTCGTCCGAACCCAGCTTGTCGTGGGCGGACTTGACGCCGGGATCGGCGGCCGGGGCGGGGGACGGCTCCGCGGCGAGGGCGAGCGGCACCGGTCCGGCCGCGGAGAGGGCGGCCACCACGCCCACGGCCACGGCTATGCGGGCCAGGCGTCTCGGGCCGGATATGGGATCACGCTCGGGGGCGGTGTGGTTCATCGGCATCCCTCAGGTCAAGGAACGAGCGGGCGGAAGCGCTCAGCCTGACCGAAAGGGCGCCATGGTGGCGGACCGTTGACGCAATCGAAATGAACGTATGGGGAAAACCCGCTATGCGAAACGGGCGTGTTCTTTCGGTATGGGACGGAATCCGGTCATTGCGTACGGGGTGACCCGCCCGCTGCCGGGATTTTCGCTCGCCGGTGCCCGCCGCACCGCATAACGTCCGGGCATGCGACGGAACTTGAGGGTGGCGGCCTACGCCGTGTGCGTCCGCGACGGACACCTCCTGCTCGCCCGGTCACCCACGCCCGGCGGAACCCACGAGTGGGTGCTGCCCGGCGGCGGCATGGAGCACGGCGAGGACCCGTACGACACCGTCCGGCGCGAGGTCACCGAGGAGACCGGCTACCGCATCGAGGTGACCGGCCTGCTCGGCGTCCACACCCGCCGGTTCGTCGGGGACCCGCGCGTCGGCCGCCGACGGGACCACCAGTCCCTGCGGATCTTCTACGCGGGCGAGGTCACCGGCGGGGAACTCCGCCCCGAGACCGGCGGCTCCACCGACTTCGCCGCCTGGCACGACCTGGCCGCCGTACCCGGCCTGGTCCGGGTGCAGATGGTCGACATCGGGCTGCGGCTGTGGCGCGAACGCCCGCCGCACGGACGGCTCGCGGACCGGCCGGAAGCAGCGTCGTAGGACGCGGCGAGAGCCGGTCCGGGGAAGGCCGGAAGTCGCCCGACCGGCACACACCCGGGCAACCCGCGCCCCCCGGCCGCCGTTTCTCCCCCCGACCGCTCCGCACCCACAGGCAGGGGAAGACATGCGCGTACGCACGGCTCTGACGGGCACCGCCGTCCTGCTCCTCTCGGCGGCCCTCGCGGGCCCGGCCCTGGCGGCCGGTCCCGCGCCCGGTGCGCACACCAGGACCCGCGCGGCCGTCCGGGCCGCCGTCGCGGCCGGGGTGCCCGGCGCCACCGCCACCGTCCGGGACGTCCACGGCACCTGGTCCACGGCGGCGGGGGTCGGCGACATCCGCACCGGCCGGCCGCGCTCGGCCCACGACCGCTACCGCGTCGCCAGCATCACCAAGACCTTCGTCGCCACCGTCCTGCTCCAGCTGGCGGCGGAGGACCGGCTCTCCCTGGACGACCCGGTGGACACCTGGCTGCCGGGCCTGGTCCGCGGCCACGGCCACGACGGCCGCCGGATCAGCGTGCGGCGGCTGCTCAACCACACCAGCGGCATCCGCGACTACCTCACCGACGACGACTTCCGCCGCGACCACTTCACCGAGGACGGCTTCTTCCGGCACCGCTACGACACCCTCGCCCCCCGGGACCTGGTGGCCGTGGCGATGCGGCACGCGCCCGCCTTCGCGCCGGGCGCCTCCTGGGGGTACTCCAACACCAACTACGTCCTCGCCGGAATGGTGATCGAGCGGGTGACGGGCCGCCCGTACGCCACCGAGGTCACCCGCCGGATCATCACCCCGCTGCGCCTGACGGCCACCTCCCTGCCCGGCACCCGGACCGGCCTGCCGCGCCCGAGCGGCAGGGCGTACTCGACCTTCGGCGTCCCCGGTGGCCCCGTCCACGACGTCACGGCCCTCAACCCCTCCCTGGCCTACGCCGCCGGCGAGATGATCTCCGACTCCGCCGACCTCACCCGTTTCTACGGCGCCCTGCTCGGCGGCCGGCTGCTGCCGCCGCGCCAGCTCAGGGAGATGAAGACCACCGTGCGCGTCAAAGCGGTCCCCGGCCTGCGGTACGGCCTCGGACTCACCGACACCCGGCTGGCCTGCGGAACCCACGTCTGGGGCCACAGCGGCGAGATCCCGGGCTCGGTGTCCGGGACGGCGGCCTCGGCGGACGGCCGGCACACCCTGGCCGTCAACTTCGACGGCGACTGGGCCGGGGACACCACGGCCGTGGCCGAGGAGGAGTTCTGTCAGCCGGAGACGCGGGAGAGCACCGGCAGGTAGCCGAGCGACTGGCCCGGCGCGGTGGGGTGGTAGGACTCGGTGATCGCCAGTACTTCCACGCTGTGCAGCCAGGGGCGGGAGGAGCAGATCTCGTGCCCGGCGAAGGCGGCGGTGACATCGGCGAAGGTGAACCCGTGGGCGGCGGCGCGCCCCGCGATCACCCCGTTGAGGTGGTCCACGGCGTCGTTCAGGGCGGCCCGCTCACCGTCCTGGAGGCCGAGCGCGCAGGAGCCCTTGAGGTGGTACAGGCGCGGGTAGCCCAGCACCACGACCCGGGCGGCGGGCGCCCGGTCCCGGATGGCCGTGTACAGGCGGTCGAGGCGGTCCGTCAGCGACCCGTCCATGGTGTCGACGGCCCGGGACACGGCGGTGCGGCAGCGGTCGGAACCGCCGATCGCGCACATCGCCATGGTCCCGGCGAAGCCCGAGTCGTGGCCGCCCACGGTGAGGGTGACCAGGGAGGTGCGCGGGCTGAGGTGGCCGAGCTGCTCGGTCAGCACCTCCTCGGTGCCGGCGCCGTTGCACGCGGCGAAGCTGAACGTCGCCGGCGCGTGGGCCTCGGCCCACAGCACGGGGTAGGCCCGGCTGCTGCGCTTGCACTCCTTGCCGGAGGCCTGATAGTCGCCGGCGCCGACACCGGAGGAGTAGGAGTCACCGAGGGCCACATAGCCGCCGGCCGGGGTGCGGGGCGGCGCCTGCGCGGTCGCGGGACCGGCGAACGCGCAGGCCGCCGCGAGGAGCAGGGAGCAGGCGCCCGCCGCTGTTCGGGTCTGTCTCATGACTCTCCTGTACCGGGGCCCGCGCCGCCCCGCCCGCCGCGCTGGTCCGCCCGGGTGAGCCCTCACCCGGCCGGACCGGCACGACTGGCCGAACCGGCGGACGCGGGGCAGCACCGCGCCCGGCGCCTGCGAGGCACCGAGCCGGCGGCTACCGGGGCCGCACCACGACGTACGCGGCCGGCTCGCGGTCGGCGGCGGCCATCAGCGCGGTCCGCACCACCGTCGCCTGCTGCTCCGGGCAGTCCCTGAGCTTGCGCGGCGTGAGGTACACGACCGTGATGCCGAGGCGCTCCAGGTGCTCCCGCTTGCCGGCGTACCGGGACCACACGGCCTCGTCGTCCTGCCGGGGCGCCCGGGTGTCCAGCTCCACCGCCACCGCGTGGTCCGGCCAGTAGGCGTCCAGGCCGCCCAGGTGCGGGCCGCCGGGCAGGCGCAGGTCGACGTTCCACACCGGGTCCGGCAGACCGTACTCGCGGACCATCCGGTACAGACGGTCCTCGGCGGCCGGGCGGCCCTCCGCGAACACCGCGTCCACCGCGTCCGCCACGTGCGGCCGGTGCAGCAGCCGCGCCCGGGCCAGCTCCCGCAGCAGGGCGGCCGGTTCGCAGTGGCCGCCGCGCACCGCCTCGGTCAGCAGCCGCCGTACCGTCTCGGTGTCCGTCGGCTCCGCCACCGCGTCCGCCAGCGCCCGCGCCACCGGCGCCACCGGCAGACCCGCCACCCGCTGCGGCTCGGGCGGCTCGGCGGCGCGCAGGATGCGCACGTAGCCGGTGGAGCGCGGCCGGCGCTGCCGGGACACCAGGACGTCCACCCGGTTCAGGGCGTCGGGCGGCGGGGTGGCCGAGAAACCGTGCAGGGCCAGCGCCGCCGGCCCGGTGAGCACCGCGTCCGGGTACTGCGGCCGGTGCGGGCCCTGGGCCGTCGGCTGGGCCGGCACGCCCTCCCGCGCCGTGCGGGCCGCGTACAGCAGGGCGCCGTGCAGCCGCTCCTCGCCGGTGGGCGGGCCGGAGTGCAGCAGGATCACCCGCGGCAGCAGCTCCCGCCAGGGGCCGCCGGGGCCGCACCGCTCGGCCAGCTCGGCCGGGGACACGCCGTGGGCGCGCAGCTGGGCCGCCGTCAGGACCCGGCGGTGGACGTCGGCGAGGTGGCGCAGGGGACGGGGGGAGAGGGGGGTGTCGTGCGTCATGGCCTCGGGATTCCCGCGCCCGGACCGGTCCGTAACCGCTGTTACACATCCGTCGAAGAATGCGGACAAGACGGTACTAAAGGTCAGGTGTTCGGATGCCGAGAGGGCAGCGAAAACCCCTGGTCCGATCGGGTGCGGACCAGGGGTTACGGCTCCGTTCGCCCTGATTTCGTAACGGTTGCCGGCCGGGCGGGCTCAGGCCAAGGGTCAGCGGCCGGCCGTCGCGTCACACGCCTGCGCGCGCAGCGCCCGCGCCAGGTCGTCCCGCGCCTCCAGCACCAGCCGCCGCAGCGCCGGCGCCGCGTCCTGGTGCGCCGCCAGCCACGCGTCCGTCGCCTCCAGCGTCTCCGGCCGGTCCTGCAGCGCCGGGAACAGACCCCGCACCACGTCCATGCCGATCTGGATCGACCGCTCCCGCCACACCCGCTCGATCGCCGCGAAGTACAGCTGCGCGTACGGCGCGGTCAGCTCCCGCTGCGACGGCTGGGCGAACCCCGCGATCGTCGCCTCCACCAGCGCGTTCGACAGCGCGTCCGACTCCACCACCTGCGCCCACGCCTGCGCCTTGACCGCGGCCTGCGGCCGCGCGGCCAGACAGCGCACCTGGTGCCGCTTGCCGGACGCCGTGTCGTCCCGGGCCAGCTCCGCCGCCAGCACCGACTCGTCGGCCGCCCCGTGCGCCGCCAGCGGCTCCAGGAACACCCAGCGCAGCTCCTGGTCCAGCTCCAGACCCTCGATCGCGGTGGTGCCGTCCAGCAGGTCCCCGAGCAGCTTCAGATCCGGCTCCGCGGAGGCCACGGCGGCGAAGAACCGCGCCCAGGCCAGCTGGTGCTCGCTGCCCGGCGCGGCCGACCGCAGCTCCCGCAGCGCCCCCTCGGCCAGCAGCTCCCCGCCGGTCTCCCGCCACTCGGGCGCCGTGTAGTGCGTGAGCGCCGAGTTCGCCCAGGCGTGCAGCATCTGCAACACACCGATGTCCGACTCGCCGCCCGCGAACCGCAGCACCAGAGCGATGAACTCGCGCGCCGGCAGCAGCCCGTCCCGGGTCATATTCCACAGCGCCGACCAGCACAGGGCGCGCGCCAGCGGATCCGTGAGCCCGCCCAGGTCCGTGCGCAGCGTCTCCAGCGACGTCGTGTCGAACCGGGTCTTGCAGTAGGTCAGGTCCTCGTCGTTGACCAGCACCAGCTCCGGCGCCTGGAGCCCCGCCAGCTCCGCCACCACCGTGCGCGGCTCGTGCACGTCCGTCTCCGCGCGCGCGTAGCGCTGGAGCGTGCCCTCGGGCGTACGCCGGTACAGGCCCACCACGATCCGGTGCGGACGCAGCTCCGGGTGCGACTCCGGGGCCTCCTGGACGACGGCCAGCTCGGCGATCCGGCCGCCCGTGGTGTCCAGCAGCACCTGCGGGGTCAGCGCGTTCACGCCCGCCGTCTGCAGCCACGACCGCGCCCACGCGCTCATGTCCCGGCCGCTCGTCTCGCCCAGCACCGACAGCAGGTCACCCAGGCGGGTGTTGCCGTACGCGTGCCGTTTGAAGTAGCGCCGGGCGCCCTCCAGGAACGCGTCCTGGCCGACGTACGCCACCAGCTGCTTGAGCACCGAGGCGCCCTTGGCGTAGGTGATGCCGTCGAAGTTCAGCTTGGCGTCCTGCAGGTCGCGGATGTCCGCCGTGATCGGATGCGTCGAGGGCAGCTGGTCCGCGCGGTACGCCCACGCCTTGCGCCGGTTGGCGAAGGTGATCCAGGCGTCCTTGAAACGGGTCGCGCCGACGTTCGCGAACGTGCCCATGAAGTCCGCGAAGGACTCCTTCAGCCACAGGTCGTCCCACCACTCCATGGTGACCAGGTCGCCGAACCACATGTGCGCCATCTCGTGCAGGATGACGTTGGCCCGCGCCTCGTACGACGCCTGCGTCACCTTCCCCCGGAAGACGTACTCCTCCCGGAACGTCACCATGCCCGGGTTCTCCATCGCACCCAGGTTGTACTCCGGCACGAACGCCTGGTCGTACTTCCCGAACGGGTACGGATAGTCGAAGTGCTCGTGGAAGAAGTCCAGGCCCTGCTTGGTGACCAGGAAGATGTCGTCGGCGTCGAAGTACGGGGCGAGCGTCCTGCGGCACATCGCGCCCAGCGGGATCTCCAGCTTCGTACCGTCCTCCAAGGTACGGCTGTAGGAGTCCGTCACATAGTGGTACGGGCCCGCCACCACACACGTGATGTACGTCGAGATCGGCTTCGTCTCCGCGAACCGCCACACCCCGTCCACGAGTTCACCGGCGCCGTTGCTCCACACCGTCCAGTCCTCCGGCGCCCGCACCTCGAACCGGTACGGCGCCTTCAGGTCCGGCTGCTCGAAGTTCGCGAACACCCGGCGGGCGTCGGCCGGTTCGTACTGCGTGTACAGGTAGACCTCGCCGTCCTCCGGGTCGACGAAGCGGTGCAGGCCCTCACCGGTGCGCGAGTACGCGCACTGCGCGTCCACCACCAGCTCGTTCTCCGCCGCCAGGTCCTCCAGTACGATCCGCGAGCCGTCGAAGACCTCGCCCGGGTCCAGGTCCCGGCCGTTGAGCGAGACGGAGGTGACCCGCGGGGCCAGCAGATCGGCGAAGCTGGACGCGCCCGGCTCGTTGCAGCGGAAGCGCACGGTGGTCACCGAACGGAACGTGCGCGGCTCCCCGGCCCCGTCGCCGACGGCGGACCGCAGGTCCAGGAACACGTCGTAACCGTCGACGGACAGCAGGGCGGCCCGCTCCCGGGCCTCGTCGCGGGAAAGGTTCTCACCGGGCACGGACGGCACTCCTCATGATCGCGGAGAACGGCTGAAACAGGACCGATCCTGCCATGTGCTCCTGACGGCGGACAGCGGGGAATGCGGGTGGCGCCCGTCTCGTTGACGCGGGAAACCCACGTTTCGCCAAGGAGCGCCATGTCCGAGACCGCCACCTCGTCCGGCAAGACACCCGTCGACTTCTGGTTCGACCCGCTGTGCCCGTGGGCCTGGATGACCTCCCGCTGGGTGCTGGAGGTGGAGAAGCTCCGCGACATCGAGGTCCGCTGGCACGTCATGAGCCTGGCGGTCCTCAACGAGGACAAGCTCGACGAGCTGCCCGCCGACTACCGCGAGCTGCTGACCACCAAGGCGTGGCCGGCCGTCCGGGTGGTCACCGCGGCCTGGCAGAAGCACGGCGAGGACGTCGTCGGCCCTCTCTACACCGCCCTCGGCACCCACATCCACAACAACGGCGAGGGCCCGACCCCGGAGGCCATCGCGGGCGCGCTCGCCGACGCCGGGCTGCCCGCCGAGCTGATCGACTACGCCGGCCAGGAGGACTTCGAGTTCGAGGCCGAGCTGCGCGCCTCCCACAAGGAGGGCATCGAGAAGGTCGGCCAGGAGGTCGGCACCCCGGTCATCGCCCTGCCCGGCCCCGACGGCGAGCAGATCGCCTTCTTCGGGCCCGTCGTCACCCCCGCCCCTCAGGGCGAGCAGGCGGCCCGCCTGTGGGACGGCGCGGTGGCGGTGGCCTCGGTACCGGGCTTCTACGAGATCAAGCGGACCCGGACCAAGGGCCCGGACTTCAGCAACCTGTAACCCCTGTAACCGCCCAAGGGAAGACCCCCGTGAGTCACGTCCTCACGGGGGTCTTCTTTCATCCGCCTGCCGTCGTGAAGGGTGAGAAGACGATCACGAGGCAGGACGACCGGGGCGTGCGGGCGCTCAGGGAGCGAGCAGCAGCACGTTGGCGCGGGACTTGGCGGCCTCGTAGCGCTTGGCCACGTCCTGCCAGTTGACCACCTGCCACATGGCCTCGATGAAGTCGACCTTCTGGTTCTTGTACTGGAGGTAGAAGGCGTGCTCCCAGGCGTCGAAGACCAGGATCGGGGTGGAGCCCTGGCCGACGTTGCCCTGGTGGTCGTAGACCTGCTCCACGACCAGGCGCCCGCTCAGCGGCTCGTAGGCGAGCACGCCCCAGCCCGAGCCCTGGGTGGTGGCCGCGGCCTTGGACAGCTGGGCCTTGAAGCCGGCGAAGGAGCCGAAGGACTCCTTGATGGCCTCGGCCAGCTCGCCGACGCCGTCCTGGGCCAGCGGCTCGCCGCCGCCGTCCTTCGGGCCGGTCATGTTCTGCCAGTAGATCGAGTGCAGGATGTGCCCGGAGAGGTGGAAGGCCAGGTTCTTCTCCAGGCCGTTGATCGAGCCCCACGTCTCCTTGTCCCGCGCCTCGGCCAGCTGCTCCAGGGTGTCGTTGGCGCCCTTCACATAGGCCGCGTGGTGCTTGTCGTGGTGCAGCTCGATGATCTCCGGGCTGATGACGGGGGCGAGCGCGGAGTAGTCGTAGGGCAGCTCGGGCAGCGTGTAGACGGGCATGGGTGTTCCCCTCCGGAACCTTATTGCAAGCCTCTTGCAACTACACGCTAGCAACAAGTGGATCAGAGCAACAGAAAGGCCCCCACGTGTGTTCCGTGGGGGCCTGTCGTGTGAGGCGGGGCGCTCAGCCCTTGGCGCGCAGCCGCTGCCAGGCGTAGCCGACCGCGGCCAGGAACAGGGCCATGCCACCCGAGGAGTACAGCTGGGTCCGGGTGTCCGGCTCGCGCCACATCAGCACGAAGATCGCGGCCATGCCGGCCAGCGCCACCCAGGTCAGCCACGGGAACGCCCACATGCGCACGACCAGCCGCTCGGGGGCCTCGCGCTCGATGCGGCGGCGCAGCAGCAGCTGGGAGACGGCGATGAAGATCCAGACGACCAGGATGACCGCGCCGATCATGTTCAGCAGCCACTTGAAGATGTCGTCCGGCCGCCAGTAGTTGAGCAGGACGCAGACGAAGCCCAGCACGGAGGAGGTGACCACCGCGATCCGGGGCACCCCGCCGGACAGCCGCGCCAGCACCTTCGGGCCCTGGCCGCGCTCGACCAGCGAGAAGGCGATGCGCGAGGCGCCGTAGATGTTGGCGTTCATGGCGGACAGGAGGGCGACGAGGACGATCACCTGCATCAGCTGTCCCGCCCCAGGGATGTCGAGGCGTTCGAGCGTGGCGACGTACGGCCCCTTGTCCGGGTTGGCGACGTCCTTCGAGTCCCACGGGACCAGGGTGACGACGACCGCCATCGAGCCGATGTAGAAGACGGCGATACGGAACATGGCGGTCCGTACGGCGCGTGCCACGCCCCGCACCGGGTCCTGGGACTCGGCCGCCGCGATGGTGACCGTCTCCAGGCCGCCGTAGGCGAAGACCGACGCGAGCAGGCCGATCACCAGGCCGTCGCCGCCGTTCGGCATGAAGTCGGTGAGGTTGGAGGCGCCGGGCGCGTCCGTGCCCGGCAGTACGCCGGCGATGGCCAGCACACCGAGGATCAGGAACAGGCTGATCGCGCCGACCTTCAGCGCGGCGAACCAGAACTCGAACTCGCCGAAGTTCTTCACGGCGGCCAGGTTCGTGCCGCAGAACACCACCATGAACAGGGCCACCCACATCCACTGCGGGGTGCCAGGCAGCCAGCCCTGGACGATCTTCGCGGCTCCCATGCCCTCGATGCCGACCGCCGTACACAGCAGCACCCAGAACGACCAGCCCGCCGCGAAGCCCGCCCAGGGGCCGATCGCGCGCTCGGCGTGCGCGGAGAAGGAGCCCGACGACGGGTAGGCCGCCGACATCTCGCCGAGCATCCGCATCACCAGCATCACCAGCACCCCGGAGAGGGCGTAGGCGACCACGATGGACGGACCGGCGGCGGCGATGCCCGAGCCGGAGCCGACGAAGAGGCCCGCGCCGATCACCCCGCCCAGGGCGATCATCGATAGGTGGCGCTGTTTGAGGCCGTGGGAGAGGGAGCCGTCCGCCCGCGGTGGCGGTGTCTCCGTGGTCGTGCTGTTGGGCATGGGTGCTGCTCTCCCCGTGCGATGGGCGGGCAAAAACCCCGCCAGTCTCCGTGTCGCGTCCGCTCAGGCGAAGGGACTGACCACTATCCGGACACCTCTGGTGCGCAGGGTCAATCTACGGTTACGGCGTCGAACGTGACCAGAGGTCGTACACGACTCGCAATTCCTTTGGCGGGGTTCCACAGTTGGGGAGCCTGCCCCGCCCGCGCGGAACACGTGAGGGAAACGTCTCCGCCCTAGTGATCAGTGTCACGCCCCGGCTGGTGTGGCCCACGGTCTTTGTCCGGAGCCCACCAAGCCGTCGTTCCGGCCTTTGTCGGGCGCTGACGGTGATCGTGGCGAGTGCGCCGGTATAGCGTCACGGTGTCCCGACGTGTCCACACCATCCCGTGGAGTCCCCCATGAGCACCGCCACCGCCACCGCCCGTCCCGGCGCAGTCCTCGCCGACCTGCTCCCGGCCTCCCGCGTCCGCGACGCCGCCCTCGTGGTCGGCGGCGCCGCGCTCACCGGCCTCGCGGCCCAGCTGTCGGTGCCGGTGCCCGGCTCCCCGGTGCCGGTGACCGGCCAGACCTTCGCCGCGCTGCTCGTCGGCACCGCCCTCGGTGCCCGCCGCGGCTTCCTCTCCCTCGCCCTGTACGCGGTCGCCGGTCTGGCGGGCGTGCCGTGGTTCGCGGGCGGCGAGGCCGGCACCGGTCTCGTCTCCTTCGGCTACGTCCTCGGCATGCTGCTGGCCGTCGCCGTCGTCGGTGCCCTGGCCCGGCGCGGCGCCGACCGCTCGCCGCTGCGCATGGCCGGCACGATGGTCCTCGGCGAGGCCGTCATCTACGCCGTCGGCGTGCCCTACCTGGCCCTGGCGGCCCACCTGTCCGCGTCCGAGGCGATAGCGGCCGGCCTCACCCCGTTCCTGATCGGGGACGCCCTCAAGGCCGCCCTGGCGATGGGCGCCGTGCCCGCCGCCTGGAAGGCGCTCGGCAAGCGCTGAGGAACCGTATGGAAGAGGCTCGCCCGGCCGGGATCATTCCCGGCCGGGCGAGCCTCTTCCTTTTGTACTTGTACGACGTTGTATGGCGGCAGGGATCAGCCGACGGACACCTTGTCGGCCGGGGACTCGGCCGCGGGCGCCGGGCGGGCCGCCGCCAGCCGCTGCCGGACCACCGCGATCACCAGCACGATCGCCGCGACCAGCAGCGACAGCAGCACGGTCCGGCGGCCGTCGTGCTCGGTGTCGAAGAGCATGTAGACCAGCACGCCCACGATCAGCGTCGCCGTCGCCCAGGTCAGATACGGGTACAGCCACATCCTCACGACCAGCTTCTCCGGCGCCTCGCGCTGGATGATCTTCCGCATCCGCAGCTGCGAGAAGCAGATGACCAGCCACACGAACAGCGCCACCGCTCCGGAGGAGTTGACCAGGAAGAGGAAGATCTTGTCCGGGGACAGGTAGTTGAAGAAGACGGCGACGAAGCCGAACACGACCGAGGCGAGGATCGCGGTCATCGGCACGCCCCGGCTGTTGACCCGCGCGAACGCCTTCGGCGCGTCGCCGCGCTCGCCGAGCGAGAAGGCCATCCGGGAGGCCGTGTACAGGCCGGAGTTCAGACAGGACAGCACCGACGTCAGCACGATCACGTTCATGATCTGGCCGGCGTGGGCGATGCCGAGCGAGTTCAGCGCGGCGACGTAGGAGCCGTCCTTGGTGATGGACGGGGCGTCCCACGGCAGCAGCGAGACCACGACCAGGATCGAGCCCAGGTAGAAGACGGCGATCCGCCAGATGATGCTGTTGGTGGACTTGGTGACCGCGCGCTGCGGGTCCTCGGACTCACCGGCCGCCAGGGTGGCGATCTCGCTGCCCATGAAGGAGAACACGACCAGCAGCACACCGGTGAGGATCGCGCCCGGGCCGTGCGGCAGGAAGCCGCCGTGCGAGGTGAGGTTGGAGAAGGACGCCTGGTCGGCGTCCACGCCCGGCAGCACGCCGAACACGGCGAGCAGACCGATGACGACGAACGCGCCGATCGCCACGACCTTGATCCCAGCGAACCAGAACTCGAACTCGCCGTAGGAGCCGACGGAGACCAGGTTGGTCGCGGTCAGCACGATCATCACGATCAGTGCCCAGCCCCATTGCGGGACGGCCGGGACCCAGCCCTCGAGGATCTTCGCGCCGGCGGTCGCCTCGACCGCGAGCACGACGACCCAGAAGAACCAGTACAGCCAGCCGATGGAGAACCCGGCCCAGCGGCCGAGCGCGCGGTCGGCGTGCGCGGAGAAGGAGCCGGACGTCGGATTGGCGGCGGACATCTCGCCGAGCATCCGCATCACGAGGACGACGAGCGTGCCGACGAGGGCGTACGACAGGAGGATGCCGGGTCCCGCGGTGGCGATACCCGAGCTGGAACCGACGAAGAGACCGGCTCCGATGACGCCACCGATCGCGATCATCGACAGGTGGCGGTTCTTGAGTCCTGCTTGGAGGCCCGAACCAGGGGTCATGGACGGAATTCCTTTGCGCCAGGTGGAGCTGCCCGTACGAGCGGTGTACGAGTCGGTCCAGTGAATCCGAGGCCAACGGAATCGGGAACCTCCGAATCCGTATCGTTACCTCTGGTTCTCTTGGGGATCTATGGCATGTCTCACACGATTCCGGGCCGGCCGGCGGCCGGCACCCTGGGGCTGCTGCCCCGGTGGGGGCGTGTCACACTCGTTGCATGCGCGTGTATCTCGGCTCCGACCATGCGGGCTACGAACTGAAGAACCACCTCGTCGAGTGGCTGAAGGAGGCGGGGCACGAGCCCGTCGACTGCGGGCCGCACATCTACGACGCCCAGGACGACTACCCGCCCTTCTGCCTGCGTGCCGCGGAGCGGACGGCCGCGGACGCCGACGCCCTCGGCATCGTGATCGGCGGCTCCGGCAACGGTGAGCAGATCGCCGCGAACAAGGTGAAGGGCGTGCGGGCGGCGCTGGCCTGGAGCGAGGAGACGGCGGCGCTCGGGCGGCAGCACAACAACGCCAACGTGGTGGCCGTGGGCGCGCGCATGCACAGCACCGAGGAGGCGACCAAGTTCGTCGAGGTCTTCCTGAACACGCCGTTCTCCGGTGACGAGCGGCATGTCCGGCGCATCGAGATGCTCGCGGACTACGAGACGACGGGCACCCTCCCCCCGATCCCGGCCCACCACCCCCAGCCGTAACCCCACGGAACGGGCCGGCCCGAGCCGCCCTGACCGCACCGCGACCGACCGCGCGGGGTGGGACTGTGCCGCAGTTGACTGTGCGGGGGCCGGCCGTCCCGGGTCTGACCGTTCCGGCGTCGGCCGTTCCGGGGCTGGTTGTGTGAGGTCTGACTGTGCCGGGGCCTGCCGTGTCTCGGCCGGCCCGGCCGGCTGCGGCACCGGGTCGCACCCCTCGCGAAGGCAACCGTGGGGTATCCCGCCCCGGGGCACCCGCAGGCAACCCCACCCGGTCAGAACTCGCTGGTTCGCCCAAGCGCTTCCAAGCACCGCCACCCCCAGGCCGTCCCGCCCCACGCCCGTCGCCTCTCCCCCCGGGGGGCGTTGGACGCTCACCTCTCGAGTTTTCGAGTCGGGTGGGTGGGCCAGGAACGCAGGAAAGGACACCCCGTGCCGGAAGGGCACACCATTCACCGGCTGGCCCAGGACTACGCCGGGCGCTTCCTGGGCACGGCACCCCGCGTCACCAGCCCCCAGGGCAAGTTCTCCGACGCCGCCGCCCTGCTGGACCGTACCGAGCTGACCGCCACCGAGGCCCACGGCAAGCACCTCTTCCTCGGGTTCCGGGACACCGACTGGGTCCACATCCACCTCGGCCTCTTCGGCAAGGTCGGCTTCGGCGACGCCCCCGCACCCCCGCCGACGGACACCGTCCGGCTCCGCCTGGTGAACGACACGTCGTACGCGGACCTGCGCGGCCCCACGACCTGCGCCCTGATCACGGACGCCGAGAAGGGGCAGATCCACGACCGGCTCGGCCCCGACCCGCTGCGCGCGGACGCCGACCCGGCCGCCGCGTACCGCAGGATCTCCCGCAGCCGCACGACGATCGCCGCCCTGCTCATGGACCAGAAGATCGTGGCCGGCGTCGGCAACGTCTACCGCGCCGAGGTGCTGTTCCGGCACGGCATCGACCCCTACCGCACCGGCCGCGACATCACCCCGGCCGAGTGGGACGCGATCTGGGCCGACCTGGCCGGGCTGATGCGCGAGGGCGTGCGGAACAACCGGATCGACACCGTCCGCCCCGAGCACACCCCGGAGGCGATGGGCCGCCCGCCCCGCGTGGACGACCACGGCGGCGAGGTGTACGTCTACCGCCGCGCCAACCTGCCCTGCCACATCTGCGGCGACGAGATCCGCACCGCCGGCCTCGCCGCCCGCAACCTCTTCTGGTGTCCCACCTGCCAGCGGGCGTGAGCCGGCGGCTAGAAGCCGTGCGGCAGCCACGGGGCGAGCGGTGAACCGAACGCCACCGACGCCTCCGTCAGCGCCCCCGCCCGCAGCTCCCGCACCCGCCCGGCCGCCGCCAGCGACAGCAGGGACACCCCGCCGAGGTACGCCGAGCCCAGCTCCCGTACGGACAGGGCGAGTTCCGCCGCGTCGGTCGTACGCTCGCACGACGCGCCCTTGGCGTCACCCGTCAGCCGCCAGCGCCCAGCGTTCCAGGGGCAGAACGCGTCCTCCACCTCGAACACGACGTCCACCGGCGCCTGGTACGTGCGCGCCGACAGCGCCGCGCCGACGTCCACCAGCCGGACGTAGGCGTCGTCCTGCAGCCGCGGGTCGCAGCGGCGGATGTCGGAGACCAGGTACCGCAGGGCGTCGTCCACCGGCCGCGACGACACCGACAACGTCGTCATCAGGTCGATGCCGAACAGGAACCGCCACAGCGCGGCCTCGGTCGCCGGGTCCAGCCCGGCCAGGTCCCTCAGCCGTACCGTGCCCTTGGGCGCACCGCCCGCCTCCCAGGAGCCCTTGGTGCGGAAGCGGGCGTACCCGGTGATCTCGCCGTCCCGTTCGGCGACCACGCACTGCAACGGCGGCCCCCCGTCCCGGTCGCGCTCCGGGTCGACGATGGCGACCCGCTCCCAGTTCGGCTGCCGGGCCAGCATGCCGGGCCGGCGCGGGACCAGGGCCGCGTACACCGCCTCGCAGGCGTCCAGGACGTCGGCCGGCGCCGCGGACCGCACTCGCACCTCGTCGGTGCCCTCGGGCAGTGCCAGGGTCACCCGGCTGGTGTCGATCTCGGCGCTGATCCGGAACGTGGCGGCGCCGTATCCGAAGCGGCCGTAGATGGCCGGCTCGGACGCGGTCAGCATCGCCACCGGCTCGCCCCGCGCGTGGAAGTCGTCCAGCTGCCGGCGCATCATCGACGTCAGCACGCCGCGCCGCCGGTGGGTGGCGGCGACGCTCACCATCGTCACTCCCGCCGTGGGGACCGAGGCCCCGCCCGGCACGGTCAGCCGGAAGCTGAACGCCCCGGCCGTGCCGACGAGCGCGTCCCCGTCCCAGGCGGCGAGGGAGCGGTCGAACTCCGTGGCCGCCCGCTCCACCTCGCGCTCCTCGCCGGAGACGGGTGCCGCGCCGAAGGCCCGGTACAAGGCGTCGTACCACCCGTCCCACTCGTCCTCGCGCAGCGGCCTCAACTCGGTTCTGTGGTCAGTCCCCATGTGCCATGCCTATCAGGGCGCCAGGGGGTGAGCCAGCAATTTTCGTCCCGGCGCGGGCGCCGCGCGGCCCGGCGTGCGCGCGGCGAAGCGGAATCCCGCAGGGGGGACAAGTGGGACCTCCCGTGCCAAGCGGCCGGTCCGCTGGATAGGGTCCCGAACTGATGGCAGCAGGACGACAGCGGCGCGCGAAGGCCGACACGTTCGCGGCCCGGTGCAAGAAGCGGTGGCACCGGGCCCGCGTCGGGCTGCGCAAAAGCGCCGTGGACTACTTCCGCGGCGACGGCTCCGACTGGATCGCCTTCGCCGGTCTGCTGCTGACCGTCCCGCTCCTCGCGGCCATGACCCTGTTCGACGCGGTGTGGTGGTCCCCGGCGAGCCTGGTGTTGCCGATCGTCGCCGGTGGTCTGCTGCTGCGCCCGGCGAGCCTGCTCGGGCTGTACGCGGCGGCGGCCACCGCGCTGATCGTGGAGTCGGTGCGGCTCGGCCCGTACACCGAGGGCCCCTCCCGGGTCACCCCCGGCGTGGTCCTGGTGGTCGCCGCGTGCGGCTTCTTCGGGCTGCTGACCGCGCAGTTCCGCAGCCGGGTCGGGGTGCCGTGGCGGCGCGGCGGCACCATGCTGTTCGACCTGCGCGAGCGGATCCGGGTGCAGAGCAAGCTGCCGAAGCTGCCCAAGGGCTGGCACCACGAGATGGCGCTGCGGCCGGCGGGCGGGCAGTCCTTCTCCGGTGACTTCGTCGTCGCCGCCCGTACGAACGGCGGCCGGACGCTGGAGGTCGTCCTCACCGACGTGTCCGGCAAGGGCATGGACGCGGGCTCGCGGGCCCTGCTGCTGTCCGGCGCCTTCGGCGGTCTGCTCGGCTCGCTGCCCCCGCACGCCTTCCTGCCGGCCGCCAACGGCTATCTGCTCCGCCAGGACTGGGAGGAGGGGTTCGCCACCTCCATCCACCTGGTGCTGGACCTGGACTCCGGGGACTACGAGCTGTACTCCGCGGGCCATCCGCCGGGGCTCCAGCTGAGCGCGGGCAGCGGACGCTGGGAGGAGAAGGCGGCCGAGGGCCCGCTGCTCGGTGTGTACGACGGCGCCCAGTTCGACCCCGTGAAGGGCTCGCTACGGCCCGGTGACGTGTTGATGCTGTTCACAGACGGTCTGGTGGAGACCGCCGAGCGGGACATCGTGGAGGGCATCGACCGGCTCACCGGGGAGGCCGACCGCTATGTGCCGGGCGGCTTCCACGGCGCCGCCTGGCACCTCATCGAAGCGGTCGCCAAGGACGTCAACGACGACCGGGCCCTGCTGCTGATCTGCCGCGAGGCGTCCGCGTCCCGCTGAGCCGGGAGCTTCCGGTCCTCCGCTGGGGACACCGGGGCTTCCGGTCCTCCGCGGGGGACACCGGGGCTTCCGGTCCTCCGCGGGGGACACTGAGGGCATGTCCCCTCTCACCCTCGCCGAGGTCGAGACCCTCGCCCGCGCCGCCCACGACGGCCGCACCGACAAGGCCGGACGGCCGTACGCCGAGCACCTGGCGGCCGTCGCCGAGGGCGTGCGCGCCCGGGGCGGCGACCCGGACCAGATCGCGGCGGCCTGGCTGCACGACGCCGTGGAGGACGCAGTGCTGAGCGAGGAGTGGCTGGCCCGGGCCCGCCTCACCGCGCGGACCAAGGCCATCGTGCGGGCCCTCACCAGAGGACCGGGGGAGTCCCCGGAGGCGTACGCCGCCCGGATCCTCGCCACCCCGGGTGCGCCGCTGGTGAAGGAGGCCGACCTCGCGCACAACGCCGACCCGGACCGCCTCGCCGTCCTCCCCGAGCCGGTCCGCACCCGGCTGACCGGGAAGTACGACAGGATGCGCGCGCTTCTCGGCCCGCAACCGTGACGGGAGTCCGGCCGCCTAGACACCGGCCCTCTCCGGCCGCCGTTCCCGCTCCCGTTCCCCTGGCCGGTTGCGGCTGCGGGCCTGCTCGGCCGCGTCCTGCCGGAACGCCCATTCCATCCGCGGCTCCACCGCGAAGCGGAAGACCCGCCGCACCGGCCGGGTGCACAGCACCGTGACGGCGGCCGCGGCGAGCACGGTCACCAGGACCACGCCGGCCGGCCGGTGCAGCCAGGGGTGCTCGAACCAGCCGCGGTAGTCGCCGTACTTCATCAGGAAGCCGTGCAGCAGGTAGCCGTAGAGGGTGCCCGCGCCGAGCGTGGTGAACCACGTCGTCCGGCGCGGCACCCACGCGAAGAAGCAGGCCGTCAGCAGCAGTGAGCAGCCCATCAGCGCGAGCGTCATCACCGGGCCGCACCACCAGGGGGCGCCCAGTTCCTGCGCCGACTCGCTGTGGGCGAACCACCCGGTGTTCATGCGCGGCACCGCCCACCAGCCGACCGCCAGCGCCGCCGCGGACACCGGCACCGCGGCGATCCGCGCCCCGCGGCGGCGCACCAGCTCGAAGTGCTCGGGCCGCAGGCACAGGCCGAGCACGAAGTACGGCAGGAACTGCAGGACGCGCCGGAGATCGAGGTCGTCGCCGATGTCCGGGCTGACGGACGCCAGCATCGCGATGCCGACGGCCAGCGGGAACGGATGACGCACCAGCCGCCACAGCGGAGTGGTCAGCCGCCAGACGAACAACGCGACCAGGAACCAGGTCAGATACCAGGGGTCGAGCAGGCTGATGTCCGCGTGCGAGCCGTTGATCAGGTTCCGGAAGAGCGTGTACGCCGTTTCGAACAGGACGTAGGGCACGGCGACCCCGGTGACCAGC
Organism: Streptomyces rubradiris; assembly: GCF_016860525.1. Lineage (NCBI taxonomy): Bacteria > Bacillati > Actinomycetota > Actinomycetes > Kitasatosporales > Streptomycetaceae > Streptomyces > Streptomyces rubradiris. Next base: position 5,349,561 of record NZ_BNEA01000015.1, read on the forward strand.
CGCTTCAGCCGGTGCGGGCGCATGTCGAAATGGCGGGAGAAGAAGCCGGAGACGATGATGAACGCCGGCATATGGAAGGTGTACACGACGGTGTACACGCTCTCCAGGAACCGGCTTCCGTCTTTCAGCGGCTCCCACGCGTGGCCCGTCGCGACGAGCACGATGGCCAGGTACTTGGCATTGTCGAAGAACGCGTCGCGCTGCCGTCCGGGTCTGTCCGGCGCCGCCTGCCGCTCCCGCGCGTCCACCGGGGGACGCGGGGCGGGCACTCCGTTCACCGGCGGCTGCGCCAGGGGGAGCGGGTTGCGGTTCGGGCCGGCGGGGGACGAGGCGGCGTCAAACATCTCAGGCACCCTAACGGCGTCCGCTGTATTTCGTAAAACCCCCGCAATGATTCCCGGTTATCGGTCCAGGACACCCGCGTAATGTCCCGATTCATCCCGACTAAAGGGGGCATACATCGTTCCTGTGACATCAATTCGAATTACCTGGGCGCGAGATGTGTGGAGACGGAAACGAAGTCGGGTAATTCCGTGGTGCGCCGCGCGTGGGTGCTTGATCGAATTACTGTGCGGTAGGTCGTCCGTGGCGGGCGCCGGTGTCCGACGATTCGTCATCGGCCGCATATGCGGCCCGGGTTGGTGGCACGATGTCCCTGGCGGGGGTGCGCGGGCCGTACCTCCGGGCCGGGAGAGCGGACCGACCGAGGGTGTGATCAGTAGTGGCCATTTCACTGTCCGTGGTGCTGTTGTTGGCGGTCATCCTGGTGGTCCTGATCCGAGGGGGGAACCTCAAGGCCGGCCCCGCCATCGTCGCGATCCTCTTCGGCTTCTTCCTGGCCTCCACCGGCATGGCCCCGCCGCTCACCCGCTTCCTGAACTCGATAGCGGACTCCATCAACTCGATCAGGTTCTGACCGGTGCGGCCCCGGCGATCACCGGGGCCCGCCCCGGCCCCCGACGCCACGCAGCGAAACGCCAAGGGCCCGGCCCCGCCGAAGCGGAAGGCCGGGCCCTTGAGCCGGTCAGAGCGGGCGACGGGAATCGAACCCGCGTAGCTAGTTTGGAAGACTAGGGCTCTACCATTGAGCTACGCCCGCAACACCGCGCCGCGGGTCGGTGACCGCGGCACTGGAGGCATCGTAGCGGGTCGCCCGCCGCCGAGGCCAACGACTTCCCTCATGACGGCCCTGAGGGGCCCTGTGTGGCGACGGGAGGCCCGGCGACGGCCCCGGGGAAGGTGCCGGCGCCGCCCGTACGGGCCCCCGGCCCGCTCTCCCGCGTGTTGGCCCGCACAATCCGGCCGACGCGATCGGCCGGGGCATGTACCCTACGTGTCGCACACCAGACGGGGTGTGGCGCAGCTTGGTAGCGCGTCCGCTTTGGGAGCGGAAGGCCGTGGGTTCAAATCCCGCCACCCCGACCACCGGCACACGACCCGCGAAGATCGCCTTTTGGGGCGCCGACCGGCTGTGGTTACTATGCAAGCTGCGCGCCCGTGTGTCCTGGCCCTCACGGCCTACGTACTCGTCCGGGCGGCGAATCCGCCGGACCTGTCTGGCTCCGGCAGAAACCAAGAAGTCAGCCACAAGGAGACCGAACCGTGAAGAGCGCCGTGGAGACCCTGAACCCGACCCGGGTTCGGCTCACTGTCGAGGTGCCCTTCGAGGAGCTCAAGGACAGCCTCGACGCGGCGTACAAGAAGATCAACCAGCAGGTCACGGTGAAGGGCTTCCGCAAGGGCAAGATCCCGGCCCGCGTGATCGACCAGCGGTTCGGCCGCGGTGCGGTGCTGGAGGAGGCCGTCAACGACGCGCTGCCGAAGTTCTACACCGAGGCGGTCAACGAGGCCGAGCTCAACGTGCTGGGCCAGCCCGAGGTCGACATCACGGAGCTGAAGGACGGCGAGACGCTGAACTTCACCGCCGAGGTCGACGTCCGCCCGGCCCTGGAGATCCCGGACTACTCCGGCATCGAGGTCGAGGTCGACGCCGTCGAGGTCACCGACGAGGACGTCGAGAAGTCGGTCGAGCAGCTCCGTGAGCGCTTCGCCTCCACCACCCCGGTCGAGCGCGCGGCCGAGGAGGGCGACGTCGTCACGATCGACCTGGAGGCCAAGGTCGACGGCGAGGTCCTGGAGGACGGCATCGCCAACGGCGTGTCCTACACCATCGGCTCCGGCGAGCTGCTGGACGGCATCGACGACGCCGTGAAGGGCCTGGAGGCCGGTGGCGAGGCCACCTTCACCTCCGAGCTGAAGGGCGGCTCCGCCGCCGGCAAGGAGGCCGAGGTCACCGTCAAGGTCACCCAGGTCGCCAAGCGGGAACTGCCCGAGCTGGACGACGACTTCGCGCAGCTCGCCTCCGAGTTCGACACCCTGGAGGAGCTGAAGGCGGACAGCCGCAAGCGCCTCGCCAACATGAAGCAGTTCGACCAGGCCACGCAGGCCCAGGAGCGCGTCCTGGAGAAGCTGCTGGAGCTGGTGGAGGTCCCCGTCCCCGAGAAGCTGCTCGAGGACGAGATCAACACCCGCAAGCACAACCTGGAGCACCACCAGCTCGCCCAGATGGGCCTCACCCTCGACAAGTACCTGGAGATCCAGGGCAAGACCGCCGAGGAGTTCGAGACCGAGACCCGCGAGGCCGCGGTCAAGGGCATCAAGACCCAGTTCGTCCTGGACGAGCTGGTCAAGAAGGAGCAGCTCAACGTCAACCAGGAGGAGCTCACCGAGCACCTCATGCGGCGCGCCGCCTCCTCCGGCATGTCCCCCGACCAGTTCGCCCAGGCCGTCGTCGAGGGCGGCCAGGTGCCGCTCCTGGTCGGCGAGGTCGCCCGTGGCAAGGCCCTGGCCGTCGTGGTCGAGGCCGCCACGGTGAAGGACACCAACGGCGAGATCGTCGACCTGGACGACGAGGAGGAGGAGACCGAGGCCGCCGAGGCGTCGGAGACCTCCGAGGAGAAGACCGAGGGCTGAGCGCGAGCCCTGCGGCGCGGGTAAGGCCGTACAGCGGGCCCTGGGGATGTCCCCGGGGCCCGTTCGCGTACGCCGGTGATCGCGGCCGGCCCGCCGCACCCCCCGCAAGCCCCCGCGCACCGCGCGCGGTGTCCGGCGACAGCCCCCCGCGCTACGCCCCCGGCGAACACTCCCATCTCCGGGATTCCCCGAAGGAGGCTGAGCGTTAGGGTCCATGAATACGGGGGCAGGGGAGTCTCCTGACACCCCCCGCCAAAGCCTCCGGCAGGACGACGTGAGACGGCCCGGCGCCGTCGTAAGACGAGCAGGTGGATACGTGACGAATCTGATGCCCTCCGCCGCCGGCGAGCCTTCCATCGGTGGTGGCCTCGGCGACCAGGTCTACAACCGGCTGCTCAACGAGCGGATCATCTTCCTCGGCCAGCAGGTTGACGACGACATCGCCAACAAGATCACGGCGCAGCTGCTGCTCCTTGCCGCCGATCCGGACAAGGACATCTACCTCTACATCAACAGCCCCGGCGGCTCGGTGACGGCCGGCATGGCGATCTACGACACCATGCAGTACATCCCGAACGACGTGGTCACCATCGCGATGGGCATGGCGGCCTCCATGGGCCAGTTCCTGCTCACGGGCGGCGCCGCCGGCAAGCGCTTCGCCCTGCCGCACGCGGACATCATGATGCACCAGGGCTCCGCCGGCCTCGGCGGTACGGTCTCGGACATCAAGATCCAGGCCGAGTACCTGATGCGCACCAAGAAGCGTATGTCGGAGCTGACCGCGTTCCACTCCGGCCAGACGGTCGAGACGATCATCCGCGACGGCGACCGCGACCGCTGGTTCACCCCGGAAGAGGCCAAGGAGTACGGTCTCATTGACGAGATCATCACGCACGCCTCGGGTGTTCCGGGAGGCGGCGGCACCGGTGCCTGACCGGCCCGGCCACGCCACGCACCGCCGAGACACCAGCCCCCCGAACGCCACCAGGACGGTGAACCCCATGAGCAACTTCCCCGGCGCCGCCAGCGGTATGTACGAGGGCCCCCGGCCCGACAGCCGCTACGTCATCCCGCGCTTCGTCGAGCGCACCTCCCAGGGCATCCGCGAGTACGACCCGTACGCGAAGCTCTTCGAGGAGCGCGTGATCTTCCTGGGCGTCCAGATCGACGACGCCTCCGCCAACGACGTCATGGCGCAGCTGCTGTGCCTGGAGTCGATGGACCCCGACCGGGACATCTCGATCTACATCAACAGCCCCGGCGGCGACATGACCGCGCTGACGGCGATCTACGACACGATGCAGTTCGTGAAGCCCGACATCCAGACGGTCTGCATGGGCCAGGCGGCCTCCGCCGCGGCCATCCTGCTGGCCGCCGGCACGCCCGGCAAGCGCATGGCGCTGCCGAACTCCCGGGTGCTGATCCACCAGCCGGCGGGCTCCACCGGCCGCGGTCAGCTCTCCGACCTGGAGATCATCGCCAACGAGTTCACCCGGATGCGCGAGCAGCTGGAGAACATGCTGGCCAAGCACTCGAACCGGCCGATCGAGAAGGTCCGCGAGGACATCGAGCGCGACAAGATCCTCACGGCCGAGGAGGCGCTGGAGTACGGCCTCGTCGACCAGATCATCTCCACCCGCAAGCTGAACAACGCCGCCGTCCGCTGACGCGGCACGCGGCACTCCGAGCCCCCCTTGGCGCGGCGCACGGCAAAGTGAACCCTGCCAAGGGGGGCCCGAACACCGGGCCCGGCAAGGTACCGTCGGACATAAGGCAGCACCAGGAGCCGCTGGACTCACGACGTCCAGGCGTCTCCCAGGCGAAGGGGAAGCACACCGTGGCACGCATCGGTGACGGCGGCGATCTGCTCAAGTGCTCGTTCTGCGGCAAGAGCCAGAAGCAGGTCAAGAAGCTCATCGCAGGGCCCGGTGTGTACATCTGCGACGAGTGCATCGATCTCTGTAACGAGATCATCGAGGAAGAGCTCGCGGAGACCAGCGAGGTGCGCTGGGAGGAACTGCCCAAGCCGCGCGAGATCTACGAGTTCCTCGAGGGCTACGTGGTCGGCCAGGAGGCCGCCAAGAAGGCGCTCTCGGTCGCGGTGTACAACCACTACAAGCGGGTCCAGGCGGGCGAGAACGGCGGCGCGAGCGGCCGGGACGACGCGATCGAACTGGCGAAGTCCAACATCCTGCTGCTCGGTCCCACCGGCTCCGGCAAGACCCTGCTGGCGCAGACCCTGGCGCGCATGCTGAACGTCCCGTTCGCGATCGCCGACGCCACGGCGCTGACCGAGGCGGGCTATGTCGGCGAGGACGTCGAGAACATCCTGCTGAAGCTGATCCAGGCGGCGGACTACGACGTCAAGAAGGCCGAGACCGGGATCATCTACATCGACGAGATCGACAAGGTCGCCCGCAAGAGCGAGAACCCGTCGATCACCCGGGACGTGAGCGGCGAGGGCGTCCAGCAGGCGCTGCTGAAGATCCTGGAGGGCACGACGGCCTCGGTCCCGCCGCAGGGCGGCCGCAAGCACCCGCACCAGGAGTTCATCCAGATCGACACGACGAACGTGCTGTTCATCGTGGGCGGTGCCTTCGCGGGCCTGGAGAAGATCATCGAGGCCCGGGCCGGCGCCAAGGGCATCGGCTTCGGCGCGACGATCCTGTCCAAGCGCGAGCTGGAGGCCAAGGACGTCTTCGAGGACGTCATGCCGGAGGACCTGGTCAAGTTCGGCATGATCCCCGAGTTCATCGGCCGACTGCCCGTGATCACGTCCGTGCACAACCTGGACCGCGAGGCGCTGCTGAAGATCCTGGTCGAGCCGCGCAACGCCCTGGTCAAGCAGTACCAGCGCCTGTTCGAACTCGACGGCGTGGAGCTGGACTTCGAGCGCGAGGCGCTGGAGGCCATCGCGGACCAGGCCATCCTCCGTCAGACCGGCGCCCGCGGCCTGCGCGCCATCATGGAGGAGGTCCTCCAGGGCGTGATGTACGAGGTCCCGTCCCGCAAGGACGTGGCCCGCGTGGTCATCACCGCCGACGTGGTCCTCTCCAACGTGAACCCCACCCTGATCCCGCGGGACGCGCGGGGGCGGGGGTCCGGGGAGCAGAAGTCGGCTTGAGCCCGGCAGGGTGAGCGAAGCGAAGGCGGCTCGGTGTCTCCGAGCCGCCTTCGGTGCTACGCAGCTCTTCGGCGCTGCTGTCAAGCCTTCACACGCACATCGTCGCGCAGCTTGGCGGCGAGCCGCGCCGTGTCGTCGATGGTGCCTCCGTCACCGGAGGCGAGCATGGCGACGCTGAAGCCCGACACCCGGGCGACCGTGCTGTGGTCGGCCCAGATGCAGACCGGCATCTTGACCGACTTGGCCGCTCCGCTGGACGACGCCGAGGAGCTGGTGTTGTCGAGCTGGACCACCTGGCACTTCATGATGCCGTTGGCGAAGCCCGCCGGGCTGACCTGCTCGGGGCTGCCGACCAGCTTGCCCTTCAGGTCGGAGCTGCTCTGGTCCTTCTCGGACTCCGCCTTGGCCTTGGCGAACACGGTGTCGAGGACCCCTTCGGGATCGTCGATCGTGCCGTAGACACCGCTGAAGGACAGCCCCTTCGCGGTGAGCCCCTTGCCGCTCTGATAGGTGCCGTGGGCGCCCGTCGGGTTCTTGACGCCGGCCTTCTCGAAGTCCTCGAGGTCGGACGAGGTGACCTCATCGCCGCTCGACTCGGTCGACTTGGTGTAGGTGCCGTTGAGGACCGACCCCGGTGCCGTCAGTTTGTGCGGTCCGTCGTCCGCGACAGCGCTGCCGCCGCCTCCGCCGCCGATCGCGAAGTACACGCCGACGGCCACCGCCGCCACCACCGCCACCGCGCCGATGATCAGCCCGGTCTTCTTCTTGCCCCCGCTCGGCTGGGGCTGCTGCGGCATGCCGTAGGGCTGCTGGCCGTACGGACCGGGCTGCTGACCGTACGGGTTCGGCTGCTGGCCGTAGGGGTTCGGCTGCTGCGGCACGCCGCCCTGCTGCGGGTAGGCGTACCCCGGCTGCGGGGGAGCCGGAGGCACCTGAGACGGAGCCGGAGGCGCCTGCGGGGGATAGCCGTAGCCGGGCTGCGGAGCCTGCGGCTGCTGGCCGTACGGGCCCGGCTGGCCGTAGGGCCCCGGCTGGCCGTACGGGCCGGGCTGCCCCGGCTGGCCGTACGGACCCGGCGGCTGGGGCGGCCCGCCGTACGGGCCCGGCTGGTTGTTGCTCATCTCTGGAGTCCTCCCGTTGGATGTTCCTCGGACGGAATCCTCGCGGAAGGCGCGACCGGTCACGTCGGCAGGGGTCGCATCGTTACGAAACACGCGCAGGACACGGCCCGACGCCATGACGGTGCCGCTCCACGCGCGGTCGGCGCCGTTCGTTCTCCGGGGCACCAGCCCGACCGCCAGGCTGCGCCCGTCCGTCCTGGTGTCCTTCACCGGTTTTCCGGCGCTGCCGAGCCACCCCTAAACTGGCCTCCGTGACCCACAACGCTCAGCAGCAGCCCCCCAAGCCCGACACCGAACTGCCGACCCAGTACGCGCCGGCCGATGTAGAGGGGCCGTTGTACGAGCGCTGGGTAGAGCGGGGCTACTTCGACGCGGACGCCAAGAGCGACAAGCCGCCGTACACCGTCGTCATCCCGCCGCCGAACGTCACGGGCAGCCTGCACCTCGGGCACGCCTTCGAGCACACCCTGATCGACGCGCTCACCCGCCGCAAGCGCATGCAGGGCTACGAGACGCTGTGGCAGCCCGGCATGGACCACGCCGGCATCGCCACCCAGAACGTGGTCGAGCGCGAGCTGGGCAAGGAGGGCAAGTCCCGCCACGACCTGGGCCGCGACGCCTTCGTGGAACGCGTCTGGCAGTGGAAGGCCGAGTCCGGCGGCCAGATCAGCGGCCAGATGCGCCGCCTCGGCGACGGCGTCGCCTGGTCCCGTGAGCGCTTCACCATGGACGAGGGCCTGTCCCAGGCCGTCCAGACCATCTTCAAGAAGCTCTACGACGACGAGCTGATCTACCGCGCCGAGCGCATCATCAACTGGTGCCCGCGCTGTCTGACGGCCATCTCGGACATCGAGGTCGAGTACCAGGACGACGACGGCGAGCTGGTCTCCATGCGCTACGGCGACGGGGAGGACTCCATCGTCGTGGCCACCACCCGCGCCGAGACGATGCTCGGTGACACGGCCGTCGCCGTCCACCCCGACGACGAGCGCTACAAGCACCTCGTCGGCAAGCTCATCCGGCTCCCGCTGACCGACCGCTCCATCCCGGTCGTGGCCGACACCCACGTCGACCCCGAGTTCGGCACGGGCGCCGTCAAGGTCACCCCGGCCCACGACCCGAACGACTTCGAGATCGGCCAGCGCCACGACCTGCCGTCCATCACCGTGATGGACGAGCACGCCGTCATCACCGTCCACGGCCCCTTCCAGGGCATGGACCGCCTGGAGGCCCGCTCGGCGATCGTCGGCGCGCTGCGCGCCGAGGGCCGGATCGTCGCCGAGAAGCGGCCCTACGTCCACTCCGTCGGCCACTGCTCGCGCTGCAAGACCACCATCGAGCCGCGCCTGTCGATGCAGTGGTGGGTCAAGGTCGGCCCGCTGGCCAAGGCCGCCGGCGACGCCGTCCGCGACGGCAAGGTCAAGATCCATCCGCAGGAGATGGAGAAGCGGTACTTCGACTGGGTCGACAACCTGCACGACTGGTGCATCTCGCGCCAGCTGTGGTGGGGCCACCGCATCCCGGTCTGGTACGGCCCGAACGGCGAGGTCGTCTGCGTCGGCCCCGACGAGGAGCCGCCGTCCGGCGAGGGCTGGCACCAGGACACCGACGTCCTCGACACCTGGTTCTCCTCCGGCCTGTGGCCGTTCTCCACCCTCGGCTGGCCCGAGCGGACCGAGTCGCTCGCGAAGTTCTATCCGAACTCCGTCCTGGTCACCGGCTACGACATCCTCTTCTTCTGGGTCGCCCGGATGATGATGTTCGGCCTGTACGCGATGGACGGCACCCCGCCGTTCCACACCATCGCCCTGCACGGCATGGTCCGCGACCAGTTCGGCAAGAAGATGTCGAAGTCCTTCGGCAACGCGGTCAACCCGCTGGACTGGATGGACAAGTACGGCTCCGACGCCCTGCGCTTCACCCTGGCCCGCGGCGCCAACCCGGGCGTGGACGTGCCGATCGGCGAGGACTGGGTCCAGGGCTCGCGCAACTTCGCCAACAAGATCTGGAACGCGACCCGCTTCGCGCTGATGAACGGCGCGACGGTCCAGGGCCCGCTGCCGGACCCGGCGAAGATGTCCGCGACCGACCGCTGGATCCTCTCCCGCCTGAACTCGGTCGTCGCCGAAGTCGACGCCTACTACGACGACTTCCAGTTCGCCAAGCTCTCCGACGCCCTCTTCCACTTCGCGTGGGACGAGGTCTTCGACTGGTACGTGGAGCTGTCCAAGACCGTCTTCCAGGCGGGCGGCGAGCAGGCCGAGGTCAGCAAGCGGGTCCTCGGCGAGGTCCTCGACGTCACGCTGCGGCTGCTGCACCCGGTAGTCCCGTTCGTCACGGAGACCCTGTGGACCACGCTGACCGGCGGCGAGTCGGTCGTGATCGCCGACTGGCCGGCCGACAGCGGCTTCCGGGACGCGGCGGCCGAGCAGGAGATCTCCACCCTCCAGTCGGTCATCACCGAGGTCCGCCGCTTCCGCGCCGACCAGGGCCTCCAGCCCGGCCAGCGGGTCCCGGCCCGCCTCACCCTGGACGGCACGGCCCTCGCCCCGCACGAGGCGGCCATCCGCCAGCTGCTGCGGCTCCAGCCCGAGGGCGAGTCCTTCACGGCCACGGCGACCCTGCCGGTGGCGGGCGCCCAGGTCGCGCTCGACCTCTCCGGCACGATCGACGTCGCCGCGGAGCGCAAGCGCCTGGCGAAGGACCTGGCGGCGGCCCAGAAGGAGCGCCAGCAGGCCGAGGCCAAGCTCGGCAACGAGGCGTTCCTCGCCAAGGCCCCGGACCACGTCGTGGACAAGATCCGCACCCGCCTGACCAAGGCGGACGAGGACATCGCCCGCATCACCGCCCAGCTGGAGAGGCTGCCGCAGGCGTGAGTCACCGACGCACGCACGTCGCGTCAAACGTTTGACGCAAAAGCGTGAGTCACGGGTAGCGGGAGCGCGAAACGTCTGACGCTGCCGAAGGCCCCGGTGCCGCCCAGGCGCCGGGGCCTTCGGCGTGCCCCGCCAGGGGCGCGGGGAACTGCGCGACAAGCCACGACGGACCCGCAGCCGGCCGAGCGGGCAAGCCACCCCGGCCGGCGACACCAAGCCACCGCACCCTTTGTCAGCCGGTCTCCGTAGACTGGGCACCGTGAGCGACCCGAACGGTACCGACCAGCCCGACCCCCTCGACAGCTTCGACGAGATCATCGAAGCCGAGACCACCCGCGACCCCGACCTCGCGGTGATCGAGGCCGGCAGCCGCACCCTGCGCACCCAGGGCGGCCCGCCGCAGGCCGACGTACCCGCGCGCCCGGAGGACCCCGAGGTCGACAAGGCGCTGCGCGAGGTCGAGGCGGAGCTGGCCACCCGCTGGGGCGAGACCAAGCTGGAGCCCTCGGTCACGAGGATCTCCGCGCTGATGGACGTCCTCGGCGAGCCCCAGCGCTCGTACCCCTCGATCCACATCACGGGCACGAACGGCAAGACGTCCACCGCCCGCATGATCGAGGCCCTGCTCGGCGCCTTCGAACTGCGCACCGGGCGGTACACCAGCCCGCACGTGCAGTCGGTCACCGAGCGGATCAGCCTGGACGGCGCCCCGGTCTCGGCCGAGCGGTTCATCGAGACGTACCGGGACATCAAGCCGTACGTCGAGATGGTGGACGGTCAGCAGGAGTACCGGCTCTCCTTCTTCGAGGTCCTCACCGGCATGGCGTACGCCGCCTTCGCCGACGCGCCCGTGGACGTCGCCGTCGTCGAGGTCGGCATGGGCGGCTCCTGGGACGCCACCAACGTGATCGACGGTGACGTGGCCGTCGTGACCCCCATCGGCCTGGACCACACCGACCGGCTCGGGGAGACCACCGCGGAGATCGCCGGCGAGAAGAGCGGCATCATCAAGCAGGACGCGACCGTCATCCTGGCCCAGCAGCCGGTGGACGCGGCGCAGGTGCTGCTGAAGAAGGCCGTCGAGGTGGACGCCACGGTCGCCCGCGAGGGGCTGGAGTTCGGCGTCACCGCCCGGCAGGTCGCCGTCGGCGGGCAGCTGCTGACCCTGCGCGGCCTCGGCGGCGAGTACCCGGAGGTCTACCTCCCGCTGCACGGCGCCCACCAGGCGCACAACGCGGCCGTCGCGCTCGCCGCCGTGGAGGCGTTCTTCGGCGTCGGCGCCCAGCGCGCGGAGCCGCTGGACATCGACACCGTGCGCAAGGCGTTCGCGGCCGTCTCCTCCCCGGGCCGGCTTGAGGTCGTCCGGCGCTCCCCGACGGTCGTGCTGGACGCGGCGCACAACCCGGCGGGCGCCGAGGCCACCGCGGAGGCGGTGCGGGAGGCGTTCGACTTCAGCCGGCTGATCGGCGTCGTGGGCGCGAGCGGGGACAAGAACGTGCGGGGGCTGCTGGAGGCCTTCGAGCCGATCTTCGCCGAGGTCGTCGTCACCCAGAACTCCAGCCACCGCGCCATGGACGTGGACGAGCTGGCCGCGATCGCCGTCGAGGTGTTCGGCGACGAGCGGGTGCAGGTCGAGCCGCGGCTGCCGGACGCCCTGGAGGCCGCGATCACGCTGGCCGAGGAGGAGGGCGAGTTCGCGGGCGGCGGTGTGCTGGTCACCGGTTCCGTCATCACGGTCGGCGAGGCCCGGCTGCTGCTGGGGAAGGGCTGAGAGACAAGATGCGTACGCTCTGTGCGTCGACCCTGATCGGCGAGTTCTTCATCATCGGCTTCGCCGGGCTGGTCGCCATGAAGGACCCCGACCTGGCGACGTCGACGGTGTGGCTGGTCAGCGGTATCGCCATGCTGCTGTGCGTGCTGCTGTGCGGCATGGTGACCCGCCCGGGCGGGGTGGCCCTCGGCTGGGCCCTGCAGCTCGCCCTGATCGCCTCCGGTGTCTTCGTGCCGACCATGTACTTCATGGGCGCGGTCTTCGCGGCGCTGTGGTGGGCGTCGGTGCACTTCGGGAGAAAGGTGGACGAGGCGAAGGCCCGCTTCGCGGCGGGGGCGCAGGCGTCCTCCTCCCCGGCTGACGCTGCGTGACGGACGCCTCGGCACGCCCTGTAACCTCGTGCCACCGCACCCGTAAGCCGTGTAAGGAGCCCCTCGTGAGCCAGCGCACCCTTGTCCTCCTCAAGCCCGACGCCGTCCGCCGGGGGCTGACCGGTGAGATCATCGGCCGCATCGAGCGCAAGGCCGGCTGGCGGATCACCGCGCTGGAGCTGCGCACCCTGGACCGCGCCACGCTGGAGCAGCACTACGCCGAGCACGTCGGCAAGCCGTTCTACGAGCCGCTGGTGGAGTTCATGTCCTCCGGGCCGGTCGTCGCGCTGATCGTGGAGGGCGAGCGGGTGATCGAGGGCGTGCGCCAGCTGGCCGGCCCGACCGACCCGATCGCCGCCGCGCCCGGCTCGATCCGCGGTGACTTCGGTGTCATCGTCCGCGAGAACCTGATCCACGCCTCGGACTCGGAGGAGTCCGCCGAGCGCGAGGTGAAGATCTTCTTCCCCGGTCGCGCGTAAGACCCACGGCGGCGGAGAAGGTCCGGGCGGTGGTCCCGGGCCTTTCTCGCACCCTTCGTCCGGGCCCGCCGCACAGTCCGCGCATTTGAGGGAACGCGCGCCCCCGAACGCCCGTCTCCACAAGCGAGGCGGCACGCCATCTGGTGACAATGGCGGAGACCCTCGCGCAGTGTTCGTGGCGGCGCGTTTACGATGGAAGCCTTCACGTCACAGCACCCGCCTCGCCTACCTGACATGCCCTCAAAAGCGCAGGGAGGCCAGATGAATCCGGATGGGGAACTCAATGTCGTTCATCGGCCGTGACATGGCTGTCGACCTCGGGACCGCCAACACGCTGGTGTACGTCAGGGGTCGCGGAATCGTACTGAACGAGCCGTCCGTCGTGGCGATCAACACCAACACGGGTGGGATCCTGGCGGTCGGTTCGGAAGCCAAGAAGATGATCGGCCGGACGCCGGGCAACATCGTGGCCGTGCGTCCGCTGAAGGACGGTGTGATCGCCGACTTCGAGATCACCGAGCGGATGCTCCGCTACTTCATCCTGAAGATCCACAAGCGGCGGTACCTGGCCCGGCCGCGGGTCGTGGTCTGCGTGCCCTCGGGCATCACGGGAGTCGAGCGCCGCGCGGTCATCGAGGCGTCCTCCCAGGCCGGCGCCCGCCAGGTGCACATCATCGAGGAGCCCATGGCCGCCGCCATCGGCTCCGGACTGCCGGTGCACGAGGCCACGGGCAACATGGTGGTGGACATCGGCGGCGGCACCACGGAGGTCGCGGTCATCTCGCTCGGCGGGATCGTCACCGCCCAGTCCATCCGCGTCGCCGGGGACGAGCTGGACAACGCGATCATCCAGTACATCAAGAAGGAGTACAGCCTTCTGCTGGGCGAGCGCACCGCCGAGCAGATCAAGATCACGATCGGTTCGGCGTACGACCTGGACACCGACGAGCACACCGAGGTCCGCGGCCGTGACCTGGTGTCCGGGCTGCCGAAGACGGTCGTCATCTCGGCGGCCGAGGTCCGCAAGGCCATCGAGGAGCCGGTCAACGCGATCGTGGACGCGGTGAAGACCACCCTCGACAAGTGCCCGCCGGAGCTCTCCGGCGACATCATGGACCGGGGGATCGTGCTGACCGGCGGCGGGGCGCTGCTGCGCGGGCTGGACGAGCGGCTGCGCCGGGAGACCGGCATGCCGATCCACATCGCCGAGGATCCGCTGGACAGCGTCGCGCTCGGCTCCGGGAAGTGCGTCGAGGAGTTCGAGGCGCTCCAGCAGGTTCTGGACGCCCAGCCGCGCAGATGACGTCACTCCTCCATTCCGCCGTACGAGACGTTCTCCTCTCGTGCGGCGGATCGTTGATATAGAGGCATACGCTCCCCCTATTGGGCCTCTTCGGTTCGCGCGGCGCCATTCGCGTTCTCCGAAAGGCCCGCCGAATTCCTACTTGAGGAAGGGCACGGCCGCCGCACGTGAGGGACACGAAAGAGAGCCGGCTGCTCCTGGTCCTGCTGGTCGCCATCGCGTTCGCGCTGATCACGGTGGACATCCGGGGAGGACGGAACTCCCCGGTCGACGGTGCCCGGCACGCCGCCGCGGCGGTCTTCGGCCCGGTCGAGGACGGGTTGTCCGGTGTGGTCGACCCGGTCGGCGACGCCGTCTCCGCCGTCCGCGACTCGGGCACCCGGCACGACCGGCTCGCCGCGCTGGAGAAGGAGAACGCGGCCCTCAAGGCCGAGCTCGGCAGCGACGACCGCAACCGCAGCCGCCTGAAGCAGTTCGACAAGCTGATGAAGGTCGCCGGCGCGGGGCAGTACGCCATCAAGGGCGCCCAGGTCATCGCCATCGGGTCGGCACAGGGCTTCTCCTGGACCATCACCATCGACGCGGGCGCCGACGACGGCATCAAGCGGGACATGACCGTCCTCAACGGGGACGGCCTGGTCGGCCGGGTCACCACCGTCGGCCCCAGCACCTCCACCGTGCTGCTCGCCAACGACCCGGACTTCACCGTCGGCACCCGCATCGAGGGCAATGACGAACTCGGCTTCGCCTCCGGCCAGGGGGACCGCCCGCTGCGCGTGGAACTGCTCAACGGCAAGGCGGAGGTGAAGAAGGGCGACCGGCTCGTCACCTTCGGCTCCGAGGCCGACAAGCCGTTCGTGCCCGGCGTCCCGGTCGGTGTGGTCTCCCGCGTCGACCCCTCCGGCGGCGGCCTCACCCGCACCCTGTACGTCACCCCGTACGTCGGTTTCACCAAGCTCGACATCGTCGGCGTGGTCGTGCAGGGCCCCAAGAAGAACCCGCGGGACACCGTGCTCCCGGCCAAGCCGAAGCCGGTGCCGACGCCGACGGTGACCGTCACGGTGACCCCGTCGGCCGGCGCCCCCGTCCCCAACGGCGACGCGAACACCGACACCGCCAGCGACGAGCAGCAGTAGGAGCCGAATCCCATGCGTGTCAACCGGATCCTGCTGTCCAGCGCGCTGGTCGTGGTGGCCCTGGTGCTCCAGGTGAGCGTCCTGGCCCGGCTGCACCTGCCGGGCGCGGTGCCCGACCTGCTGCTGCTCACCGTCCTCGGCCTGGCGATGGTGTACGGCCATGTGGGCGGCGCCCTCGTCGGGTTCGGCGCCGGACTGCTCGCCGACCTGGCCCCGCCCGCCGACCACGCGGCCGGCCGCTACGCGCTCGTGCTGTGCGTCACCGGCTACTTCGCCGGTCTGATCCGGCCGGAGAACGGCCGGCTGAAGTCGGCGACCGGTCCGATGGCCGTCGTGGTCGCCGCCGCCGTCGGCTCCACCCTGCTCTACGCCGGGGTGGGCGCCCTGGTCGGCGACACCGCCGCCCGCCATGTCGGCCTGCCCGGGCTGCTGTTCTCGGCCGCCCTGTACGACCTGCTGCTCGCCCCGTTCGTGGTGCCCGGGGTGATGTGGCTGGCCCGCCGTGCCGACAACGACCCGCTCACCGAGACCGGCTCCGCCGCCAAGGCCGGGGACATCTCCTCCGGCTGGCTGTCCTCCGGCACCGGTCTGCGCGTCGGCGGCCGGCGCGGAGGGATCGGCGCGCTGAAGGCCAAGGCCCGCACCCGCTCCGCCCGGGTCGGCCGCATCAAGGGGGTCAAGCGGCTGTGAGCGGCGACGGGTTCGCACCCGGCAGGTTCACTCGAACGGGTCGGCTCTCCTGGAACGCGAGTTCACAGGCCGGTCGTTCATCATGCGTACGGGGGCGGCGGGTTCAAGCCCGGGTGCCCAGTACGCCCATGGCACGCACCGACGTCCGCGCGCGGACGTCCGCGCACTGAGAGGGGGAGACAGCCGCAGTGACCAACATTCCCGAGACCGGTCGGACCCCGCGGGTCCAGATCCGGCTCGTCGTGATCCAGATCCTCGTCCTCTCCCTCCTCGGCACGCTCGGCGGCCGGCTGTGGTACCTCCAGATCCGCGAGGGCGCGGAGTACCAGAAGGAGGCGTCCGGCAACCACGTCCAGCGGGTGGTCCAGCCCGCCGTGCGCGGGGACATCCTGGACGCCCGCGGCGTCCCCCTCGCGGACAACGAGACGCGGCTGGTGGTCTCCGCCTCCCGCACCGAGCTGACCAAGCAGAAGGACGGCGGCCGGGCCGTCCTCACCAAGCTGGCCGGTGTCCTCGGCATGAACCCGACGGAGGTCACGCAGAAGGTCCGGCTGTGCGACGCCAAGACCCCCCGGCCCTGCTGGAACGGCTCGCCGTACCAACCGATCCCGATCACCGACGAGGCCACGCCCCAGCAGGCCCTGCAGATCCGCGAGCGCTCCGAGGACTTCCCCGGCATCACCGCCGAACCCGAGGCCGTGCGCCGCTACCCGGGCCCCGGCAAGTCCAACACCGCGCAGGTGCTCGGCTACCTCTCGCCCGTCACCGACGAGGAGATCCAGCAGGCCAAGGACACCGACTCGCCGTACCTGCGCTCCGACATGGTCGGTCGCTCCGGCCTGGAGCGGACGTACGACAAGGTGCTGCGCGGCAAGGCCGGCGTCACCCGCTACGAGGTCGACAACCTCGGCCGGGTCATCGGCAAGGCCGAGTCGGAGGCGGCGCAGCCCGGTGCGAACCTGGTGACCAGCATCGACTCCCGCGTCCAGCGGGTCGCGGAGTACGAACTGGACAAGGCGATGAAGGTCGCCCGCCAGCAGTACGACAAGATCACGGGCACCAACTACAAGGCCGACTCCGGTGCCGTGGTGGTGATGGAGGCCAAGACCGGCCGGATCGTCGCGATGGCCTCCGCGCCGACCTACGACCCGAACGTCTGGGTCGGCGGCATCTCCGCCAAGGACTACAAGGCCCTCACCGGCAAGGACTCCGACTACCCGCTGCTGAACCGGGCCATACAGGGTCAGGCCGCGCCCGGTTCGACGTTCAAGGTGATCTCCACGGCCGCCGCCGTCGAGGCCGGCTACGCCTTCGACGGGCGCTACCCGTGCACCAGCTCCTATTCGGTGGGCAACCAGGTCTTCAAGAACTTCGAGGGCGAGAACTTCGGGCCCATCTCCCTGGGCCGCGCCCTGGAGGTCTCCTGCGACACCGTCTTCTACTACCTGGCCGACAAGGAGTGGAAGAGGGACGGCGGCAGCAACCCCAAGGGCACCCCGAAGGACTACTTCTACAAGGCCGCCCACCAGTTCGGCCTCGGCAAGGAGACCGGCATCGACCTGCCCAACGAGGTCACCGGCCGGGTCCCCGACCGCCGCTGGAAGCAGGCGTACTGGGAGGCCAACAAGGACGCCTGGTGCAAGACCGGCAAGAAGGACGGCTCGTACGTCGAGAAGATCGCCTACGAGAACTGCCTCGAAGGCAACAAGATGCGCGAGGGCGACTCGATCAACTACTCCATCGGCCAGGGCGACACGCTCGTCACGCCGATCCAGGAGGCCGTGATCTACGGCGCCGTCGCCAACGGCGGCACGATGTACCAGCCGACCATCGGCAAGGCGGTCATCAGCCCCGACGGCAAGACCGTGCGGGAGATCAAGCCGAAGAAGCGCGGGAAGCTCCCGGTCAGCCAGGCCACCCTCAAGGGCATGGACGACGCCTTCGCGGGCGTCATGACCCGTGGCACGGCGGCCTGGAAGTTCGGCGGCTGGCCCCAGGACAAGATCCCGCTGCACGGCAAGACCGGTACGGCGGAGGTCTACGGCAAGCAGACCACCTCCTGGCTGGCCACCTACTCGAAGGACTACACGGTGATCATGACGATCGCCCAGGCCGGTACGGGTTCCGGTGCCTCCGGTGAGGCCGTGCGCAACATCTACAGCGCGCTCTACGGCGTCCAGGGCGACGGCTCCGTCGACAACGGGAAGGCGCTGCTGCCCGAGCCGCAGAAGGGCCTGCCCAAGGTCCGCACGGACGGCACCATCGCCGCCCCTAAGATCACCGGCGACCCGGCGAAGGACACCGAGACCGCCCAGAAGGACAACCCGACCAACGGCGACGACCAGCAGCCCGCGGGCACCACGCCGTCGCCCACGACCGGCAACCGCGACACCCGCAGGCGCCGCGGGCACCGGGCCCGGGGAAGCCGGAGGATGCCCTCATGACCGGCACGAACAGCTTCTCCGTCTCCCGGTACGGCCCCGAACGGCCCGGCTGGGCCAGGCTCTTCGCCCGTGACTCGGTCACCCGCCGGCTGGACTGGCCGATCCTGTTCGCGGCCACCGCGCTGTCCCTGCTGGGCTCGCTGCTGGTGTACTCGGCGACCCGCAACCGCACCGAGCTGAACCAGGGCGACCCGTACTTCTTCCTGCTGCGGCACCTGATGAACCTCGGCATCGGGATCGCCCTGATGACCGCCACGATCTGGCTCGGCCACCGCGCCCTGCGCAACGCCGTGCCGATCCTCTACGGCCTGTCGGTGCTGCTCGCCCTGGTCGTCCTCACCCCGCTCGGGGCGACGATCAACGGCCAGCGCAACTGGCTGGTCATCGGCGGTTTCTCGCTCCAGCCGGCCGAGTTCCTCAAGATCTCGATCATCCTGGGCATGGCCATGCTGCTGGCGGCGCGGGTCGACGCGGGCGACAAGCCGTACCCCGACCACCGGACGGTGTTCCAGTCGCTGTGCCTGGCCGCCGTCCCCATCATGATCCTGCTGCTCATGCCCGACCTCGGCTCGGTGCTGGCCATGGTGGCGATCGTCCTGGGCGTGCTACTCGCCTCAGGCTCCTCCAACCGCTGGGTGTTCGGCCTGCTCGCCGCCGGGGTGATCGGCTGCGTGGCGATCTGGCAGCTGCACATCCTGGACGAGTACCAGATCAACCGGTTCGCGGCCTTCGCCAACCCGGACCTGGACCCCTCGGGCGTCGGCTACAACACCAACCAGGCCCGCATCGCCATCGGTTCCGGCGGTCTGACGGGCGCCGGGCTCTTCCACGGCTCGCAGACCACCGGCCAGTTCGTGCCCGAGCAGCAGACGGACTTCGTGTTCACGGTCGCGGGGGAGGAGCTGGGCTTCGTCGGCGCCGGTTTCATCATCTTCCTGCTCGGGCTGCTGCTGTGGCGCGCCTGCCGGATAGCGCGCGACTCGACCGAGCTGTACGGGACGATCGTGGCCGCCGGGATCGTCGCCTGGTTCGCCTTCCAGTCCTTCGAGAACATCGGCATGACCCTCGGCATCATGCCGGTCACGGGTCTGCCCCTGCCGTTCGTGTCGTACGGCGGCTCGTCGATGTTCGCCGTGTGGGTGGCCGTGGGCCTGCTCCAGTCGATCAAGGTACAGCGGCCGATGTCGGCGTAGCCCTCCCGGTGACGGCGGTGCCCTCTGCCGCGGGGGCGCCGCCGCCACTAGATTCGGTACATGGCGGACACGAAACGCGAGATCGAACGCAAGTACGAAGCCGACGACAGCGAGCTGCCCGACCTGACCGGCGTCGGCCCGGTGGCCGCCGTCCTCGACCGGGGCGTGGCCGAGCTGGACGCCACCTACTACGACACCGCCGACGAACGCCTGGCCGCAGACTCGCTCACCCTGCGCCGGCGCACCGGGGGCTCGGACGCCGGCTGGCATCTGAAGTTCCCCGTCGCCCCCGGGGTCCGCGACGAGATCCGGGCCCCGCTCGGCGACAGCGTGCCCGGGGAGATCGCCGCCCTCGTCCGCTCCCGGGTCCGCGACCGCGCGCTGGTGCCGCTGGTCCGGCTGCGCTCGGCGCGGGACGTGCGGCACCTGGTCGACGCGCGGGGCACCCTGCTGGCCGAGGCGAGCGTCGACACCGTGACCGCCGAGCGGCTGACCGGCCCCGGCGGGACCGCCCGGTGGACCGAGATCGAGGTGGAACTGGCCGACGGCGGCGACCCGGCCCTGCTCGACCGGCTGGAGGAGCGGCTGCGCGAGGCCGGGGTCCGGCCGTCCGCCGCCGCGTCGAAACTGGCCCGCGCCCTGGCGGAGACCGCGCCGGACCCCGGGAAGCAGGCCGGGCCCGCCGCGCCCGTGACCGCCGGCGACCATGTCCTCGCCTATCTGCGCGCCCAGCGGGACGCGCTGGTCACGCTCGACCCCGCCGTGCGCCGCGGCGTCCCCGACTCGGTGCACCGGATGCGGGTCGCCACCCGCCGCGCCCGCGCCACCCTGCGCACCTTCACCGGCGTCCTCGACCGCGCCGTGACCGGCCCCGTGGGGGCCGAGCTGAAGTGGCTCGCGGGCGAGCTGGGCGTCGCACGCGACCGGGAGGTGCTGGCCGACCGGCTGACGAGCGCCCTCGACGCGCTCCCGCCCGCCCTGGTCACCGGCCCCGTCCCGGAACGGCTCACCGCCTGGGCCGAGGCCCGCCACGGCACCCGCGCCCATCTGACCGGCGTCCTGGACTCGCGCCGCTATCTGGCCCTGCTCGACGCCCTGGACGCCCTGCTCGCCGACCCCCGCTGCGCGCGACGGCCGGGCGGAAACCGAAGAAGACGCTCGCCAAGGCCGTACGCAAGGACGAGCGGAAGCTGGCGGCCCTGATGGAGCACGCGCTCGCCCTGCCGGCGGGGCAGGAGCGCGACCGCGCGCTGCACGAGGCCCGCAAGAAGGCCAAGCGCACCCGCTACGCCGCCGAGGCCGCCACCGACGCCCTGGGCGGCCCCGCCCGCGCCCTCACCAAGGCCATGAAGAGCCTGACCACCCTGCTCGGCGACCACCAGGACGGCGTCATGGCCCGGCACACCCTGCGCGAGCTGGCCGCGGTGGCCCACGCGGCGGGGGAGAACGCGTTCGCCTACGGGCTGCTGTACGGCAGGGAGGAGGGGCACGCGGCCCGGCTGGTGGCGGAGCTGGAAGGGCGGTGGAAGAAGATCGCCGACGGGCTGTCCGGCTGAGCGTGCGGGGCGACCCGCCGGGCGGGTTACGCTTGATGGTCACCCCCCCCCAGCCTCCGGCCGGGGGTACCCCCGTCAGCTCATGAAGGTTCGCGAGATGCCTGTCGAGTCGGTTTTCCCGCAGCTCGAAGCTCTGCTCCCGCACGTGCAGAAGCCGATCCAGTACGTCGGCGGAGAGCTCAACTCCACGGTCAAGCCGTGGGACGAGTGCGACGTCCGCTGGGCGCTCATGTACCCGGACGCGTACGAGGTGGGTCTGCCCAACCAGGGCGTCATGATCCTCTACGAGGTCCTCAACGAGCAGGAGGGCGTCCTCGCCGAGCGCACCTACAGCGTCTGGCCGGACCTGGAAGCGCTGATGCGCGAGCACGGCGTCCCGCAGTTCACGGTGGACAGCCACCGCCCGGTGAAGGCGTTCGACGTGCTCGGCCTCAGCTTCTCCACGGAGCTGGGCTACACGAACATGCTCACCGCGCTGGACCTGGCGGGCATCCCGCTGGAGTCCCGGGACCGCACCGAGGACGACCCGATCGTCCTGGCCGGCGGTCACGCGGCCTTCAACCCGGAGCCGATCGCCGACTTCATCGACGCGGCCGTGATCGGCGACGGCGAGCAGGCCGTCCTCGACATGACCCGGATCATCCGCGAGTGGAAGGCCGAGGGCCGTCCCGGCGGCCGCGAGGAGGTGCTGTTCCGCCTCGCGAGGACGGGCGGGGTGTACGTCCCGGCGTTCTACGACGTGGAGTACCTGCCGGACGGCCGGATCGCCCGTGTGGTGCCCAACCGCTCCGGCGTGCCGTGGCGGGTGTCCAAGCACACGGTCATGGACCTGGACGAGTGGCCGTACCCGAAGCAGCCCCTGGTGCCGCTGGCCGAGACCGTCCACGAGCGGATGTCCGTGGAGATCTTCCGCGGCTGCACCCGCGGCTGCCGCTTCTGCCAGGCCGGCATGATCACCCGTCCGGTGCGCGAGCGTTCCATCACGGGCATCGGCGAGATGGTCGAAAAGGGCCTGCAGGCGACCGGTTTCGAGGAGGTGGGCCTGCTGTCCCTGTCCTCGGCCGACCACAGTGAGATCGGCGACATCGCCAAGGGCCTCGCGGACCGGTACGAGGACGACAAGATCGGCCTGTCCCTGCCCTCCACCCGCGTGGACGCCTTCAACATCGACCTGGCCAACGAGCTGACCCGCAACGGCCGCCGGTCCGGTCTGACCTTCGCCCCCGAGGGCGGCTCGGAGCGCATCCGCAAGGTCATCAACAAGATGGTCTCGGAAGAGGACCTGATCCGTACGGTCGCGACGGCGTACGGCAACGGCTGGCGCCAGGTGAAGCTGTACTTCATGTGCGGCCTGCCGACGGAGACCGACGAGGACGTCCTCCAGATCGCCGACATGGCCACGCGCGTCATCCAGAAGGGCCGCGAGGTCTCCGGCTCCAACGACATCCGCTGCACGGTCTCCATCGGCGGCTTCGTGCCCAAGCCGCACACCCCGTTCCAGTGGGCGCCGCAGCTGTCGGCCGAGGAGACGGACGCGCGCCTGGCGAAGCTGCGCGACAAGATCCGCGGCGACAAGAAGTACGGCCGCTCGATCGGCTTCCGCTACCACGACGGCAAGCCCGGCATCGTGGAGGGCCTGCTCTCCCGCGGCGACCGCCGCGTCGGCGCGGTGATCCGCGCGGTGTACGACGACGGCGGCCGGTTCGACGGCTGGCGCGAGCACTTCTCCTACGACCGCTGGATGGCGTGCGCGGACAAGGCCCTCGCCCCCTTCGGCGTGGACGTCGACTGGTACACCACCCGGGAGCGCGGCTACGAGGAGGTCCTGCCCTGGGACCACCTCGACTCCGGCCTGGACAAGGACTGGCTCTGGGAGGACTGGCAGGACGCCCTCGACGAGACCGAGGTCGAGGACTGCCGCTGGACGCCGTGCTTCGACTGCGGTGTCTGCCCCCAGATGGACACCCACATCCAGATCGGCCCGACGGGCAAGAAGCTGCTGCCCCTGACGGTGAAGAACGCGGCTCCCGCACCGGCGGCGAGCGGCCACACGCACTGAGGCCCTCTCTCCGGTCGGACAGGGGTGTCCGGCGGCCCGCGACGGCTGCCGGCCACCCCTTCCGCGTGCTCACGGCGCCCGCGTATTTCGTGATGAACATGACAGGGTCGCATCCGATCGGCCGGTCCGCGCGTCTTCTCGGTCATGGATCTTCAGAAGTCGCCGGAGCCGCGCCGGGAGCCCGAGGGCTGCCTCGTCGTCGCCGTCCGCCTGCCCGTGCGGATCGTCGTCCTGGTGCTGGTCGTGCCGGTGCGGATGGTGTGGGACGCGCTCGTCGTCACCGGACGGCTTCTGCGGGACACCGTGCTCAAACCACTCGGACGGGCCCTCCTGTGGACCGGCAGGGCCCTGTTCGTCTGGCCCTTCGTGGCCCTGTGGCGGTACCTGCTGGTCCCCGTCGGCCTCGCACTCGCCTGGCTCGGCCGGGTCCTCGTCGTCGTGCCGGCCGTGTGGTGCTACCGGTACGTCCTCACCCCCGTCGGACACGCCCTCGCCTGGCTGGCGCGCGCGATCGGCGCCGGGCTCGCGTGGGTGTACGCGCGCGTGCTGGTGCCCGTCGGGCGGGCGCTGGCCTGGCTGGTGCGGTACCTGGTCGTCGTCCCCGCGCGGTGGCTCCACACCTGGTTCCTCGCCCCCGTCGGCCGGGCCGTCGCCTGGTGCGCGCGAGGACTCGCCCGGCTGCTGGGCCTCCTCGTCACCGGGATCGGCCTCGCCCTGTACTGGACCGCCCGAATCCTGTTCGTCCTGCCCGCGCTCGCGGTGTGGCGCTGGGTGCTCGCGCCCGTCGGCCGGTTCCTGGCGCTCCTCGCCCGCGAGGTGCGGGACGCCCTCGGACACGCCTGGCGGATCGCGGGGCGGATCTCCCGGGCCGTCGGACGCGTCCTCGCCACCCTCTTCCGGTGGATCCTCGTGGAACCGGTGCGCTGGGTGTACCGCACCGTCCTCACTCCGGTCGGGCACGCGGTGCGCGACGCCGTCCTGCGGCCCGTCGCCGCGGGCGTGCGCGCGGTGGGCCGGGTGGCCCGGGCGGCGGTGACCACGGCCCGCGACACGGTACGGCAGGCCCGTGCCGAGTTCCGCCGGATGCTGTTCGGCACCTCCCGGCAGCCGGCCGCGGTGGACCGGCGGGAACCCGTGGTCCGCGACACACGTACTCTTGGTAGGAGTACGACCGCACTCACGAAGGACTGAGCGACACTGGGCAAGCGACAGCCCGAAGGCCCGCCGCCCGCACCCGCGGTGCAGCGCATTCGCCTGCGCTACACCAAGCGCGGCCGCCTGAGGTTCACCAGCCACCGAGACTTCCAGCGCGCCTTCGAGCGGGCGCTGCGTCGCGCCGAGGTGCCCATGGCGTACTCGGCCGGGTTCACGCCGCACCCCAAGGTGTCGTACGCCAATGCCGCACCCACCGGCACGGGCAGTGAGGCGGAGTACCTGGAGATCGCGCTCACCGCACCGCGCGACCCGGAGACCCTGCGCGCCCTCCTCGACGAGTCGCTGCCCGCCGGGCTCGACATCGTCGAGGCGGTCGAGGCACGGACCTCCGGCCTCGCCGACCGGCTGACGGCCTCCGTCTGGGAGCTGCGGCTGGACGGCGTGGAGCCGGCCGAGGCCGAGCGCGCGGTCGAGGCCTTCACCAAGGCCGAGGCCGTGGAGGTGCAGCGGATGACGAAGAACGGCGTCCGCACCTTCGACGCCCGCCCGGCCGTGGTGAGCCTGGAAACGCACGGCGCTCCGGCTGATAGGCCGAGCGACCGGCCCTGTGCGATACTGCGGCTGGTTGTTCGGCACGTGACGCCTGCCGTACGACCCGACGACGTCCTGTCCGGTCTCCGCGCCGTGGCCGACCTGGCGCCGCCGGTCCCCGCAGCGGTGACCAGGCTGGCGCAGGGGCTGTTCGATGAAGAGACCGGCACGGTGACCGACCCGCTCGCGCCCGACCGCGAGGCTGCCGGGGCCCTGACGGCCCAGCCGGCCGCCGCGACGGCGCCTATGCCGGAAGGTCCCGCGTAGGGACGGACGTCGTAGCGCCGCCCTCGTACTCGGGAGCCACCTGGGTCGGGCAGCGCACCGACCAGAAGACTTTCGCCAGGCCGTACCGACAAGGCGTACGGAACCGGCGAGACAGGACACAGAGTGCTCCCGTGCGGCGCCCGCGCCCCGGACGGCGGCCACCGCGCATCGCGCGGGCCGCGGACGTCAACGGCGGACGGTCCCCTGAGACCGGCGCCGGACCAGGTGCGGCGCCCGGGAGCCTGACGGGAGATACGCCCGCATGCTCGGACCGAACGAACCCCAAGAGGGTTCCGAACTGAACACCCCCAGCGACACCCTGCCGCCGCGCAGGCGCCGCCGTGCCGCCTCCCGCCCGGCGGGCCCGCCCGCCGCGGCGGCCGGGGCGCCCACCGAGGTCACCGTGCCGGCCATACCGGCCGCGGAGACCGACGAGGTCGCCGAGGCGGTCGCGGACGCCGAGGCCACCGGAGCCGGAGAAGCGCAGGTGACCGAAGAGCCCCAGGCGGCTGAGGCGCCCGCCGAGGCCGCTCCCGCCGCGCGTCCGCGTCGTCGGGCCACGCGCCGTGTGTCGGCGCCCGCCGGTGCGCCGGTGTCCGGCGAGGCCGCCGAGACCGTCGTTCCGGCCGCTGCCGCCGAGACGGCCCCCGTCGCCGAGGCCGGGGCGGTCGTCGTCGGCGAGGAGGCCGCGCCGCGCCGCACCCGCCGCCGGGCCACGCGCAGCGTCTCCGCGCCGACCGCCGCCACCGGGACGACCGCCGCCGAGACCCCCGAGACCGCTCCGGCCGCCGAGGCACCCGCCGAAGCTGCCGCGCCGGAGGCGCCCGCCGAGGCCGCTCCCGCCGCGCGTCCGCGTCGCCGGGCCACGCGCCGCGTGTCGGCCCCCGCCGGTACGCCGGCCACCGCCGAGGCCGCCGAGACGTCCGCCCCGGCCGCCGAGATCGTCGCCCCGGCCGCCGCCGCGCCGGAAGCGGCGCAGGAGCCGGCCGCCGAGGAGACCGTGGCGGAGGCTGCCGAGGCCGCTCCCGCCGCGCGTCCGCGCCGTCGGGCCACGCGCCGTACGTCGGCGCCCGCCGGTGCGCCCAAGGCCGCCGAGGAGACGCCCGCCGCCGAGCTGACCGAGCCCGCCGTTGCCGCCCCGCAGGAGCCGGCCGCCGAGGAGGCCGCGCCGGAGGCTGCCGAGGCCGCTCCCGCCGCGCGTCCGCGTCGTCGGGCCACGCGCCGTGCGTCGGCGCCCGCCGGTGCGCCCAAGGCCGCCGAGGAGACGCCCGCCGCCGAGGCGGAGCCGGTGCGGGAGACGCCCGCCGAGACGCCTGTGGACGACGCTGCCGAGGCGCCCGTCGAGGAGGCCGCCCCGCGCCGTACCCGGCGCCGGGCCACCCGCCGGGTCTCCGCGCCCGCCGGCGAGGAGGCCGCCGAGGCCCCCGCCGCCAACCGGGCCGAGGAGCGGACTCCGGCCACCCCCGCGGAGCCGGAGGCCCCCGTGACCACGCACACCACCGAGCCGGCCGCCGCCGCCCAGGCCCCGCAGATCCCCGTGCCGGCCGCCGAGGCCGCCGCGCCGCGCCGCGCCCGGCGCCGGGTCGTACGAGCCGCGTCCGGGTTCGCCGAGCCCGCGCAGCCCGCCGCGCCCAAGGCCGCCGAGCCCGCCGAGCCCACCGAGGCCGCCGAGCCCGCCGCGGCGAAGGGCAAGCGCCGCCCCGCCCGTCCCGCCGTCGCCGTGTTCCAGGCGCCGGTGTTCACCGAACCCCGGTTCCAGACCCCGGAGCGGGCCGCCGCCGAGGCCGCGGCCGAGGCCGCCGAGGCGGAGGAGCCCGAGGAGTACGCGGAGGAGCGCGCCGAGACCGGCACCCGCCGGCGCCGGCGCCGCCGCGGTGCCGCCGAGGAGACCCGGCCCGTCGAGACCGCCGCCGAGGAGGAGCCGGAGGAGGCCGAGGAGGCCCCCGAGTCCGCCGAGGACCTCGCCGAGGGCGAGGAGGGCGACGACACCGAGGGCGCCGAGGGCTACGAGGAGTCCGGCTCGCGCCGCCGTCGCCGCCGGGGCGGACGCCGCCGCCGGCGCGGTGACGCCGCCGACGGCGAGTCCGGCGAGGGCGTGGACGCCGACGCCGAGGAACTGGCCGCCGAGCAGGCCGCGCAGGACGCCGAGGACACCGCCGAGCAGGAGGAAGAGGACGCCGAGGAGGGCCGCGCCGACGAGCCCGCCGGGTCCAGCTCCAGCAGCCGCCGGCGCCGTCGCCGCCGGCGCCGGGCCGGTGACGCCACCGCCGACGCCGAGCCGTCCGCCGACGACCCGGAGCGCACCGTCGTCAAGGTCCGCGAGCCGCGCAAGCCCAGCGAGCCGTCCGACGAGGTGCAGTCCATCAAGGGCTCGACCCGGCTGGAGGCCAAGAAGCAGCGCCGCCGCGAAGGCCGTGAGCAGGGGCGCCGGCGCGTCCCGATCATCACCGAGGCCGAGTTCCTGGCCCGCCGCGAGGCCGTCGAGCGCGTGATGGTGGTCCGCCAGCACGGCGACCGTACGCAGATCGGCGTCCTGGAGGACGGCGTGCTCGTCGAGCACTACGTCAACAAGGAGCAGTCGACCTCGTACGTCGGCAACGTCTACCTGGGCAAGGTCCAGAACGTGCTGCCGTCGATGGAGGCCGCCTTCATCGACATCGGCAAGGGCCGCAACGCCGTCCTGTACGCCGGTGAGGTCAACTTCGAGGCGCTCGGCATGTCGGGCGGTCCGCGCCGCATCGAGTCCGCCCTGAAGTCCGGCCAGTCCGTCCTGGTGCAGGTCACCAAGGACCCGATCGGCCACAAGGGCGCCCGTCTGACCAGCCAGGTCTCCCTCCCGGGCCGCTACCTGGTGTACGTGCCCGAGGGCTCGATGACCGGCATCAGCCGCAAGCTCCCCGACACCGAGCGGGCCCGGCTGAAGACCATCCTCAAGAAGATCGTCCCCGAGGACGCGGGCGTGATCGTGCGCACCGCCGCCGAGGGCGCGAGCGAGGACGAGCTGCGCCGTGACGTCGAGCGGCTCCAGGCGCAGTGGGAGGAGATCCAGAAGAAGGCCAAGAGCGGCAACGCCCCGACGCTGCTGTACGGCGAGCCGGACATGACCGTCCGGGTCGTGCGCGACATCTTCAACGAGGACTTCTCCAAGGTCATCGTCAGCGGCGACGACGCCTGGCAGACCATCCACGGCTACGTCTCGCACGTCGCCCCGGACCTGGCCGGCCGGCTGTCGAAGTGGACGAGCGAGGTCGACGTCTTCGCCACCTACCGGATCGACGAGCAGCTCGCCAAGGCGCTGGACCGCAAGGTCTGGCTGCCCAGCGGCGGTTCGCTGGTGATCGACCGGACCGAGGCGATGGTCGTCATCGACGTCAACACCGGCAAGTTCACCGGCCAGGGCGGCAACCTGGAGGAGACGGTCACCAGGAACAACCTGGAGGCGGCCGAGGAGATCGTGCGCCAGCTCCGGCTGCGCGACCTCGGCGGCATCATCGTGATCGACTTCATCGACATGGTCCTGGAGTCCAACCGCGACCTGGTGCTGCGCCGCCTGCTGGAGTGCCTGGGCCGGGACCGTACGAAGCACCAGGTGGCCGAGGTCACCTCGCTGGGCCTGGTGCAGATGACCCGCAAGCGGGTCGGCCAGGGCCTGCTGGAGTCCTTCTCCGAGACCTGTGTCCACTGCAACGGCCGCGGTGTCATCGTCCACCTGGACCAGGCCGCCGCGAACGGTGGCGGCGGCAAGCGCAAGAAGCGCGGCGGCCGGGGCGCCGAGGCGGCGGAACCGGTGCACGAGCACGTGCACGAGACCCCCGCCGTGGCCGTGGAGGCCGGCACGCCCGTCACGCCCGCGGTGGAGTCCGCCGCCGAGGTGGCCGCCGAGGCCGCCGAGCCGGTCGCCCTGCCCGCGCCCGACTTCGCGCCGGACGAGGAGCTGTACAGCAGCGTCGCCGAGGCGGAGGCGGCGGCCACCCGTGGCCGTACCCGCCGCCGGGCGAGCCGCCGCGCTTCGGCTCCGGCCGGCGCACCGAAGGCGGAGAAGCCCGAGAAGGCCGAGAAGGCCGAGAAGCCGGCGGAGAAGCCCGAGAAGGCCGAGAAGCCGGAGAAGACGGCGGAGAAGCCGGAGAAGGCCCGCCGCAAGGCGGAGCGGGCCGAGGCCGAGCCCGTCGCGGAGCCCGAGGCGCCCACCGCCCAGGACGTCACCGCCGAGGAGGCGGCGGCGCGCCCGGTGCGGCCGGAGCCCGCCGCCGAGGCACTGGCCGAGCCCGCGGCCGTCGAGGACCAGGTGGTCCCGGCGCCGCAGGCCGAGGTGCCGGCCGCCGAGGAGGCCGCGCCCAAGGGCCGTACGCGCCGTCGGGCGACCCGGAAGGCGTCGGCCCCGGCCGGTTCCCCCGCGGGCGCCGAGGCGGCCGTGGTGACCGTGTCCGAGCCCGCGTCCGCGGCCGAGGCTCCGGCGGAGCAGCCCGCTCCGGTCGCCGAGGCCCCGGCGGAGGCCGAGAAGCCGGTGGAGGCCGAGCAGCCGGTGGCCGAGAGCGCCCCGGCGCCGGCCCGCCCGCGCCGCCGTGCGGTGCGCAAGGCCACCGCGCCGACCGCGCCCGAGGAGGCGGCCGTGGTGGTCGTCCCGTCGGCGGCGGCCGAGGCGGCTCCGGCGGCGGAAGCCGCGGCGGCCGAGGCCCCGGTGCCCGAAGGCGCGGCGGCGGAAGCCCCCGTGGCCGAGGCCCCGGTGACCGAGGGAGCCGAGGAGGCCGAGGCGGCCGCTCCGGCCAAGAAGACCGCCCGCAAGGCGGCGGCCAAGAAGGCACCGGCGAAGAAGGCGGCGGCCAAGAAGGCCACCACCAAGAAGACCGCCGCGGCCAAGAAGACGGCAGCGAAGAAGACGACGGCCAAGAAGGCGACGAAGACCGCCAAGACGGCCGCCGCGAAGTCGACGGCGAAGTCCGTGCCGTCGGCCCCGGCCGCCGACGACTGATCGCGCCGCCGTACAGGGTGTGGTCCTGTCCCCGGACAGGGCCACACCCGTTTTTCCCGCCGGCCCCGGCCGGCGTGCGACCGCCCGCCGCCCCCGCACGGCGCCCCGGCCGACCGCGTCGGACGGTCCACACGTGAACCAAAAGGAGAGAAACCGCGATGATAGGCCTTGTGCTGGCGGCCGGCGCCGGACGGCGTCTGCGCCCCTACACCGACACGCTGCCCAAGGCGCTGGTGCCGGTGGGGCCCGAGGGTGTGGAGGGCGAACCGACGGTCCTGGACCTGACGCTGGGCAACTTCGCCGAGATCGGGCTGACCGAGGTCGCGGTCATCGTCGGCTACCGCAAGGAGGCCGTCTACGCGCGCAAGGCGGCGCTGGAGGCGAAGTACGGCCTGAAGCTCACCCTGATCGACAACGACAAGGCCGAGGAGTGGAACAACGCCTACTCCCTGTGGTGCGGCCGGGACGCGCTGCGTGACGGGGTGATCCTGGCCAACGGTGACACCGTGCACCCGGTCTCCGTGGAGAAGGCGCTGCTGGCCGCCCGGGGTGAGGGCAAGCGGATCATCCTCGCCGTGGACACGGTGAAGAAGCTGGCCGACGAGGAGATGAAGGTCGTCGTCGACCCCGCGAAGGGGATGACGAAGATCACCAAGCTGATGGACCCGGCGGAGGCCACCGGCGAGTACATCGGTGTGACCCTGATCGAGGGCGACGCGGCGCCGGAGCTGGCGGACGCGCTGAAGACGGTCTGGGAGACGGACCCGCAGCAGTTCTACGAGCACGGGTACCAGGAGCTGGTCGACCGCGGCTTCCGCATCGACGTGGCGTCGATCGGCGAGGTCGACTGGGTCGAGATCGACAACCACGACGACCTCGCCCGGGGACGGGAGATCGCGTGCCGGTACTGAGCCGGCTGATTCCCTCGCCGGTCGTCGTGGACATCCGCCCGGGTGCCCTGGACGGCCTGGCGGGCGTCCTCGCCGACCAGCGCATCTCGCCCTCGGGCCGGTTCGCCGTCGCGGCCAGTGGCGGCTCCGGGGCCCGGCTGCGCGAGCGGATCGCCCCCATGCTGCCCGGCGCCGCCTGGTACGAGGTCGGTGGCGGCACCCTGGACGACGCCATCCGGCTGGCCGACGAGATGAAGCCCGGCCGGTACGACGCGGTGGTGGGCATCGGCGGCGGCAAGGTCATCGACTGCGCGAAGTACGCCGCGGCGCGCATCGGGCTGCCGGTGGTCGCCGTCGCCACCAGCCTCTCGCACGACGGCATCTGCTCGCCCGTGTCGATACTGGGCAACGACGCCGGCCGGGGTTCGTACGGCGTGCCTACGCCCATCGCCCTCGTCGTGGACCTCGCGGTGGTGCGGGAGGCGCCGATCCGCTTCGTGCGGTCGGGCATCGGCGACGCCCTGTCCAACATCTCCGCGGTCGCGGACTGGGAGCTGGCCCACCGGGTCAAGGGGGAGCGGATCGACGGCCTGGCCGCGGCCATGGCCCGGCAGGCCGGCGAGAGCGTGCTGCGCCATCCGGGCGGCTGCGGTGACGACGGGTTCCTCACCGTGCTCTGCGAGGCCCTCGTGCTCTCGGGCATCGCCATGTCGATCGCCGGTCACACCCGGCCCTCCTCGGGTGCCTGCCATGAGATCGGTCACGCGCTCGACCTGCTGTACCCGAAGCGGGCGGCGAGCCACGGCGAGCAGGTGGGCCTCGCGGCCGCCTTCGCCACGCATCTGCGGGGCGACCACGAGGGGGCCCGGCAACTGGCCGGCGTGCTGCGCCGCCACGGGCTGCCCGTGCTGGCGCGGGACATCGGCTTCGGCGACGACGAGTTCGTCCGGGCCGTCCGCCTGGCCCCGGAGACCCGGCCCGGCCGGTACACCGTCCTGGAGCACCTGGAGCTGTCGCCGAAGGGCATCGAGGACGCGTACGCGGAGTACGTCGCCGCGGTCACGTCCTGAGCCGTGGCCCGGTTTGACCCCCCTGGCCGTGGCCCCGTACCCTGGACCGTCGGCGTGTCCACTGAACACGCCACATCCCCGTAAACCTCTTCCTCCCGGGCGACGCGGTTGGCCGGGAGAGGTCGTCTGTGGTGTTTCTGGGCGGCTGGCCTGCGGGGGTGCCGGTTCTTGAACGAGCGAAAGTGAGATCCGCGTGTACGCCATCGTGCGCAGCGGTGGTCGCCAGCACAAGGTTGCTGTCGGCGACATCGTTGAGGTTGACAAGATTTCCACCGCCAAGGTTGGCGACACGGTCGAGCTCTCGACCCTGCTCGTTGTCGACGGCGACTCCGTGACCAGCGACCCGTGGGTGCTGGCCGGCATCAAGGTCCAGGCCGAGGTCGTGGACCACCACAAGGGCCAGAAGATCGACATCCTGCGCTACAAGAACAAGACCGGTTACCGTCGTCGGCAGGGTCACCGCCAGCAGTACACGGCGATCAAGGTCACGTCGATCCCCACGGCTGCGAAGTAAGGGACTGAGGAGAAATGGCACACAAGAAGGGCGCATCGTCCACCCGGAACGGTCGCGACTCCAATGCCCAGCGGCTCGGCGTGAAGCGCTTCGGCGGTCAGGTCGTGAGCGCGGGTGAGATCCTGGTCCGCCAGCGCGGCACCCACTTCCACCCCGGCGCCGGTGTCGGCCGTGGCGGCGACGACACGCTGTTCGCCCTGCAGGCCGGTGCGGTGGAGTTCGGTACCCACCGCGGCCGCAAGGTCGTGAACATCGTTCCGGTCGCCTGAATCACCAGATCGTCTGATCGCCTGATTCAGCGCTGAACGCTTTCGCGAGGCGGACCTCACTTCCCGGGCGGGAAGGCGGGTCCGCCTTTCGCGTGTTAACACAGGTAAAACCCCGTTCGTCTTTTGGAGGCACCCCACCATGACCACCTTCGTGGACCGCGTCGAACTGCACGTCGCCGCGGGTAACGGAGGCCACGGCTGTGCCTCCGTCCACCGTGAGAAGTTCAAGCCGCTCGGCGGCCCCGACGGCGGCAACGGCGGCCGGGGCGGTGACGTCATCCTGACCGTCGACCAGTCGGTGACGACGCTGCTGGACTATCACCACTCCCCGCACCGCAAGGCCACCAACGGCAAGCCCGGCGAGGGCGGCAACCGCTCCGGCAAGGACGGCCAGGACCTGGTCCTGCCGGTGCCGGACGGCACGGTCGTGCTGGACAAGGCGGGCAATGTGCTCGCCGACCTGGTCGGCCACGGCACCTCGTACATCGCCGCGCAGGGCGGCCGGGGCGGTCTCGGCAACGCGGCGCTGGCCTCCGCCCGCCGCAAGGCGCCCGGCTTCGCGCTGCTCGGCGAGCCCGGTGACGTCCACGACATCGTCCTGGAGCTGAAGACCGTCGCGGACGTGGCCCTTGTCGGCTACCCGAGCGCCGGCAAGTCCTCGCTGATCTCCGTGCTCAGCGCGGCCAAGCCGAAGATCGCCGACTACCCGTTCACGACGCTGGTCCCGAACCTCGGCGTGGTGACCGCGGGCTCCACCGTCTACACCATCGCCGACGTGCCCGGCCTCATCCCCGGCGCCAGCCAGGGCCGCGGCCTCGGCCTGGAGTTCCTGCGGCACGTGGAGCGGTGCAGCGTGCTGGTGCACGTGCTGGACACCGCCACGCTGGAGTCCGACCGCGACCCGGTCTCCGACCTCGACGTCATCGAGGCCGAGCTGCGGGAGTACGGCGGTCTGGACAACCGGCCCCGCATCGTCGTCCTGAACAAGATCGACGTGCCGGACGGCAAGGACCTCGCCGAGATGGTCCGCCCCGACCTGGAGGCCCGCGGCTACCGCGTCTTCGAGGTGTCGGCCGTGGCCCACACCGGTCTGCGCGAGCTGACCTTCGCCCTCGGCGAGCTGGTCGCCAAGGCGCGCGCGGCGAAGCCGAAGGAGGAGGCGACCCGGATCGTCATCCGGCCCAAGGCCGTGGACGACGCGGGCTTCACCGTCGTCCGCGAGGACGCCGGCGGCGAGCCGCTGTTCCGGGTGCGCGGCGAGAAGCCCGAGCGCTGGGTCCGCCAGACCGACTTCAACAACGACGAGGCCGTCGGCTACCTCGCCGACCGGCTGAACCGTCTCGGTGTGGAGGAGCAGCTGATGAAGGCGGGCGCCCGCGCGGGCGACGGCGTCGCCATCGGCCCCGAGGAGAACGCGGTCGTCTTCGACTGGGAGCCGACCGTCATGTCCGGCGCGGAGATGCTCGGCCGCCGTGGCGAGGACCACCGCTTCGACGCGCCCCGCCCCGCGGCCCAGCGCCGCCGGGACAAGCAGGCCGAGCGCGACGAGGCGCAGCAGGAGTTCGACGACTTCGAGCCGTTCTAAAGCGGTCCGAGCCGTTCTAAAGCGGTCCGAGCCGTTCTCAAGCGGTCCGAGCCGTTCTCAAGCGGTCCGAGGTGCCGGTCGTGGACCGGCGGGGGCGGTGACGCCCCGGGGCGGCGCCGTGTGGCGCCGCCCGTTCGCGTTCACGGGTGGCGGTGCCGCCAGCCCTGCCAGGCCGACTCGATCATGTCGTCCAGGTCGTGCGCGGCACTCCAGCCGAGCTCGCGCCGGATGCGGTCGGCGGAGGCCACCACGCGGGCCGGGTCGCCGGGGCGGCGCTCGGTGACCTCGGGCCGCACGTCCTGCCGGCCGGTGACCTTCAGGATGCGGTCCACCATCTCGCGCACCGAACTGCCCTCGCCGCGGCCGATGTTGAGGACGAGGGACGTACCCGCCTCGGCGTCGGTGAGGCGGCGGGCGGCGGCCAGGTGCGCGCCGGCGATGTCCTGCACGTGGATGTAGTCGCGTACGCAGGTGCCGTCCGGCGTGGCGTAGTCGTCGCCGAAGATCCGCGGCGCCTCGCCGGCCTCCAGCCGCTCGAAGACCATCGGGATGAGGTTGAAGACACCGCTGTCGGAGAGTGCGGGCTCGGCCGCCCCGGCCACGTTGAAGTAGCGCAGGGAGGCGGCGCGCAGTCCGTGCGCCCGGGCGGCTGCGGTGATCAGCCACTCGCCGATCAGCTTGCTCTCGCCGTACGGGCTCATGGGCGCGCAGGGGGTGTCCTCGGTGACGAGGTCCACGTCCGGCATGCCGTACACCGCGGCGGAGGAGGAGAAGACGATGCGGTCGACCCCGGTGGCGGTCATGACCTCCAGCAGGGTCTGCAGGCCGGTGACGTTCTCCCGGTAGTAGTGCAGCGGCCGCTCGACGGACTCGCCGACCTGCTTCTTGGCCGCGATGTGCACCACGCCGGTCACCTGGTGGTCACGGATCGTCCGCTCCAGCTTGTCGGCGTCCAGCACGCTGCCGACCACCAGCGGGGTGCCCTCGGGCACCCGGTCGGCGCTGCCGGTGGAGAGGTCGTCGTAGACAATGGTCTCCTCACCGCCCTGGATCAGGGTGCGTACCACGTGCGCGCCGATATATCCGGCGCCACCAGTTACCAGCCAGCTCATCGTCACCTCTCACAGCGGTGGTCAGTCTGTTCAGCCTGGCTCCCGGCCCCGGAAAAATCGAATCGGGCGAATCCGGTTCCATGCGGATCAATGGGGCAATGCCGTTGCGGTGACTGTCGGTAAGATGACAAGTGGCCCCGACGGAAACAACCTGTTAATCCTCTACGCTGATGGACGGTGTGCACTCGGGTCGGCGATGGCCGCATGTGCCGGCCGATCGCGTCGTCAAAGTCCGCCACGGAGACAGGTTGCTAAGGATGCCAAGGCTCTCTCTCGTCGTCCCCGTCTACAACGTGCAGGGCTACCTCGCAGAGTGCCTTGAGTCGGTCCTCGGGCAGGACTACCAGGACTTCGAGATCGTCGCCGTCGACGACCGCTCCCCGGACGGCTCCGGCGCCCTCCTGGACGAATACGCCGCCCGGGACGATCGCATTCGTGTGATCCACCTCATGGAAAACGTGGGCCTCGGACGGGCGCGCAATGCCGCCCTGGAATTGGCGCGCGGCGACTACGTTCTGTTCCTGGACAGTGACGACACCTTGGCGCCGGGCGCGCTCGGCGCGATAGCGGAGCGGCTGACGGCCGCCGGCGATCCCGATGTACTGATCTACGACTACGTGCGCACCTACTGGGACGGCGAGAGACGTCCGAACCAGAAGGCGCGACTGCTCGCGGAGGCCGGCCCGGGAGTGTTCCCCCTCGCCGAGCGCCCGCAGCTGCTCAGCCTGCTGCAGATCGTCTGCAACAAGGCCTACCGCCGGGAGTTCATCGCGCGCGAGGGCCTCACCTTCCCGCCGGGCTACTACGAAGACGCCCTGTGGACGTTCCGCTCCCTGATCAGCGCCGAGCGCATCGCCGTGCTGGACCGCGTCTGCCTGCTGTACCGGCAGCGGCGCGAGGGCGGCAACATCCTCGCCACCGTCAGCCGCAAGCACTTCGACATCTTCGAGCAGTACCGCCGCGTCTTCGAGTTCCTCGACACCCGCGCGGACGCCGAGCAGTGGCGCGCGCCGCTGTTCCGCAAGATGGTCGACCACTACCTGGCGATCCTGGAGCGCCCCGGCCGGCTGCCGCGGGACGCGCGGGCCGAGTTCTTCCACCGCGCCGCCGCCGACTACCGGGCCCGGATGCCCGCCGGCTTCCGCAAGCCGGCCGGTTCCCGCGGCAAGAAGTACGCGCTGCTGGAGCGCGACGCCTACGCCGGCCTGGTGGGCGCCAAGGCCGTCGTGAAGCTCCGCGCCAAGGCGACCGGCTACGCGCGCACCACCCTCGGCCGCACCAGACGCACCGCGCTGAGCCTCGACTACCGGCACCAGCTGAGACTGCCGCTCGACGAGAACCTGGCGGTGTTCTCCGCCTACGGGGGCAGCGGCGTGTCCTGCAACCCGGCGGCCATCGACGCCGAGCTCGCCCGCCGCGCCCCCCACATCCGCCGCGTGTGGGCCGTCCGCCCGGACGCCGTGGACCAGGTGCCCGAGGGCGTCGACATCGTCCGGACCGGGTCGCGCGAGTACTGGGCGGCCCTCGCCCGCGCCACCTACCTGGTGAACAACGAGAACTTCCCGGACGCCATGGTGCGC
Organism: Streptomyces rubradiris; assembly: GCF_016860525.1. Lineage (NCBI taxonomy): Bacteria > Bacillati > Actinomycetota > Actinomycetes > Kitasatosporales > Streptomycetaceae > Streptomyces > Streptomyces rubradiris. The sequence goes on from NZ_BNEA01000015.1 coordinate 5,386,659, forward strand.
CGGCCGGGCCAGATCCATGTGCAGACCCACCGCGGCACCCCGCTGAAGACCATGGGGCTGGACCGGCGGCAGTACCCGGCCGCGGCGGGCACCGACTTCGCCGCGCTGCTCCGGCGCTGCGACCGCTGGAACTTCAGCCTCGTCTCCAACCACTTCTCCAGCGCCGTGTGGCAGCGGGCGTACCCCTGCTCGTACACCTCCCTGGCGACCGGCTACCCGCGCAACGACGTCCTGCTCAACTCCACCGCCGAGGACGTGCGTGAGGCCCGTCACGAGCTGGGACTGGGCGAGCGCGTGACGGCCTTCCTGTACATGCCGACGCGCCGGGAGTACCGGCACGGCTCCGAGCCGCGGCTGGACCTGGCGAAGCTGGCCGGGCGGCTCGGACCGGACGCGGTGCTGCTCGTGCGGGCCCACCCCGGCGAGCGCCCGGCCGAGTGGCCTGCCGCATGGCGCTCCGAGGACCGGATCGTCGACGTGTCCGGCCACCCCGCGGTCGAGCGTCTCTACCTCGCCGCCGACTGCCTGGTCACGGACTACTCCTCGGCGATGTTCGACTACGCCAACCTGGACCGGCCGATCGTCGTCCACGCCGACGACTGGGAGACCTACTCCGCCGTACGCGGCACGTACTTCGACGTGCGCACCGAGGGGCCGGGGGCGGTGGCCACCACCGAGGAGGAACTGGCCGAAGTACTCTGTTCCGGCGCCTGGCGCGGGGAGCGGGCCGCCCGGGCACGCGACCGGTTCCGTCGCCGCTTCTGCGACTTCGACGACGGTCGTGCGGCGGAGCGTGTGGTGCGCCACATTTTCCTCGGAGAGGAACTCGGGGATCTGCCGCCGGTCGTCCCCCTGGACGAGCGGACCCCCGCCCCGCCGCCGGAGCCGTCCCGCGACGCGTCGGCCCTGATATCCACCCACACGAGCCAGAGGTAGCCGCTGCAGTGTCCCAGCAACCCGACACAACGCCCGACATCAGCGTCGTCGTCATCGTCTACAACGACGCGGCACGTCTTCCGACCGCCGTGCAGTCGGTCCTGGACCAGACGCTGCGCAATGTCGAGGTCATCATCGCCGATGACTGCTCCACCGACGGCTCCTTCGAGGTCGCACAGCAGCTGGCCGCCCGCTCGGACCGGGTGCGCGCCATCCAGCTGCCGGAGAACAGCGGCGGCTGCGGCGAGCCGCGCAACCAGGGCATCGCCGTCGCCCGCGGCCGCTACGTGATGTTCCTGGACAGCGACGACACCCTGGAACTGAACGCCTGCCGCAACATGCTCGACGCCGCCGAGAGCACGGGGGCCGACCTGGTCTCCGGGCTCTGCCTGCGCGTCCACACGGACAGCCGCAACGGCAAGAAGGTCAAGTGGTACCCGTGGCTCTACCGGGAGACCCGCACCTTCGACTCGGTCGCCGAGATACCGGACCTGATGGTCTTCGACACCCTGTCGACGAACAAGTGCTACCGGCGTGAGTTCCTGCTGGAAAGCGGCCTGACCTTCCCCAAGGGCATCCACTACGAGGACCTGCTCTTCTCCGCGCAGGCCTACCTGGCCGCCTCCCGGATCACCCTGATCCCGAACACGGTCTACCACTGGAACGTCGTGGAGAAGGCCGCCGCCAAGTCGATCAGCAACCGGCGCCACGAGATCAACAACTTCGCCGACCGCGTGGAGATCCACCGCCGGATCGACCGCGTCCTCGACGAGATGGGCCAGACGGAGCTGAAGCTCCACAAGGACCGCAAGTTCCTCAAGCACGACCTCGTGCTGTACCTGCGCGACCTGCCCTTCCTGGACGACGACTACCGCCACCGGTTCGCCGAGCTGGCCCGCGGCTACATCCAGGGCTTCTCCCCGGAGGCCTACGAGGAGCTGTCCCCGGTCCACCGGCTGTGCGCCTACCTGCTGCTGCAGGAGGACTGGAAGAACCTCACCCCGGCGATCGACACCCTCATCAACCCGCGCAAGATCTCCAGCCCGCTGGCCGAGCGCGACGGCCGGGTCTACTGGTGCGAAGAGCACCTCGACGACCCGCTGGCCCGCAAGATCCTCGACGTGACCGACCTCGGCTACCACACCCGGCCGGTCCAGCGCATGTGGCTGCGCAACCAGGTGACCTCCTACGCGGAGAACCCCGCGGGCATCAAGGTGTCCGGCGCGGTCGTCAACCCGCTCGGGGTGATCCCGCCGGGGGCGGAGCTCAAGGCCGAGCTGGAGTTCCGCGCCCGCCGCCGCAGCCTGCAGAAGTTCCGCTTCCCCGTGCAGAGCGTCCAGCACGAGGGCGAGACGGTGGCGTGGCAGGCCACCGTGCCCCTGGCGGCGAAGTTCCGCCCCCTCGGCATCGTCGACGAGGTGTGGGACGTACGCCTCTACCTGAGTGTCGACGGTGTCCAGGCCACCAGCCGGCTCACCGTCGGCCAGACCGCGCTGGAGGACGCCGGCGTGGTCCGGGTCCGGCCCCGGCTCGGCCGGATGACGGCCGACCGGCTCGTGCCGCACGCCTCGGCCAAGGGCCACCTGGCCTTCCGGCTCGCCCAGCACGGCACGCTCGCCCAGCGCACCACGACGCTGGTGCGGCGCAACCTGCAGAGCCCGCCCGCCGCGATGGCCAAGAAGATGGCGCGCAAGGTCGTCAAGGCGCGCAAGGACCTGCACTCCGGCCCGCGCAAGATCGAGACCTACCACCGTATGATCCGGCTGCTGCCCGTCCGCAAGGGCACGGTCGTCTTCGAGAGCCACCTCGGCAAGCAGTACAGCGACAGCCCGCGGGCCATCTACGAGGAGCTGCGCCGCCGCAACCTGCCCTTCCACGTCATCTGGTCCTACGCCGGCGAGCGTCCCACGGGCTTCCCGGACGACGTGGAACTGGTGCGCCGCTGGTCCTGGCCCTACCTCAGGGCGCTGGCGCAGGCCGAGTTCTGGATCGACAACCAGGGCTTCCCGCTGAAGCTGAGCAAGCGCCCGGAGACCACGTACATCCAGACCTGGCACGGCTCCGCCCTGAAGCGGATGGGCTTCGACGAGCCGAAGTACCGCATCAAGCCGGAGCACGAGCAGCGCGCCTACCAGGAGGCGATCGACCGGTTCGACTACTTCGTGGTGCGCGGCCGGCACGACGAGCGGACCCTCGCCCCGGCCTACCGGATCACCGAGGACAGGCTCCTGCGCACCGGCTACCCGCGCAACGACGCGCTCGTCCGGGCCAGGGACGCCGGCACCCTCGACCCGGCGGCCCGGGAACTCGCCGAGCGCCTCGGCATCCGCCTGGACCGCCCGGTGGTGCTGTACGCCCCGACGTTCCGGGAGCAGAACGGCAAGGTCAAGAAGTTCGAGTTCCCGTTCGACGTCGACGAGTTCGCCGACCGCTTCGGTGACCGCTTCACCCTGCTGGTGCGCACGCACTACCTGAACAACGTCACGCTGCCGCCCTCCGTGGCGGGCCGGGTCGTCAATGTCAGCGGGGAGCCGGACATCACTCCGGTCCTGCTGCTCGCGGACGCGCTCATCACCGACTACTCCTCGGTGATGTTCGACTACGCGCTGCTCCAGCGCCCCATGGTGTTCTTCACCTACGACTGGGAGGAGTACGTCGACAACAGCCGCGGGACGTACTTCGACCTGTCGCAGGAGGCCCCCGGTCCCGTCGTCCACACGGCGGAGGACCTCTTCGGCGTCCTGGAGGGCCTGGACACCCTCGCCTCCGAACAGGAGGCGCGCCTCAAGGAATTCGTGGCCCAGTACGGCGAGTACGACCGCGGCGACGCCGCCGCCCAGATCGTCGATCGCTTCTTCGGAAACCGGGGAGACGCCCGATGACGCAGCGTGACATCATTTTCGTGGCCAACGAGGTCAACGAACTCGGCGGAGTGGCCCGTTGGCAGGCGCTGATGGCCGAACTGTTCGCCGAGGAGGGCCACCGGGTCACCATCGTCGGCATCGCGCCGCCCGAGGTGCCCATGGACCTCGGTGACAACCCGCCCTTCACCACCGTGACGCTCTACGACGAGCGCCCGCCCGGCCGCTGGCAGGCCCGTACCCTGCTGGACCGGGCCAACCTCCAGGCCCGGCGCCGCGAGGCCGCGCGCGAGGAGGGCATGCGGGCGGCGGCCGACCGGCTGTCGGCCATCTTCCGGGCCGCCCGGCCCGGGGCGATGATCATCGTGACCCAGGTGTGGGCCATGGAGTGGGTCGCGCTCGCGGACACCGCGGGCCACCCGGTCATCGGCATGAGCCACGAGTCGTACGAGTACTCGCGCGGTTCCTCCCGCTTCGGGCGCGTCGAGCGGTACTACAGGAACGTCGACCGCCTGCTGCTGCTGACCCGCGAGGACGCCGACCTGTGGATCGGCCGGGGCATGAACAACGTCGGGTACATGCCCAACCCGCTGCCGATGATGCCGGAGGTCCCCTCCGAGCGCACCGAGAAGGTCGTCGCGAGCATCGGCCGTCTGGGACACCAGAAGGGCATCGACATGCTCCTGGACGTCTGGGCGGAGGCGGCGCCGAAGCACCCCGACTGGCTCCTGAGGATCTACGGCTCCGGCCCCGACGAGGAGGCGCTGCGCGCCCAGTGCACCCGGCTCGGCCTGGACGACCGGGTGGAGTGGGCCGGCCAGACGGACGACGTCGCCGGCGCGCTGCGCGGGGCGTCGGTGTTCGTCCAGTCCTCCCGGGGCGAGGGCTTCCCGCTGGCCCTGCTGGAGGCGATGGCCTGCGCGGTGCCGTGCGCGGCCTTCGACTGCGCGCCGGGCGTGCGCGAGATCGTCCGCGACGAGGAGGACGGCCTCCTGGCCCGCCCCGGAAACGTGCCCGAACTCGCCCAGAAGCTCGGCCGGTTGATGGAGGACGCCGAACTCCGCGACCGGATGGGCGAGCTGGCCCGGAAGAACGTCCAGCGGTACTCGCCGAAGGTCATCCGTGACCGGTGGGAGGAACTGTTCAGGTTCCTGGAGCGCTGACGGCCTCAGGCACGACGGAAGGGCCGGCCCGCCACGGGCCGGCCCTTCCGCCGTGGCCGGCGGGGCTGAAGCCGGGGCCCGGGCCGGCTCACGCCTTCAGGTCGTCCCGGTCGCCCATCACCACGACGGGGTGCGCCTTCGGGTCGAGCGTGCGCAGCAGGTACCGCATGTCCGACGCGGACTGGCTGACGCACGCCGAGGTCCCGCCGCCGTGGTCCACGTGCAGCCAGATACTGCCGCCCTTCGACTGCCCCAGCGGCCGGGCCGGATCGTCGGGCGCGGTGCCCTTCACGCGGTTGTAGTCGATGGCGATGACGTAGTCGAAGTCGTGCCAGGACGACTTCTTCCAGTAGTGGGGCGCCTGGAAGGCCGCGGACCTGGTGTAGGGCAGCCTGGCGTCCGGCGCGGCCTTCACCCCGCCCGCGTCGGTCAGTGTGAACACGCCCACCGGACTGCGCTGGTCCCCCTCGTGGTGGTCCGTCGTCCAGCCTCTCCGGCCGTTGTGCCCGGACCAGGAACGCTCCTGCTGCCACACCGAGCCCTGCCTGTCGAAGAGGGCGATGGCGGAGTCGGGGGAGTTCCTGCCCGCGCCGTACACGACGACCACCTGGCGGGAGTCCGCCGGTACCCGGTCCCACAGCCGGTCCCCGACACCGGGGATGCGCTTGAGCGGCGTCTGCCGTGGCTGTGCGTCGTCCGTGCGGGCATCAGCGGCGGCCGGCTTCCCGTGGTCCGAAGTCCCGCACCCCGCGAGGGACATGACGGCCAGCGCACCACAGACCACGCCCGCGACGACACGTGTCGAACCCGTTTGACGCATGGGCCCCATGGTCTCGGACCGCGCCGGACCGGCGGCCGCGTCCCACGGCGGTTCCGCGCCGAAAAAGGGGGCGACTCCGTGGTGCCGGACGGTCCAGAATCGGTCACGGCCGGCGACCGCACGCCTCGCCGGTGAGCGGGTCCGCCGCTGTCCATCCACCGGACCCGGGCACACCATCCACACGGCTTCGCGTAGATTGCCGGAACAGGCAGCCGGACAGCGCGCGAGGGAACGGAAGGCATCGTGGCAAGGGCAAGGCAGGCCGTGGGCGAGGCCCGCAGGATCGTCGTCAAGGTGGGCTCGTCGTCGCTGACCACCGCCGAGGGCGGCCTGGACGCCGACCGCGTGGACGCCCTCGTGGACGTCCTCGCCAAGAGCCGTAGCGGGGGCGAGCGGGAGATCGTCCTCGTCTCCTCCGGTGCCATCGCCGCCGGCCTCGCCCCGCTCGGCCTGCGCCGCCGCCCCAAGGACCTCGCCCGCCAGCAGGCCGCCGCCAGCGTCGGCCAGGGCCTGCTCGTCGCCCGCTACACCGCCTCCTTCGCCCGCTACGGCGTCCGCGTCGGCCAGATCCTGCTCACCAGCGACGACATGAGCCGCCGCGCCCACCACCGCAACGCCTCCCGCACCCTGGACGAGCTGCTCGCGATGGGCGCCTTCCCGATCGTCAACGAGAACGACACGGTCGCCACCGACGAGATCCGCTTCGGCGACAACGACCGCCTCGCCGCGCTCGTCGCCCACCTCGTCCACGCCGACCTGCTGGTCCTCCTCTCCGACGTCGACGGCGTCTACGACGGCGACCCCAGCCGGCCCGGCACCTCCCGGATAGCGGAGGTGAGGGGCCCGCGGGACCTCGCGGGCGTCGAGATCGGCAGCGCGGGCAAGGCCGGCGTCGGCACCGGCGGCATGGTCACCAAGGTGGAGGCCGCGCGGATCGCCGCCGCCGCCGGGATTCCGGTGGTGCTCACCAGCGCCGTGCACGCGGCCGAGGCACTGGCCGGCGGTGACACCGGCACCTACTTCCACCCCACCGGCAAGCGCTCCGCCGACCGGCTCCTGTGGCTCCAGCACGCCTCCACCCCGCAGGGCGCCCTCACCCTGGACGACGGCGCGGTGGACGCGGTCGTGAACGGGCGCAAGTCGCTGCTGCCCGCCGGAATCGCCGCCGTGGAGGGCGAGTTCAGCGCCGGCGACCCCGTCGAGCTGCGGGACGCGCGGGGCCGCGCGGTGGCCCGGGGGCTCGTCAACTTCGACGCCAAGGAGATCCCCCTGCTGATCGGGCGTTCGACGCGTGAGCTGGCGCGCGAGCTGGGCGCCGCGTACGAACGCGAGGTCGTACACAGGGACGACCTGGTGCTCCTGCACGTGTAACGCTCGCAAAACCACTCGTAAAGCGGAGCGTACGGAACGCCCCCGGTGGGGGACGTTCCGTAAAACCCCCACACGGAGCCCGGCGGCCTGCTCAACTTTGTCTCGGGAACATGTTGAAGGGAACACGTTCCGTCAAGGGGCCAAGCGAGCCGTACGGCCTTGCCGGCCATGCGTGAAGGAGGCCGTCGTGAGACGAGTGCGCCCGGGGGCGGCGTCCCGCGGTGCTCTGACGAGCGTCGCGGCCGGGGACACCTACGAGGAACCCAGGGACCTGCCCAGGCTGTGGCACGTCACCCTGAGCGTCTCCGGCGAGAAGGTCCCGCTGCCGGAACTGCGGCGGGCCCTGGAACAGCTCGCCCACGACCACCCCTTCCTGCTGACCAGCAGATACGCGACCGACCACGCGGAGATCCGGTACTGGGAAGAGGCCCGCGACCTGCACGACGCCGCCGCGGTGGCGCTGCGCCTGTGGGGCGAGCACCGGCAGACCGCCGGCCTGCCCGCCTGGGAGATCGTCGGCCTGGAGGTCATCGACCGCGAGACCTACCACCACCGCATCGCCGAGGGCTACGGCCCGCCACCGGCGACACCGGTGGGCGTGCATCCGTTCTGAGCGGGGAGCCGTCGCTCCAGGGCGTCGGCGGGCCGGGGGCGCAGGGTGGACCAGGTGGTGGCCCGGGGGAGGGGTTCGCCCTTTTTGGGGTGTCTCGGGGTGTGGGACGGCCGCTGAACCGCGGCGCCCCGCGCACTACCCTTCCCCCATGACCACGCTCTCGCCGTACGACTCGATGTCCCCGGTCACCCAGGCCGCCTACCGGGCCAAGGCCGCCGCCGCCGACCTCGCGCCGCTCCCGCGCGCCGTGAAGGACGACACGCTGCTCGCCATCGCCGACGCCCTGGAGGTCCGGACCGCCGAGATCATCGAGGCCAACGCCAAGGATGTGGCCAAGGCCCGGGAGAACGGCACCAGCGAGGCCATCGTCGACCGGCTCACCCTCACCCCCGAGCGGATCCGCGCCATCGCCTCCGACGTCCGCGACGTGGCCAAGCTGCCCGACCCGGTCGGCGAGGTCGTCCGCGGCTCCACCCTGCCCAACGGCATCGACCTGCGCCAGGTCCGCGTACCGCTCGGCGTCGTCGGCATCATCTACGAGGCCCGCCCGAACGTGACCGTCGACGCGGCGGCCCTGTGCCTGAAGTCCGGCAACGCCGTCCTGCTGCGCGGCTCCGCCTCCGCCTACGAGTCCAACACCGCCCTCGTCCGGGTGATCCGCGACGCCGTCGGCGGTGCCGGGCTCCCCGCCGACGCCGTCCAGCTCGTGCCCGGCGAGAGCCGCGACTCCGTCCGCGAGCTGATGCGCGCCCGCGGCCTGGTCGACGTCCTCATCCCGCGCGGCGGCGCCTCCTTGATCCGGACCGTGGTCAACGAGTCCACGGTCCCCGTGATCGAGACCGGCACCGGCAACTGCCACGTCTACGTCGACGCCCAGGCCGACATCGACACGGCCATCGAGATCCTGATCAACTCCAAGGCCCAGCGGGTCAGCGTCTGCAACGCCGCCGAGACCCTCCTCGTCCACCAGGACATCGCCTCCGAGTTCCTGCCCCGGGCCCTCGACGCCCTCGCCGAGGCCGGGGTCACCGTCCACGCCGACGACCGGGTCATGGCCTACGCCAAGGACTCCAAGGTCACCGCGGTCGAGGCCACCCCCGAGGACTGGGAGACGGAGTACCTCTCCTACGACATCGCCGCCGCGGTCGTCGACTCGCTGGACAAGGCCGTCGAGCACATCCGGCTGTGGACCTCCGGCCACACCGAGGCCATCGTCACCACCTCCCAGCAGGCCGCCCGCCGCTTCACCCAGCTGGTCGACTCCACCACCGTCGCCGTGAACGCCTCCACCCGCTTCACCGACGGCGGCCAGTTCGGCTTCGGTGCCGAGATCGGCATCTCCACCCAGAAGCTGCACGCCCGCGGCCCGATGGGGCTGCCGGAGCTGACCAGCACCAAGTACATCGTCACCGGCGACGGGCACGTACGCCGCTGACGTTCACCCGTCCGGCCGAGCGCACCCGGCCCCGGGGAACGCGGCCGAAAGGCATCTCACCAGGCAGACGAATTTCCATACCGTCTGCCCAAATTGACCCCCCAGGTCTACTCTGGACCCGTGCCGGAGGACGTGGGGGGCACGCCGTTCGCTGACGGCTGGGAGCCCGACGACGACCACGACCACGGGGTGTCGGACGAAGAGTTCGCCTCCGTGGTCTTCGACGAGGCCTTCGTACAGGCGGCCACGGTCCATGAACCGTCCGCCGTCGAACGCCTCCTGGCCGCAGCCCAGGCGAGAGCCGAGGCCTCCGAGGCGGAGGCCCGCCGCGCCCACGCCCGGGGCGAGCGCTACGACGACGGCTACGGCCCCGACGGCGCCGGATTCGGTCAAGATCACGACGATGCCGGGCCGGACGGCGCCTACGCCCTCGACGACGGTTCTTACGGCCCGTACGGCAAGCACGTCCGCTGGCACCGTCCCGTCGCCTGGGTCCTGGCCGTCGTGATGGGCATCGGCATGGTCGCCCTGGCCTTCGCCGCCGTCTACCGGGGAGGCTCCTCGGGCACCCGCGACCGGGTTCCCGCGCCCGCCTCGACCGGCGTGGGCAAGGACACCGCCTCCGCTCCCGCCGCCACCGACGACCATCCCCGGCCGGCCGTCTCGGCCGTCCCGCACTCCCCCTGAGCGCCCTTCGAGCACCGACTCGCGCCTGTTGAGAACCTGTCAGAAGTTGTCGTCGGCCGGGCGTTTACCCGGGCCCCGCCGGACCTACTCTGAAAGTATGGGCGGGCCTGGAGACCCACCGGAGGGGACACCCGAGGGCGGCCCCGGCGGTGCGGAGGACGAATACCGATCCGTCGTCTTCGACGAGTCGTTCGTCCGCGCTGCCCGGCTCCAGGAGTCCTCCGCCGCGGAGCGGATGGCCGACCACGCGCCCGCCGTACGCCGCCGCCCGGCCCTGCGCCGCGGACTCACCCGGCAGGTCCTGATCCTCGCCCTGCTCATCGCCGTCGCCTTCGGCACCGCCCTGTACATGGGCGTCCGCCACCCCTACGGCTCCACGCCGGTCCGCCGGTCCGTGGAGGCCCTGCGGATGACCGTCGTCCCGCTCGCCCCGCAGGGCAGGGTGCCCGGTGCCGCCGACCCCCGGCGGCTGTTCACGCACAGCCCCGCCGCCCCCTTCGACATCGGCGCCGAGGGCATCCCGCTGCCGGCCTCGCGCGGCACCGCCCACTTCTCCGACAGCCAGGTGATGACCGCCCTCACCGCCGTCAAGGACTACATCGTCCGTTCCTCCCTCCACCCCGAGGTGCTGACCGGCCGCGAGGTGCGCCCCGTCCGGGCCCTGGTCGACTCCGATCAGCTCGACCAGTTCGACCGGAGCGTCACCCACCCCGCGGCGGACGGGCGGCACGCCTCCACGGGCTGGATGGTCCGCATCGACCCCGCGCGAGCCCGGCTGGCCGACGACCGGATCCGCGCCTTCGGCACCCTGAAGGTCACCGAGGCCGACGCGGCGACGCTGGAGGTCTCCGCCGACCACACCTTCGTCTACGCCCTGCGCCCCACCGGCGCCGCCCCGCACGCCCCCGCGTCCCTCTTCACGGTCCGCCGCGAGCTGACGTTCCACCTCGACCGCGACGACCTGCGCACCCACCAGGTCCAGCTGACCGCGTCCCATGTCCAGGCGGGCCCCCTCGCCTGCGCCGAGGACGCCTCGGCCTACCTGCGCCCCCTCCTGGCCGGCCAGACCGCCGGGACGGACGGCCCCGCGGGCACCAACCCCTACGACACCGACAGCCCGGCGGTCCTCTGCGGAACACTGGCCACGGAAGCGCAACCGAGGGTGTGAGCACTGCCGGCCGGCTCTGGAGGGGGCGGGACGCGCTCCGGGGAGGGCTGTCGGCGTGACCCGAGAGGGGCTTCCGCCTCCGCTCCGGGACGCTGTCGGAGCGGAGGCGGAAGCCCGGGGCTACGCGTCCGCGCCGCCCGGTGCCTCCCCCGCGGCCGGCGGAGGGCTGCGGAAGCCGTCGAAGCCGCGACGGACCCGGCCGCCCAGGTCGCCCGCGCCCCCCGCCAGGTCCGTGACCAGCTTCATCAGCGGGTCCTTGGAACTCTTCACATCGCTCGCGTAGCCGGCCGCCGACTCGCGGAAGGAGTCGCTGACGGAGGCGTCCTTGTCCTCGCTGCGCCGTGCGTAGTGGCCGTCCATGATCCGCTGGTAGTCGCGCGACTCGGCCCACTTCTTCAGCTCGGCGGCCCGCACGGTGGTGAACGGGTGGGAACGGGGCAGCACGTTCAGGATCTTCAGCACGGAGTCGCGCAAGTCACCGCCGGATTCGTACTCCTCGGCCTGCTCCAGGAACGCGTCCACGTTCATCTCGTGCAGGTGGTTGCCGCCCGCGATCTTCATCAGGCCCCGCATCGAGGCCCGCACGTCCTGGCCCACCAGCAGGCCCGCCCGGTCGGCGGACAGCTCCGACTTGCGGAACCACTCCCGCAGCGCCGTGACGATCGCCGTGACCGCGAGATTGCCGAGCGGGATCCACGCGACCTTCACCGCGAGGCTGGTCAGGAACAGCAGGACCGTGCGGTACACCGAGTGCCCGGACAGCGCGTGCCCCACCTCGTGCCCGATGACCGCCCGCATCTCCTCCTCGTCGAGGAGTTCCACCAGCCCCGTGCTGACCACGATGATCGGCTCGTCCAGGCCGACGCACATCGCGCTCGGCCGCGGGTCCTGCGTGACGTACATCGGCGGGACCTTCTCCAGGTCCAGGATGTAGCAGGCGTCCATCAGCATGTCGTGCAGGTGGGAGAACTGCCGCTCGGAGACCCGTACCGAGTCGGACAGGAACAGCAGCCTCAGGCTCCGCTCCGGCAGCAGCCCGCTGAGCGCCTTGAACACGGTGTCGAACCCGCTCAGCTTGCGCAGCGCGACCAGCGCCGAACGGTCCGCCGGGTGCTCGTAGGCGCGCGAGGAGATCCCCGGGAAACGCCTGCGCTGCCTGCCGGGCAACCGCTCGTGCCCCGTCTGCTGCCGGCCGTCGTCGGACATGTCTTCCCCCATGTACGTGTCAGTGCCCACCGCGCCCCCGAGGCGGGGCCCAGCCTAGGCGGAGATACCGTGGACGGGCAGTACACCCGAAGGAGTCCCCGCCATGGAGCACCACCCCGCAGCCGCCCGGCTGACCGAGGCAGCCACGCTGGCCGTCCAGCAGCACGGGACGGGCAACCTGCTCCGTGTCGTGCTGGTCGTGATGGTCCTCGGCTGTGCGCTGACCGCCTGGTTCCTGCTGAGCGGCTACAAGCGCAAGGACGACTGACGCGCGCCGAAAGTTCCCCTCCCGTCCGCGGCGGGAGATCCTCGCCGGGGCCGGCCGCGGGCGCCCCTCGTCCCCAACGGCGGAGTCGGCGTGATCGCCGCACGGCCGCCCGCTTACGATGAGCCGACATCTTTATTCCGCCCACACGCGATAGGTCCTGCCGAAGATGAGCTTCCACAGCGCCGCAGCCCAGTTGGTCACCCTTGCCGCCGAGGGCGAGGAGCGCGGCGGAAACCACGAGAGCCTGAACCCGCTCGTCACCGGCGGCGGCGCCCTGATCATCCTGCTCCTGCTGCTGTGGATCACCACGCGCTTCAACCGCGACCGCTGAGCGGGGACCCCGTCCCCGGCCGGACGTTCGAGGCCGGGCCGGTAGGGTCTGCACGCATGGGAGAGCAGGACATGCCTACCGGTCCGGCACGCGAGACGGCCGACGACCCGGTGAAGCACCCGCAGCACGGACCGGGCCACGCCCCCGCCCACACGGGCAAGCGGCGCCTGGGCGTCATGGGCGGGACATTCGACCCGATCCACCACGGGCACTTGGTGGCGGCCAGCGAGGTCGCCGCGCAGTTCCAGCTGGACGAGGTGGTCTTCGTCCCCACCGGCGAACCGTGGCAGAAGTCGCACCGCAAGGTCTCCCCGGCCGAGGACCGCTACCTGATGACGGTCATCGCGACCGCCGAGAACCCGCAGTTCTCCGTCAGCCGCATCGACATCGACCGCGGCGGCCCCACCTACACCGTCGACACCCTGCGCGACCTGCGTGCCCTCAACCCGGACACCGACCTCTTCTTCATCACCGGCGCCGACGCCCTCGCCCAGCTGCTGACCTGGCACAACTCCGAGGAACTGTTCTCCTACGCGCACTTCATCGGCGTCACCCGCCCCGGCCACCACCTGACCGACCCGGGCCTGCCGGAAGGCGGCGTCTCGCTGGTCGAGGTGCCGGCCCTCGCCATCTCCTCCACGGACTGCCGCGCGCGAGTCGCCAAGGGCGACCCCATCTGGTACATGGTCCCGGACGGAGTCGTGCGCTACATCGACAAGCGCGAGCTGTACCGCGGCGAGTGAGCCGAGAGGGGCACCGGTGAACGACCGATACGACGCGGGTGGCGCGGGCTACGGCGCCGTTCCGTACGAAGTCGTCGGCTACGACGAGTACGGCAGGCCCGTGTACCGGCAGGTACCGGCCGAGCAGGCTCCCCAGGCCCAGCAGGTCCCGCAGCCCCAGCCGGCGGCCTACGACCCCTACGCCCAGCAGCAGGGCTACGGCTACGACCTCTACGCCACCGGCCAGCAGCCGCCGGCCTCGCCCTACGCCCCCGGCCATCAGCAGCCCGGCCACGACTCCTACGCCACCTACGACCCCTACGGCTCCCAGACCCCGTACGACCCGTACGCCACCGACACCGGAACCCAGGACGCCGGCGGCTACGACCCCTACGGGCAGGCCGTGAGCGGCGGCCGGCAGCCGAGGGCCGCCGAGCAGACCGCCTACATCCCGCAGCAGGCCGGCCCCGCGGAGGACGCCCAGGCCGCGCAGGACGGTCCGGTCGCGCAGGACGGCCCGGACGCGCAGGACGGCCCGGTCGCGCGAGGCGGCGCGACCGCCGAGGAGACCGGGCCCGGGCCGGCCGGACCGGATTACCGCACCGAACAGTTCGCCTTCGTCGAGGAGCCGGACGGTGACTCCGAGGACGTCATCGACTGGCTGAAGTTCACCGAGAACCGCACCGAGCGCCGCGAGGAGGCCCGCCGCCGCGCCCGCAGCCGGCTCATCGCCCTGCTCGTCGTCCTCGCCGTCGTCGCGGCCGGCGGGGTCGGCTACCTCTGGTACGCCGGAAAGCTGCCCGGCCTGTCCTCCGGCGGCCCGGGCGGCACGGCCGCCCCGGTCACCGCCCAGAAGCGCGACGTGCTCGTCGTCCACCTGCACAACACCGTCAAGGGCGGCACCTCCACGGCGCTGCTGGTCGACAACACCACCACCAAGCAGGGCACCACGGTCCTGCTGCCCAACTCCCTGGCCCTGACCGGCGACGACGGCTCCACCACGACCCTCGCCAAGTCCGTGGACGACGACGACACCTCCGGCACCCGCGACCAGCTCGACACCGTCCTCGGCACCAGCATCCAGGGCAGCTGGCGGCTCGACACGCCCTACCTGCAGAACCTCGTCGACCTCGTCGGCAACATCGAGATCGACACCGACACCGACGTGCCCGACCCGGACGCCAAGAAGAAGGGCGCCGCACCGCTCGTCCACAAGGGCCAGGGCCAGACCCTCAGCGGCAAGATGGCCGTCGCCTACGCGACCTACCGTGCCTCCGGCGAGACCGAGAACGCCCAGTTGCAGCGGTTCGGCCAGGTCATGCAGGGCGTGCTGCGCAAGATGTCCTCCGACCCGGCCTCCGCCACCACCACCGTGCAGACGCTCGCGCAGATCCTCGACCCCCCGCTCACCGACAAGGACCTCGGCACGTTCCTCGCCAGACTCGCCGACCTGGCCAAGAGCGGCGCTTACCAGACCGCCCTGCTGCCCGTACAGCCCGACGGCACGCTCAGCGCCGAGACCGGCGACAGCGTGGTGAAGGACATCCTCGGCGGCACCGCGAAGAGCCCCGACGCCGGCTCCGCGGTCCGGGTCTCCGTCCAGAACGCCACCGGTGTGAAGGACGACACGGAGAAGGCCCGCGTCGTGCTCCTCAACGGCGGCTTCACCTTCCTGGAGGGCGGCAGTGCCTCCGGCACCGAGGCCACCTCGAAGGTGACCTACGCGGACGCCGCCGACCAGGCGAAGGCCACCGAGGTCGCCAAGACCCTCGGGCTGCCCGCCGGCTCCGTGACCAAGGGCACCGTCTCCTCCGGCGCCGACGTCTCGGTGGTCCTCGGCCGCGACTACCAGCCGTCCTCGTCCTGACCCCGGGCCGCGCTCCCGGGCGGAGCGCGGCCCGCGAGCCCCGCCGTAATCCCGTGGGGTGTGCCGGGCGGTCCGTGAGACCCTTGATGGCAAAAGACCGCCGACGGAAAGCCATGTAGTGACCGCCACCGACCGTTCCCTTGAGCTCATCAACACCGCCGCCCAGGCGGCGGCCGACAAGCTCGCCCACGACGTCATCGCCTACGACGTGAGCGACGTACTGTCGATCACGGACGCCTTCCTGCTCGCGTCCGCGCCGAACGACCGCCAGGTCAAGGCCATCGTCGACGAGATCGAGGAGCGCCTGCAGAAGGAACTCGGCGCCAAGCCGGTCCGCCGCGAGGGCGACCGCGAGGCCCGCTGGGTCCTGCTCGACTACGTCGACATCGTCGTGCACGTCCAGCACAGTGAGGAGCGGGTCTTCTACGCCCTGGAGCGGCTGTGGAAGGACTGCCCCGAGATCGAACTGCCCGCCGACGCCAAGGCCACCCGCGGCAAGGCCGAGGAGCACGCCAGGCTGCAGGCCGCCGAGGCCGACCAGGAGCCGGGCGGGGAGTGGTGATGAGCGCCACGGGTGAGGTGACCGACCGCACGGGCCGGGGCCGCCGCATCATCCTGTGGCGACACGGCCAGACCTCCTGGAACGTCGAGCGGCGTTTCCAGGGCACCACGGACGTCGAGCTGACCGAGACGGGCCTGGGCCAGGCCCGCCGCGCCGCCCGGCTGCTCGCCTCCCTGCGGCCCGACGCGATCGTCTCGTCGGACCTGCGGCGCGCCGCGCACACGGCCGCCGAGCTGGCCGCCCTCACCGGCCTGGAGGTCACCCGCGAGGAGGGCCTGCGCGAGACCTACGCGGGCGTCTGGCAGGGGCTGACGCACGAGGAGATCATCGCCCGCCACGGCGAGGAGTACGCCGCGTGGAAGCGCGGGGAAGCGGTCCGCCGCGGCGGCGGGGAACTGGAGACCGAGGTCGCCGACCGCGCCGCCCCCGTCGTGCTGCGGCACGCCGAGAAGCTGCCCGAGGACGGCACTCTCGTCGTCGTCAGCCACGGTGGCACCATCCGCACCACCATCGGCCGGCTCCTCGGCCTGGAGGCCCGGCACTGGGAGAGCCTCGGCGGCCTCTCCAACTGCTGCTGGTCCGTGCTCGGCGAGGGCGCCCGTGGCTGGCGTCTGCTGGAGCACAACGCGGGCACCCTTCCGGAGCCCGTCCTCGGCGACGACGACTGACCGTCCCGGGCTCCCCGGACCCCGGATTTCACTTTCCGGCAGGTCACAGGCTAAAGTTCTTCTTGTTCGCCCCGCCGAGCGGGAAGAACACCAGGGGCTATAGCTCAGTTGGTAGAGCGCCTGCATGGCATGCAGGAGGTCAGGAGTTCAATTCTCCTTAGCTCCACTGATCGACACTCTGTTGAGTTGTCAAAGATCGGTGATGAGGATCCCGTCCCCGCCTGGGGGCGGGATTTTCTGCGTGCGCTCCCGTTCCGAACCCTGCGAACAGTGAAGCACCCGCCACTGACAACCGGCCCCGCCCGCAGCTCGGTGTGCCACCCGCCGCCTTCCGGTCCCCGAGGCCCGTACACCTCCGCGGAGGCGTTCCCGGCGTGCGCGTGGGTACTGAGCCGGGACGGCCGCGGTGGGCGCCGTGTCCGGACTGGTACTCAGGCGTCGCTGACCGTATTGGTCCGGTCGTGGCAGAATCAAACGGCCGGAAGGGGGCGCGGCCCGACGGGAGGAGTGGCGATGCCTGCGAGCATCCTTGAGGAGGTCGGCCACCTCCTCGACGCGGCGTTGATACGGGATTCGATCACCCGGCTGAGCTGCCCTTCCTGCGGTTCCGCGCATGTGGCGCAGGTGCTCGGCGACAATGGCGGAATCTCGTACGTGTGCACGGCCTGCGGCCACACCTGGAGCTGATCGATGGGGGCACACCGGCGGAAGTGCGACTGGTGCGGGAGTGGCACGCCCATCGTCCGCGACATGGAGCCGATCAACACCGCTTACCAGTACTGGTGCGAGGAATGCGCGCGGGCGCTGATCATAAAAGGCGACCCCATCGAGACCTACCGGGAGCTGGAAGGCGAGCCGATCTACGGCCGGCTCCTGGAGGAGCACTGCACGCTCAAGAGGTTCTACCAGTTCGTCACGGCCTGACACCGGCCTCGCCGCCCCTGGGGCTCGGCGACGATGTCCGGGCCAGCGCGAGGAAGAGCGCGGCGGCGACTCCGTAGCCGGCCGACAGCAGCAAGTGCGCGCCGCCCAGGTGGAGTTCCGGGCGCCCGGGCCCGTGCGGCACCCACCACGGGATGTACGACCAGAAGACCAGCAAGGTGCCCAGGGCCGCAGCCCGGTGCCCGCGCGTCCACAGCAGCAGCACCAGCGGCACGCACCACACCCAGTGGTGGGTCCACGACACCGGGCTGACCAGCAGGGCGGTGACCGCGCAGGCACACACCGCCCAGGCCCGCCGCCCCCGCGACTCCGCCCGCACCGCCACCGTCAGGCCGAGGACGGCCAGTACGGCGGCACCGGCCGTCCAGACGGCCGCCGGGTCCGGCGTGTGCAGGAGGCGGGCCAGAATGCCGCGCAGTGCCTGATTGCCGGTGTCCTCGGCCAGCCCTACCCGGCTCGCGCGGAACACCATGCGCGTCCAGAACCGCCAGGAGTCGTACGGCAGGACGGCCGCCGCCAGCAGGGTGGCCCCGGCGAACGCGACGGCCGCCCCGCGCGCGTGCGGCAGCCACGGCCCGCCCCGTCCGCCCCGCAGCCGGTCCGCCAGGCCCGTGGCGAGCAGGAACACGGGGAACAGCGCGGGCGTCAGTTTGACCGCGGCGGCCAGTCCGAGGCCCAGCCCGCTCCAGCGGTCGTGGCCGCCGGCGGGCCGGCGGGTCAGGTCCCACAGCACCAGCACGGCCAGCAGCAGATTGATCTGGCCGTAGCGCACGGTCGTCCACACCGGTTCGCACCACACGGCCGCGCCCGCGACCCACCAGACGGTCCGCACGCGCGCGTGGCCGACGAGTTTCAGCGACAACCGTACGAAGACCACCAGCAGCGCGAGATTGCCGGCCGTCGCCAGCGTGCGCAGCAGCGCGGTGTCCGGCAGGGACAGCGGCGTGAACAGCAGGGCCGCGAACGGCGGGTACGTGGTGGGCAGACGGGCGGTGGTCGCGCGCAGCGCGTACAGGTCGTCGCCGGCGCGCACGGCGGCCCCCTCGGCCCGGTAGACCATCAGGTCGATCATCGACACGTGCGCGGCCCGCTGCGCGGCCCAGAACGCCGCGAAGGACATCAGGCACACGCCCAGGGCGACCGGGACCCGGCGATGTGCGGTGAACGGCGCGATCTCGGGCATGGAAACCGACATTAGCGGTCATACCGAAGCGAAGCCGAAAGCGATTTGGCGCTGCGCCCACGGGCCTGTAATGTTTACGTCGTCGCCGGGGGAACCGGGCGAAACAACAAAACAAGGGGCTATAGCTCAGTTGGTAGAGCGCCTGCATGGCATGCAGGAGGTCAGGAGTTCAATTCTCCTTAGCTCCACAGAAATCGAAGGCGGATCATCCCAGAGATGGTCCGCCTTCGGCGTGTTGTGGCGTAAGGGGCGGTTCACCCGATCCGGTGACCCGCCCCTTACGTGTGGTCAGCGGCCCAGCGCGCGCCGGCCGCGCCCCTGGGAGAGCACCGGCAGATTGCGCGCCGGCGCCTGCCCGCGCGTGTCCTCCTCGATGCGCAGGGCGAGCGCCGGGCAGCGGCGTACCGCGCGCAGCGCCTTCGCCTCCGCGTAACGCGGTACCTGCGCCTGGGCGACGGTCGGGAAGCCGTCCGCGCCGAGTTCGAACACCTCCGGGAGGATGTCCGCGCACAGCCCGTGGCCCCGGCACAGCGTCCAGTCCACGTGGATCCTCTGGCGGCTCGCGCCGCTCTCCGTGCCGCCCGGGACGCCCGTAGGGGCCCCGCCGTCCTCGAAGAGCGGCAGAACGCCCTCCACGGGCCGTCCGCAGCCGTCGCCGAGGACGTGCGCCGCCAGGTCGTCGGTGAACGCCTTGATGGTCGACTCCAGGAACATCGCCGATCCGTCCGGGTGTGAACACGCGCCGCGCCGCTTGACGTTGCTCGCGATCTGCTTCAGCGCCTCCAGGGCCGCCGGTCCGCCGCCGTCCAGGACGTCCTCCAGCCCGTGCGCGGCGGCGGGCAGCCCCAGATAGCAGGGCCCGCACTGACCGGCGCTCTCCTCGGCCAGCCACTGTGCCACCCGCAGCGACTCGCCCAGCGGGCACGTCTCCCGGCCGATCGGCAGGATCGCGCCCGCGCCCAGCGAACCGCCCACCGCGTCCAGCGAGTTGCGGGAGACGATCGCCTCGTCCACGGTCGCCGCGTCGATCCACTTGCCGTGGTAGCCGCCGGTCAGCACGCCCTGCGGCACCGGCGGGGCGCCCGCGAGCCGCAACACGTAGCGCAGCGGCACGCCCGTGGGCACCTCGATCACCATCGGGCGGGCGACCGCACCGGAGACGGTGAGCATCACGGTGCCCGGCTCGTCGTGCAGGCCCGTGTGGGCGTAACGCTCCGGGCCGATGCGGGCGGCTATGGCGAGCTGCGCGAACGTCTCCGCGTTCGACAGCAGCGTGGGCGCCCCGCCGACACCGCTCCGCGAGGCGCTGACCTTGCGGCCGGGCGGGATCGCCGGGCCGCCGTCGATCGAGCGGATCAGCGAGGCGGCGGCACCGGAGACCATGCGCACCGGATTGCGTTGCACCCACGCGCGCAGCGCCAATCTACGGCTGTTGCCCAGGCCGCGTTCGGCGAGCGCGGTCTCCATGGAGCACTGCGTGGATTCCCGGGTGACGCCGACGACGAGGGTGCGCGCGCCGAGCGCTTCGGCGCACAGCAGGGCGCCGTCCAGGATGAGGTGCGGCGCCCGGTTGATCAGCACGGTGTCCTTGCGGCAGGCCGGCTCGTCCTCGCTGCCGTTGACCACGACGACCGGCCGGACCCCGCGCCTGATCGCCGACTCGGCGACCGAGCGCAGCTTCTTGTGGAAGGGGAAGCCGGCTCCGCCGCGCCCCTTCAGGTTGACGCGTTCGGCGAGTTTGGCGAGCTGTTCGCCGCCCAGCGGGTCGAGCGGCCCGTGCACCTTCAGGTGCATCGGCAGGTCGAGTCGCTCGACAAGGTCGAAGCCCGACGTGAGCTGGGGAAGACCGACCACTCGGACCTCGGGGACGTCGGGCAGTGCCTCGTTCACTTGAAGCCTCCGGAAGGCGTGTTCCACGGTCCGCCCGGAAACGGTGCCCCGTAGGGCGAGCCGGGCAGCGGTTCGGTGGCGGGACCGCCGTCGAACGTGTCACCCGGGAGGTACGTGCCGTAGGAGCCGTTCGTCTCAGTGGTGTCGTACATGTCACGTCCGCCGTAGCCGGTGGCGCCCGGACCGCCGTGGACCGGGACGGTGTACCCGGTGTCCTGGAGCGGGTCGTACGCGGACGGCGGGGCCTCGCCGACCGGCGGCGGGGAGGGCACCGGCCAGCCGCCGAAGGCGCTGGAGGGGCCGTCCACGGGCGCGGCGGCCTGTGTGGGCCGGAGATCCGGCGGCAGGTCCGCGGCGGCGGTCCGGGCGGCCGTGAAGGGCTGCCGAGGGCGGTCCGGGTCGGACACCGCGCGGTAGGCCGCGGCGAAACCGGCGGCGGGCGCGGCGGCCGGTGGCCGGGGGAGCGGGGCGGTGGGCGCATGCCGCGGTTCCCGGCCGTTGTGCGGGCCGGTCCGGTCCGGTCCGGCCGCCCGGGAGCGGTTCGCCTCCGGCCCGGCGGGTCCGGGCGGTGCGGTCCGGTGGAACAGGGCCGCCAGCCGGCCGGCGACCCTGCGCTTGACTGGGCGCGGCGCGGCGCGCAGCGCGAGGGCGCCCATCACGCCGAGCAGCGACAGGCCGTAGAGGAACACGAAGACGGGTTTGGCCGCGCGACCCGCGTAAAGGCCGTGGATCAGCGCCCCGCACCACGCGGGGTAGGCCAGCATGTGCATGGCCCGCCAGCGCGCCGCGACCGGGGCCGGGGTGGCGAAGGCGCCGCGCAGCGCGCCCGTGACCCCCACGAAGACCATCAGCAGGCCGGCGAGCGAGCCGAGCCCGATCAGGCCGGCGATCCCGGTGACGCCGAGCGAGAACGGGACGACAGCGGCGATCGCCTCCGTGTGGCCGAGCGCGATCTTCGTGGTGATGTGCAGCAGCAGGAACGCGATCGAGGCGACCGCGGTCGTCCGGTGCACGGCCTGGCCGATGATCCGCTGCCGGGTGTTCAGGAAGATCCGGTCCTGGGCGAACAGGCCCCAGATCACCGAGCAGCTCAGTGAGACGAGGGACAGCACGCCCGCGCCGAAGTTCAGGAACTCGCGGAACCGGACGCCTCCGGCCAGCACGGACACGGGTATGAGCAGCAAGGAGACGGCGGACGCCACCCCATAGGCCGAGCGGCCCGGTACGGGGAGCGAGCTGGTACGTCGACGACGGTTCATGGGGGCGACTCCGAGCAGTTCCGGGAAAGCGGTCCCGCTGCCGCACTCTAAGTGGCGCCATACCGATCAGTACGGGGTTTGGGTTATTGCGCTGTTATCGGCGGACAATCTGATCGGAGTGGCGTGTCCTAGGAGGAGGTACGCGAGAAGTAATCGCCGACCTTTGTTTGGTACCGGCGGGCTTCGTGGACATGTCCCACAGGGATACGGAAGCGCGTCGCGGCTTGCTCAAGGGCTGCGGTACCCTAGCGCCATGCGTGCCGTACGCCTTCTGCTTAGCGGGCCGCGCTGATCAGTACCGACTCCGGTTCAGCCGTGAGGTCGGCATCGGCGCGGCGTCCCCTCCTGTGTGAGGGGTTTTTTCATTTCCGCAGGCAGAGACGATCGATGGAGCTTTGAGGATCATGAGCGAGACGAACCCCGCTGCCACCGCCGCGTCGGCGGAGGCCGCGCCGCACCGCTACACGGCCGCCATGGCAGCCGAGATCGAGGCACGCTGGCAGGACTTCTGGGACGCCGACGGCACCTACGCGGCACCGAACCCCACGGGTGACCTGGCGGGCGACCCCGGGCTGGCCGCCAGGCCCAAGAAGTTCATCATGGACATGTTCCCGTACCCCTCGGGCGCGGGCCTGCACGTCGGCCACCCGCTGGGCTACATCGCCACCGACGTCTACGCCCGGTTCCAGCGCATGACCGGCCACAACGTCCTGCACACCCTCGGCTTCGACGCCTTCGGCCTGCCCGCCGAGCAGTACGCCGTGCAGACCGGCACGCACCCCCGCGTGTCCACCGAGGCCAACATCGAGAACATGAAGGCCCAGCTGCGCCGGCTGGGCCTGGGCCACGACAAGCGCCGGTCGTTCGCCACGATCGACCCGGAGTACTACAAATGGACCCAGTGGATCTTCCTGCAGATCTTCAACTCCTGGTACGACGAGGAGGCGCGCAAGGCCCGCCCGGTCTCCGAGCTGATCGCCCAGTTCGAGTCCGGTGAACGCGCCATTCCGGGCACCACGCGCGCGTGGAGCGAACTGAGCGCCCGCGAACGCGCCGACATCCTGGGCGAGTACCGCCTGGCCTACGCCTCCGACGCGCCCGTCAACTGGTGCCCCGGCCTGGGCACCGTACTGGCCAACGAGGAGGTCACCGCCGACGGCCGTTCCGAGCGCGGCAACTACCCGGTCTTCAAGGCCAAACTGCGCCAGTGGAACATGCGCATCACCGCCTACGCCGACCGGCTCCTGGAGGACCTGGAGGAACTGGACTGGCCCGAGGCCATCAAGCTCCAGCAGCGCAACTGGATCGGCCGCAGCGAGGGCGCCCGCATCGACTTCCCGATCGACGGCGAGCGCATCACGGTCTTCACCACCCGCCCGGACACCCTGTTCGGCGCGACCTACATGGTGCTGGCGCCCGAGCACCCGCTGGTCGAGAAGTTCACCCCCGAGGCGTGGCCCGAGGGCACGCACGAGGTGTGGACCGGCGGCCACGCCACCCCGGCCGAGGCCGTCGCCGCCTACCGCGCGCAGGCCGCCTCGAAGTCCGACGTGGAGCGGCAGGCCGAGGCCAAGGACAAGACCGGCGTCTTCACCGGAGCCTTCGCGACCAACCCGGTCAGCGGCGAGCGCATCCCGGTCTTCATCGCCGACTACGTCCTGATGGGCTACGGAACCGGCGCGATCATGGCCGTCCCGGGCCACGACAGCCGCGACTTCGCCTTCGCGCGCGCCTTCGAGCTGCCCATCCGCTGCGTGGTGGAGCCGACCGACGGCCGCGGCACCGACCCGGCCACCTGGGACGACGCCTTCGTCTCCTACGACGCGAAGATCGTCAACTCCGACAGCGACGACCTGAAGCTGAACGGCCTGGGCGTGGCCGACGCCAAGGCGCGCATCACCGAGTGGCTGGCGCGCGAGGGCATCGGCGAGGGCACCGTCAACTTCCGCCTGCGCGACTGGCTGTTCAGCCGCCAGCGCTACTGGGGCGAACCCTTCCCGATCGTCTACGACGAGGACGGCGTCGCCCACGCGCTGCCTGAGTCGATGCTGCCGCTGGAGCTGCCCGAGGTCGAGGACTACAGCCCGCGCACCTTCGACCCGGACGACTCCGACACCCAGCCCGAGACCCCGCTGTCGCGCAACGAGGAATGGGTCAACGTCACCCTGGACCTGGGCGACGGCCCCAAGAAGTACCGCCGCGAGACCAACACCATGCCCAACTGGGCCGGTTCCTGCTGGTACGAGTTCCGCTACCTGGACCCGCACAACGACCGCAAGCTGGTCGACCCGGAGATCGAGCGGTACTGGATGGGCCCGCGCCAGGGCCTGCCGCACGGCGGTGTGGACCTGTACGTCGGCGGCGCCGAGCACGCCGTGCTGCACCTGCTGTACGCGCGCTTCTGGTCCAAGGTCCTGTACGACCTGGGGCACGTCTCCTCCGCGGAGCCGTTCCACAAGCTGTTCAACCAGGGCATGATCCAGGCCTACGTCTACCGCGACAGCCGGGGCATCGCGGTGCCGGCCGCCGAGGTGGAGGAGCGCGACGGCGCGTACTACTACCAGGGCGAGAAGGTCACCCGCCTGCTGGGCAAGATGGGCAAGTCCCTGAAGAACGCGGTGACCCCGGACGAGATCGCCGCCGAGTACGGCGCCGACACGCTGCGCCTGTACGAGATGGCCATGGGCCCGCTGGACGTCTCCCGCCCGTGGGACACGCGCGCGGTGGTCGGCCAGTTCCGGCTGCTGCAGCGGCTGTGGCGCAACATCGTCGACGAGACCACCGGCGAGGTCACCGTCACCGACGCCGAGCCCGACGACGAGACCCTGCGCGCCCTGCACAAGGCCATCGACGGCGTGCGCCAGGACCTGGAGGGCCTGCGCTTCAACACCGCCATCGCCAAGGTCACCGAGCTGAACAACCACCTGACCAAGACCGGTGGCGCTGTGCCGCGGTCCGTGGCCGAGCCGCTGGTGCTGATGGTCGCCCCGCTGGCCCCGCACATCGCCGAGGAACTGTGGCGCAAGCTGGGCCACACCGACTCCGTCGTCCACCGGGACTTCCCGGTGGCCGACCCGGCCTACGTCGTCGACGAGACCGTGACCTGCGTCGTGCAGATCAAGGGCAAGGTCAAGGCCCGGCTGGAGGTGCCGCCCGCCATCTCCGAGGAGGAACTGGAGAAGGTCGCGCTGGCCGACGAGAAGGTGATCGCGGCGCTGGGCGGCGCGGGCATCCGCAAGGTGATCGTGCGGGCGCCGAAGCTGGTCAACATCGTTCCCGCGTAAACACCGGCGTACAACACCGGCCGCCGGCGTACAACACCGGCGGACAACCGGGCCGGAACCGGCGTACACCGGCCCATTACCGGTATGCGACGGGGCAGCGAAAGCGGGTGTTCCCGCCGGCTCGGGGTAGTCCCCTACGGGCAGGTTCGGGGTTCGGACGGAACTCCGGGCCTGCCCGCTGCGTTTATCGTGGAGAAGCGCAGCGGGCCCTACCGCACCGACCGGAGGAGGAGCGCCATGGACGTAGTGCTCACCGTGTTCTCCCTGCTCTTCCTGATCCTCGTAGGCATGGGCGCCTACGCCACGGTCAAGGCCGTCCGCGCCACCAAGCGCGGTGTGGACCGGACCATCGCGCAGGCCCGGCGCACGGTCGAGGACCACACCCTGCGCGCCAAGTCCGTCGCCCAGCCCGGGCCGGCCGGCGAGATCGCCCGGCTGCGGCTCGCCCTGCGCACCTCCATGCGCGCCACACAGGACGCGCTGCACGCGGGCGCGGCCGAGGACGAGTCGCTGAAGGAGTCCCTCGGCCTCTTCGAACGGCTCAGCGTTCACGGGCACGACCTGGACGCCGACCTCAAGCGCCTGGAGACCGAGCCCGACCGGGCCACACTCGCCGCGCGCCTGCCCGAACTCCGCGCACGCACCGAGCGCATCACCCAGTCCGCCGACTCCCTGCGCTGGGCCGTCCGCGACCGGGCCCGCCGCTTCTCCGACGACGAGCTGGACCACCTCAGCGCCCAGATCGACATCGAGGCGGGCGCCCTGCGCCACTGGACGAGCACCGAACCCGGCCAGGCGCCCTCGCACTGGTCCGACGCCCCCGCCACCCCCGCCGACGGCTCCGCCACGGGACAGGCGCGCTCCGACGAGGCCGGTGCCCACGCCACCGCGCGGCCCGCGCCCGAAGCGATCGCCGGGACCTCGTGGCGCCCCACCGTCCCGTGGCAGAAGAAGCCCCGCCCCGAGAGCACCACATGAGCGGACCGCTCCCCGGGCACCCGACAGGGGCCGGGCTGCCGAGCGAGCACTACGCCAGGTAACCTCCAGCTCATGTCCCGCCATGTCGCGATCGTCACCGATTCAACGGCCTATCTGCCGCCCCGGGCGATGGAGCGTCACGGCATCACCACGGTCCCGCTGACGGTGGTCCTCGGCGACCAGGCGCTCGAAGAGGGCACCGAGATCTCCACCCGCTCCCTCGCCCAGGCGCTGCAGAAACGGCGCTCCGTGACCACCTCCCGCCCCAGCCCCCAGGTGTTCGCCGAGACCTACCGCAGACTCGCCGAGTCCGGCGCGAGCGGCATCGTCTCCCTGCACCTGTCCGCCGAGCTGTCCGGCACCTACGACGCGGCGGTCCTCGCGGCGCGCGAGGCACCGGTGCCGGTGCGCGTGGTGGACACCGGAGTGATCGCGATGGCGCTCGGCTTCTGCGCGCTCACCGCGGCCGAGACCGCGGAGGCGGGCGGCACGGTGGACGAGGCCGTCACGGCCGCCGAGAAGCGGGCCGCCGGCACATCCGCCGTGTTCTACGTCGACACCCTCGACTATCTGCGCCGAGGCGGCCGCATCGGCGCCGCGCAGAAGCTGCTGGGCTCCGCGCTCGCCGTCAAACCCCTGCTCCAGCTGGAGGACGGCCGTATCGAGCCGCTCGAAAAGGTGCGTACGGCGTCCAAGGCGATCGCGCGCCTGGAGGAGCTCACCGTGGAGCGGGCGGGCAACGCGGAGGTCGACATCGCCGTTCACCATCTCGCCGCCGCCGACGGTGCCGCCGCGCTCGCCGACCGGCTGCGGGCACGCGTCCCGGGCCTGGCCGACCTGCATGTCAGCGAGGTCGGAGCGGTGATCGGGGCGCACACCGGGCCTGGACTGCTGGGGGCGGTCGTCTCGCCTCGCTGAGGCCCGGGCGGGGCCCTCGGCCCGCCGGTTTCACTCGTGTGAGTGGCGGAGTTATCCACAACCGGTCGGTAATGCACGGGAATTCACCAAGATCATCGTGATGTGGCGAAGTGCTCCATCCTCGTCGCATGGCACTTCGATCTCGCTCCCGCATCGCGACCCCGACCAGCGGTCCCGGCCGTGGCCCGGCTTCCGACGGCCGCGTCCGGCACCGCCGCGCCATCGGACACCGGCCACCGCGCCACCGTGTCACCGGGCCCCGCCCTGCCGAACAGCGTGCCACCGACCCGCGACCCACCGACCCACGTCCCACCGACCCACGCCCCACCGATCACCGTCGCAGCCGCCGTCGGGCGAACGCGCCGGCGGAGGAACTGCGTCACCGTGCGGAACTCCTCTTCGGTGAACGGGCGGCGCAGTGGCGGGAGTCCGGGAACGCGCCGCCCGATCCAGTCGGCTCCGCGGGTGCGTCGGCATCGGCGGGGCGGACGGAGGGGGCGGCAGGGGCGATGCCGGGGGCGGCCCCGGGGGCGGCAGGGTCGGTGTCGGGGACGACGCCGGGGCCGGTGCGGTCGGTGGTGCCGGGTGTGTCGAGGGGGCGGTTGCGGCCGATCGTACTGGGGGTGTCACCGGGGCCGGTGCGACCGTTGGTGCCCGGGACGGCGCCGGGGTCGGGGCAGCCGACGGAGCGGGGGCCCGTACGGCCGACGGTGCCGGCGTGGGCAGATACCACGGCTGTGCCGGAGCGGGGCACGCTTCCGCCGCGCTCACCGGCCGACCAGGCCCCGCCGTCCCCGCCATCCGCACCGCTCCCGCCACCCCTACCGCCCCCGCCATCCGCCGTCTCGGCGAAGGGCGAGCGGGCCGGTGGTGCGCGGTCGCCGGAACCGGAGGGACCGGGAGAGGCGGAGGTGCCCGCGGTCCCGGGCTGGCGGGAACGTGCCGGACTGACCTTGCGGGAGCGGATGCCGGTGTGGCTCCAGGCGCGGTACGGGGTGGAGCGGCGAGCGGTCGTGGCGCTGGCCGCGGTGCTCGTGGCCGCGGCCGTCTTCGCCGGGCAGCACTTCTGGTCGGGCCGGACCCAGTCCGTGAGTGTCCCGCAAGTGGTCCGCCCACAGGCGCCGTTCCCCAAGAAGGAGGAGGCGGCGACCACGGCCGGGTCCGCCCCGGCGACACCCGGTGCGGAGATCGTCGTGGACGTCGGCGGCAAGGTCCGCAAACCGGGAATCCTGCGGTTGCCGTCAGGCGCCCGGGTGGCCGACGCGTTGCGAGCCGCGGGCGGGGTCCGGCCGGGGGTGAGCACCGAGGGGCTCAACCGGGCCCGTTTCCTGGTCGACGGCGAGCAGGTTCTCGTCGGCGTCCCCGCAGGGGCCGCCGCACCGGCCGGCTCGGCGGTCGGGCAGCTCTCCGGTGCCGCAGACCCGGGCCCGGCCGCGCCGGTCTCCCTCAACACCGCCACCGTGGACCAGCTCGACACCCTGCCCGGAGTCGGCCCGGTACTGGCCCGGCACATCATCGACTACCGCACCCAGCACGGTGGTTTCCGCTCCGTGGACGAACTGCGCGAGGTCAACGGCATCGGAGACAGCCGGTTCACCGATCTGCGCGACCTGGTACGGCCGTGAACCGCGCGCTCGACGCGGCCGGCCGGGGCACCGGATACGAGGGGAGCGGAGCCACGCGACCCAGCCGGGCCGGCCCCCTGGACCTGCGCCTGGTGCCGCCCGCGCTCGCGGCCTGGGGTACGGCGGCCCTGACCCTGGACGCATCGGCGGCCTGGACCGCCGGGACCGTCGCCTGCTGCCTGCTCGGCGGGGTCCTGCTGCTGTCGGTACGGCGATCGGGCCGGGCCGGGCGGAGGGGAAGGACAAGGCGAGCTGGGCAGAGGAGACGGTCCGGGCAGGTTGGACGCCCCGAACCCACCAGGTGGGCAGGGCAGGCCGGACGGGCCAGGGCGGCCGGTTGGATGCGGGGCCGGTTTCACTGGGCGCGGGCCACCGTCGCCGCCGTGCTGCTCTGTGCCGCCGCGGCGGCCGTCTCCGCCGGACTGCACGGGGCCGACGTGCGACGCGGGCCGGTGCCCGAGCTGGCCCGGCGGTTCGCGGCCGTCACCGCCGAGGTCGAGCTGAGCGGCGATCCCTGGCTGAGCGGTCCACGGGCGAGCGGCGATCACATGGCACCGGTGGCGGTGCTGGCGCGGGCCGAGGTGCGGAGCGTGGAGGCGGCCGACGGACGGCGGATGCGGGTGCGGACGCCCGTGCTGCTGATCATCGACGCGGATGTCCCGGCACCGGAGGCAAGCGCCGGGAGAAGCCGAAGTCCCGGGCCGCCGTCCGGGGCCGACCGGCACCGGCCGGGTGGTCGGGCCGCCTGGCTCGGGCTGCTGCCGTCCACGCGGCTCCGGGTCGGCGGCCGGCTGGCGCCCGCGCTCACGGGCGGCGACCGGACAGCGGCCGTGCTACGGGTACGCGGACGGCCGGTACCCCGGATCGTGGCCGGGCCGAGTGGACCGCAACGGCTCGCGGGCCGGCTCAGGGCGGGCCTGCGGGAGGCGACCGAGGACCTGCCGGGGGACGCGCGGGCACTGCTTCCCGGTCTGGTCGTCGGGGACACCTCGCGGATCACGCCCGAGCTGGAGCACGCCTTCGACGAGACGGACCTCGCACACATCCTCGCCGTCTCCGGCAGCAACCTCACCGTCCTGCTCGCGTTGCTCATCGGGCCGCCGGGCCTGGCCCAACGGGCCGAACGCAGGGGCTTGGCCCCATGCTTGGGCCTCTCACTGAGGATGACGGCCGCGCTCGCGGGAGCGCTGACGCTGGGGTTCGTAATCGTTTGCCGGCCCGATCCCAGCGTCCTGCGGGCCGCGGCCTGCGGCGCCGTCGCGCTGCTCGCCCTGGCCACCGGGCGCCGCAGATCGCTGATCCCGGCGCTGGCCACGGCCGTCCTGCTGCTGGTGTTGTACGACCCGTGGCTGGCGCGCAGTTACGGCTTCCTGCTGTCGGTGCTGGCCACCGGCGCGCTGCTGGTGCTGGCGCCGGGCTGGAGCGAGGCGTTGCGTCGGCGCCGGGTGCCCCCGAGGCTCGCCGAGGCGCTCGCGGCGGCTGCCGCGGCCCAGGCAGTGTGCGCGCCGGTCGTGGCAGTGCTGTCGGCCCGGGTGAGCCTGGTGGCGGTGCCGTGCAATCTGCTGGCCGAGGTGGCGGTCGCACCGGCCACAGTGCTGGGGTTCACGGCGCTCGCGACGGCGCCCTTGCTGATGCCGGTGGCGAAGGCGCTGGCCTGGTGCGCGAGTTGGCCTGCCGGGTGCATCGCCGCAGTCGCCCGGGCCGGGGCGGCGCTGCCCGGCGCGGGTGTGGACTGGCCGGGGAGCTGGCCGGGGGCACTGGCGCTCGCGGCGGTCACCGTGGCCGTCGTGGCGATCGGCCGGAGACTGCTGCGGCACCCCTTGTGGTGTGGACTGCTCGGCATACTGCTCGTGCTGGTCGTGGCCCGGCCGGCGCCGCTGACCCGGGTGATCACGGGCTGGCCGCCGCCCGGCTGGAGATTCGCGGTGTGTGACGTCGGGCAGGGCGACGCGACGGTGCTGGCGGCGGGCGAGGGAACCGGGGTGGTCGTGGACGCCGGACCGGATCCCGCGCTGGTCGACGACTGTCTCCGGCGGCTGGGCATCACCCGCGTCCCCCTTGTGATCCTCACTCACTTCCACGCCGACCACGTGGCGGGCCTGCCCGGTGTCCTGCGGGGCCGCTCGGTGGCCGCGATCGAGACCACCGGGCTCGCGGAGCCGCCGGACCAGGCGAGGTTCGTCCGCAGGGAGGCGGCCGAGCGGCACATCCCGGTCGTGACGGCCGCCGCGGGAGAGGAACGGCGCGTCGGACCGCTGACGTGGCGGGTCCTGTGGCCCCCGCCCCAGGGAGCCGGGACGCCCTCTGGAGCGCGAACGCCCGCCCCCGCGCCCGGCCCTGCCTCCGTGCCTGGCCCCGCTTCCGCGCCCGGCCCGGCCCCCGCGCCCGGCCCCGCCTCCGCACCCGGCCCGGCCCCCGTATCTGGCCACATCCCTGCATCCGTCCCGGCCTCCGTACCCAGCCCGGCCTCTGGGCTCGGTCCGGCCCCCGTACCCGGTCCCGCCTTCCGGCCGGAAGGGCCGAACGACGCCAGCGTCACGCTGCTCGTACACACGGGCGGACTGCGACTGCTCCTGCTCGGGGACCTCGAACCCCCGGCCCAGCAGGCACTGCTGCGGTCCCCGGCGGCGGCCGGTCTGGCCGGGGTGGACGCCCTGAAGGTGGCCCACCACGGATCGGCCTACCAGGACCCCAGGCTGTTGCGCCTCGCCGCACCCCGGGTGGCACTCGTCTCCGCCGGTGCCGACAACCCCTACGGCCATCCGGCCCCGTCCACCGTGGCCGCCCTGCGGAGCGGCGGGGCGACGGTCCTGCGCACCGACCGGGACGGCGCGCTCGCGCTCACCGGCACCGGAGGGAAGGGAGGGGAGATGCGGGTGACGAGCGACCGCTGAGCCGGTGTCACACGGGATGGGCCGTGTGGTCGCTTTGTGAAATTTTGACCTGAGCGACTAATTCGGATCAGTCCCGGCGCATGCAGTGGATTCCTGTGATGTGGGTCCGTGTTGCCTCGAAAGCCGCATCGGTGATCGAATGAACCTTCGGCAACGGATCATGTCGAGGGGTACAGGGGTGTCGTGGATGTTCGGTCGCTTGTTGGGTAACCGGAGAAACCGCGTACAACGGTCGAATCCCCTGGCGGGGGTCCGGACACCGCCGCATGCCGGAGTGCTCAGCTGCCGGGTGGTCGACCCGGTCAACGAGCCCGTGGCCGGCGCGGAGTTGACGGTCACCGACGCCATGGGCCGGCGGGTGGTGGCCGGGGGCACGGACCCCTACGGGCTGTTCCTGGCCATGGTGCCGGCGGGGGAGTACCGGCTCGCGGTCGGGGCCGAGGGCTACGCGCCGTACCGGGCCACCGCGCTGGTCGGGGAGAACTCCCTTGCCTCGCTGGGCGATGTGACGCTCCAGGTGGCCCAGCCGCCGGAGCCGCCGGCGCCGGGCGACTGGGACATCGACCCCGCGCACTCCTCGATCGGCTTCACCGCACGGCACATCGGACTGGCCCGGATCCACGGGCGGTTCAACTCCTTCGCCGGGGTGGTGCGGATCGCCGAGCGGATCGAACAGTCGGCGATGCACGTGGTGATCGACGCGTCCTCCATCGACACGGGTATCAGGATGCGCGACGACCACTTGCGGTCGGCGGACTTCCTGGACGTGCAGCGGTTCCCGACGCTGGAGTTCTACAGCGACCGGTTCGTGCACAAGGGCGGCAACCGGTGGACGGTCACCGGGGCGCTGTCGTTGCACGGCGTGACCCGCACGGTCACGCTCGACACCGATTACCTCGGGCTCGGCAACGGCGTGGAGGGCGAGACGCGGGCGGCCTGCCGGGCCACCACCGAACTGCACCGGGACGACTTCACGATCAGCTGGCAGTCGATGCTGGCCCGGGGGATCGCGGCGGTCGGACCGAGCATCCGCGTCGACCTGGACGTGCAGATCGTGCCGAAGAGCTGACCGCGCGGAAATCACCCCGCCCCCGCCCCCGCGCCCGGTTCTGCCGCCCCGAAGCCGGCGGGTGGCCCGCCAGGGCGCGGGCCCAGGGACACGGGCCGCAGGCGACGGCGCGGACGTGTCCGGGCAGCCGCGGGCGCGCGCTCTGGGACTGTCACCCCTGCCAGGGCGAAAGCCCTCCCGCAGGGAGGCGTGGGCACCCGCGGCACAGGTCGTGCGTACCGTTCCGGCCTCCGCCGACCTGGGGCAGAGGCCGGCTGACCCGGGCCGGAGGCCCGCGCCAGGTGCCGGAGAATGGGCCCGTGAGCGATGTGAGACACGTGCTGGTGCTGCCCGACCGCGATGCCGCCGAGGAAGCGGCCGAGGCGCTCGGGGAGCGGTTCGGGATCGACGAGGAGCCCCGGCTCGTCCGGGACGCGCTCGCCGGTGAGGACGACGCCGAGGACGCCCAGTGGCTGGTGGTCCTGCGGGACGAGGCCGCGCGGCTCGACCCCGCCGAGCTGGACGCGTTCGCGGGGGAGTGGGACGGCTGGCGCGAGGAACCGTGACCCCGAGCCGCCCTCAGGGTCCGCTCCGGGACCGGTCAGGGGCGCGGAGCCGGTTGGCTGTCAGTGCCGCGTGGGATGCTGTAAGCGATGGCCAGGAAGACTGCGAATGACGACCCTCTCGCCCCGGTGACCGTTGCCGTGGGCCAGGAGGACCTCCTGCTCGACCGTGCCGTGCGGGAGGTGGTGGCCGCCGCCAAGGCCGCCGACGCCGACACGGACGTACGTGACCTGACCCCGGAGCAGCTGCAGCCCGGCACACTCGCCGAGCTGACCAGCCCGTCGCTCTTCGCGGAGCGCAAGGTCGTGGTCGTACGCAACGCGCAGGACCTGTCCGCCGACACGGTCAAGGACGTGAAGGCGTATCTCGGTTCGCCCGCCGAGGAGATCACCCTGGTGCTGCTGCACGCCGGCGGCGCCAAGGGAAAGGGGTTGCTGGACGCGGCGCGCAAGGCGGGCGCGCGGGAGGTGGCCTGCCCGAAGATGACCAAGCCGGCGGACCGGCTGGCCTTCGTGCGGGGCGAGTTCCGCTCTCTCGGGCGGTCGGCCACCCCCGAGGCCTGCCAGGCGCTCTGCGACGCCATCGGGAGCGATCTGCGGGAGCTGGCCTCGGCGGTCTCGCAGTTGGTCGCCGACGTGGAAGGGACGATCGACGAGGCGATCGTCGGGCGGTACTACACGGGGCGCGCCGAGGCATCCAGCTTCACGGTCGCCGACCGGGCCGTGGAGGGGCGTACGGCGGAGGCGCTGGAGGCGCTGAGATGGTCGCTGGCGACAGGGGTGGCGCCGGTGATGATCACCAGCGCGCTGGCGCAGGGCGTGCGGGCGATCGGCAAGCTGTCCTCGGCCCGGGGCGGCCGGCCGGCCGATCTGGCGCGGGAGCTGGGCATGCCGCCGTGGAAGATCGACCGGGTGCGCCAGCAGATGCGGGGCTGGACGCCGGACGGGGTCGCGGTCGCACTCAGAGCGGTCGCGGAGGCGGACGCGGGCGTGAAGGGCGGCGGTGACGATCCCGAGTACGCCCTGGAGAAGGCGGTCGTGGTGATCGCCCGAGCCGCCCGCTCCAGAGGCCGGGCCTGACCGGTCGCCCCAGGGACACGGACAAGCCGGAACACCCCTGAGCCACCGGCCGGGGTGGCTCGCCCCACTCACCGGAACACGGGCACCGACAACCGGCGCCCACGGACACCGGACGACTGTCTCCGCTAGCGCGGCGCCCCCACCCAGCCCCCAGCACACCAAACACTCCCCAGACCCGACAAGGCTCCCCGGGCACGCCAAAGGCCCCGGTGCCCGCCTTGGGGAAAGGCGAAGGCGCCGGGGCCGTCGGATCAAGCTTGTGGATCCACGCCCGCGTGGCGAACGCAGGCCGCGCGTGGGTCCGGGGGTGCCGGTCGGGAGCGGATGAGAGAGGGCCCGCTCTGGGTCCTTCCGGCGATCAGATCAGAAAGGAGGTTCAGCCCTTGAGGGAAGCGACCTTGGAAGCAAGCGCCGACTTCTTGTTGGCGGCCTGGTTCTTGTGGATGACGCCCTTGGAGACGGCCTTGTCGAGCGCACGCGCGGCAGCGCGCTGCAGCTCGGTGGCCTTCTCGACGTCACCCGCGGCAGCGGCCTCACGGGCCTTGCGGATCGCGGTCTTCAGGGAGGACTTGACGGCCTTGTTGCGCAGCCGGGCCTTCTCGTTGGTCTTGATCCGCTTGATCTGGGACTTGATGTTCGCCACGAAGGAGCCTTTTCAGGTTCAGGCACGGGGCCGCTCGGGTCCCGTACCGGTGATCCAAAATTTTCTGTCGCGCCTCGCGCTGAGAGGGCATGAGGCACAGCCATCTACAGTACCAGTGGCCCTCCGGGCAGCCCAAAACGGCCCTAGGTCCCGCCCCGTGGGACCATGGAGACTACGTAACGATCCGACCCGAGGCATAAGGCGCCTCAAGAGACAGGACCCTGCGTGCCCGCGACCCCTAACCATGTGCCCGAGCCGAGCCGTACCGACCCGGCTCTGATCCGCAATTTCTGCATCATCGCGCACATCGACCACGGCAAGTCCACGCTCGCCGACCGGATGCTCCAGCTGACCGGTGTGGTCGAGCAGCGGCAGATGCGTGCTCAGTACCTCGACCGGATGGACATCGAGCGCGAGCGCGGCATCACGATCAAGTCCCAGGCGGTGCGTCTGCCCTGGGCCCCGACCGAGGGCCCCGACCAGGGCACGACCCACATCCTCAACATGATCGACACCCCGGGGCACGTCGACTTCACCTACGAGGTCTCGCGGTCGCTCGCCGCCTGCGAGGGGACCATCCTCCTGGTCGACGCCGCCCAGGGCATCGAGGCGCAGACCCTCGCCAACCTGTACCTGGCGATGGAGAACGACCTCACGATCATCCCGGTGCTGAACAAGATCGACCTGCCGGCCGCACAGCCGGAGAAGTTCGCCGAGGAGCTGGCGAACCTGGTCGGCTGCGAACCGGACGACGTGCTCAAGGTCTCGGCGAAGACCGGTCTCGGTGTGGACGCGCTGCTGAACAAGGTCGTCAAGGAGATCCCGGCGCCGGTCGGTGTCGCCGACGCGCCCGCCCGCGCGATGATCTTCGACTCGGTCTACGACTCCTACCGCGGTGTCGTGACGTACGTCCGTGTCATCGACGGCCAGCTCAACAAGCGCGAGCGCATCAAGATGATGTCGACCGGCGCCACGCACGAGCTGCTGGAGATCGGTGTCAACTCGCCGGAGATGCTGCCGGCCGACGGCCTCGGCGTCGGCGAGGTGGGGTACCTCATCACCGGGGTGAAGGACGTCCGGCAGTCCAAGGTCGGTGACACGGTCACCAGCCAGCACAAGGGCGCCACCGAGGCGCTCGGCGGTTACAAGGACCCGAAGCCGATGGTCTTCTCCGGTCTGTACCCGCTGGACGGCTCCGACTACCCGGAGCTGCGCGAGGCCCTGGACAAGCTCCAGCTCAACGACGCCGCGCTGGTCTACGAGCCGGAGACCTCCGCCGCCCTCGGCTTCGGTTTCCGTGTCGGCTTCCTCGGCCTGCTGCACCTGGACGTCATCCGGGAGCGGCTGGAGCGCGAGTTCGGGCTCGACCTGATCGCCACCGCCCCCAACGTGGTCTACCGCGTGATCCTGGAGGACGGCAGCGAGGTCACCGTCACCAACCCGAGCGAGTTCCCCGAGGGCAAGATCGACGAGGTGTACGAGCCGGTCGTGCGGGCGACGATCCTCGCGCCGACCGAGTTCATCGGCGCGATCATGGAGCTGTGCCAGACCCGGCGCGGCACGCTGCTGGGCATGGACTACCTCTCCGAGGACCGCGTCGAGATCCGCTACACCCTGCCGCTCGCGGAGATCGTCTTCGACTTCTTCGACCAGCTGAAGTCGAAGACGCGGGGTTACGCCTCCCTGGACTACGAGCCCACGGGCGAGCAGAGCAGTTCCCTGGTCAAGGTCGACATCCTGCTGCACGGCGACAAGGTGGACGCCTTCTCGGCGATCACCCACAAGGACCAGGCGTACGCGTACGGCGTGCGGCTCGTCGCCAAGCTCAAGGAGCTGATCCCGCGGCAGAACTTCGAGGTGCCGGTGCAGGCCGCCATCGGCTCCCGGGTCATCGCCCGCGAGACCATCCGCGCCATCCGCAAGGACGTCCTCGCCAAGTGCTACGGCGGTGACATCTCCCGTAAGCGGAAGCTGCTGGAGAAGCAGAAGGAAGGCAAGAAGCGGATGAAGATGGTGGGTTCCGTGGAGGTTCCGCAGGAGGCCTTCATCGCCGTCCTGTCCAGCGATGACAGTGCGGGATCGGCCAAGGGCAAGAAGTAACCGGAGGCTGTGGCCGGTTGCGTCCGCAAAGCGGGCATGTGGGGGCCCGTCGTGCGAAAGCGCGGCGGGCCCCCGTGCGTGACGGGCGTTGCTCCGTGTCGGAAAGTGTCGGGCCGATGCCCCTTACGCGGCGGGCGGCCGCCCCTTACCCTGTCCCTGCTCGTTAGTTACTCGCGAGTTAAACAACAGTCCGCTACCCCACCGTGAGTCAACCCAGCCGCACCGAGCCAGCCGCACCGTCGCGGGCCCCCGGGAGGATGTCGTGAGCGACACACAGACCCTGATCGAGAACCGTCCGCCGTCCGTGGCGGCCCTCTTCCTGGAGCGCGTGGCGGCCACACCGGACGCCGAGGCCTACCGCTACCCCGCTCCGCCGGCCGCGGGCGAGGGCCCCGACGACTGGGAGTCGCTCAGCTGGGCGCAGGCGGCCGAGCGGGTGTACGCGATCGCGGCCGGGCTCATCGAGCTGGGCATCGAGCCCGAGCAGCGGGTGGCGCTCGCCTCCTCCACCCGGGTCGAGTGGATCCTCACCGACCTCGGCATCATGTGCGCCGGCGGGGCGACCACGACCATCTACCCGCAGACCAACGCCGACGAGTCCGCGTTCATCCTCTCCGACTCCGAGAGCCGCGTCCTGGTCGCCGAGGACGCGGCACAGCTGGCCAAGGCGGTGGCGAAGCGCCCCGAGCTGCCCGCGCTCGCCAAGGTCGTGGTGATCGACCCGGCCGGTGTGGAGACCGGTGACTGGGTGATCACCCTCGCCGAGCTGGAGGAGCGCGGCGCCGCCTACCTGGAGCAGCACCCGCAGCTGATCAAGGAGCGGGTCGGCGCGATCACCAGGGAGCAGCTCGCCACCCTCATCTACACCTCCGGCACCACCGGCCGCCCCAAGGGCGTGCGCCTGCCGCACGACAACTGGTCGTACATGGCCAAGGCGATCGCCGCGACCGGCCTGGTCACCATCGACGACGTCCAGTACCTGTGGCTGCCGCTCGCGCACGTCTTCGGCAAGGTGCTCACCTCCGGCCAGATCGAGGTCGGGCACGTCACCGCGGTCGACGGCCGCGTGGACAAGATCATCGAGAACCTCCCGGTGGTGCGGCCGACGTACATGGCGGCCGTGCCGCGCATCTTCGAGAAGGTGTACAACGGCGTGGCGGCCAAGGCCCGCGAGGGCGGCGCGGCCAAGTACAAGGTCTTCCAGTGGGCGGCCGAGGTCGCCCGCGAGTACGCCAAGGTCACCCAGGACAACTTCCGCCGCACCGGTGTCGCCTCGGCGCCGTTCGGGCTCGCCGCGAAGCACAAGGTGGCCGACACCCTCGTCTACGCCAAGCTCCGCGAGGCCTTCGGCGGCCGGCTGCGCGCCTGTGTCTCCGGTGCCTCCGCGCTCGCGCCCGAGATCGGCTACTTCTTCGCCGGCGCCGGCATCCACATCCTGGAGGGCTACGGCCTCACCGAGACCTCCGCCGCCTCCTTCGTCAACCCCGGCGAGGCCTACCGCACCGGCACGGTCGGCAAGCCGCTGCCCGGCACCGAGGTCCGCATCGCCGACGACGGCGAGATCCTGCTGCGCGGCCCCGGCATCATGCAGGGCTACCACCAGCAGCCCGAGAAGACCGCCGAGGTGCTGGAGTCCGACGGCTGGTTCCACACCGGCGACATCGGCGAGCTGTCGCCCGACGGCTATCTGCGCATCACCGACCGCAAGAAGGACCTCATCAAGACCTCCGGCGGCAAGTACGTCGCGCCGGCCGAGATCGAGGGCCAGTTCAAGGCGGTGTGCCCGTACGTGTCCAACATCCTCGTGCACGGCGCCGACCGGAACTACTGCACCGCCCTGATCGCCCTGGACGAGCCCGCGATCCTCCAGTGGGCGAAGGAGAACGGTCTGGAGGGCGCGTCGTACGCGGAGGTCGTCGCCGCGCCGCGGACGGTGGAGATGGTCGACGGGTACGTGCAGCAGCTCAACGCCGGGCTCCAGCGCTGGCAGACCATCAAGAAGTTCCGGCTGCTGCCGCGCGACCTCGACGTGGAACACGGCGAGATCACACCGAGCCTGAAGCTGAAGCGGCCGGTGGTGGAGCGGACGTACAAGGACCTGATCGACGAGATGTACGCCGGCACCAGAGAGGCGTAGACCGCCGGGGCGACCGTGGGCCGGCCGCGGTTTCGCGCCACGCGGCGCGGCGGCACGGCGGTGCGGTGCCACACCCCTCACGCTCACCGACGCTCGAATTTAACGCTCACCGGCGCTCGAAAGGTTCCGTCTTCCGGTCAGTTCCGTGACTCGGCGCTTATAGGCGGGTCCGGTCTGTCACCCTGGCCGCATGGACATGGCGGCCATACCCGCACAGCGGGACAGCGAGTCTCAGCCAGGCGCGGCGCGGGGGCGGGCCACGCTGCCCGGCAGCCCCCTCGCCCCGGGGTCGGCCCGCGCGCTGGTGCGGGCCGTGCTGGCCGAGGCGCCCGGCGTCCCGGCGCGGCTCGCCGACGACGCGATGGCGGTCGTCAGCGAACTGGTCACCAACGCCGTCGTACACGCCGGTACGGACGTGCACGTCGAGTGGCGGCTGGAGGAGACCGGCGCGTTCGTGATCGAGGTGTGCGACCGGCACCCCTCCCGCGCCCCGCGGGACGCCGGCTGCGAGGCGCCGTACGACACCCCCGAGTACGGGCGTGGGCTGCGGCTCGTCGCCACGCTCGCCGAATCCTGGGGCGTCACCTACCGCGCCGGCGCCAAGACGGTCTGGGCCCGGCTGCCCCCGGGCGGCAGCGATGCCCCGGACGGCCCCGTTCCCGGGCCCGCCCTGGAGGTCGCCGAGGGCCTCGCCCCGCAGCCGCACCGCGCCGACGGCGACCGGGACTGGCTCGGCCGGGGCGCCCTGTCCTTCCTCGCCGAGGCCTCCGACCTGCTCGCCGGACAGCTCGACGAGAACCTGGTCGCCGCGCTCACCGGCCAGCTGATCGTGCCCCGGCTCGCCGACTGGTGCGCGGTCTGGCTGGAGGACGAGGCGACCGTGCGCGGCGGCGCCCGCGACGGCCCCGTCCGGGTCTGGCACGCCAGCGAGGCCCGCATCGAGGAACTGCGCGCCGCGCTGGAGAAGGAGCCGCCGCGCCCGCCGGACGGAACGCGTTCCGGTCCCGGGTCCTACCCCTGGCCCGGCCACGCGCTCGGTCCGCACGGCACCGACGGCACGGCGCTGGCCTACCGGCTGGTCGCGGGCGGCCGGCCGCTCGGCACGCTGGTCATCGGCCGGTGCGGCCCGGCCGGCTTCCCCGACGAGATCACCGGCCTGGTGGAGGACCTGAGCCGACGGGTCGCCCTGGCCATCGGCGCGGCCCGCCAGTACGCCCGCCAGGCCACCATCAGCGCCGTGCTCCAGCGCGGTCTGCTGCCCGGCGCGGTCGCCGAGATCCCCGGCGTGCGCAGCGCGCTCGTCTACGAACCCTGCGACCAGGGCGGCCCCAGCGGCGACTTCTACGACCTGTTCCCGGCGGGTGACGGACGCTGGTGCTTCGCCGTCGGCGACGTCCAGGGCAAGGGCCCCGAGGCGGCCGTGGTGATCGGCCTCGCCCGCCCCTGGCTGCGGCTGCTCGCCCGCGAGGGGTACGGCGTCGCCGACGTCCTGGACCGCCTCAACCAGCTGCTGCTGGACGACGCCACCGAGGCGGCCGACGCCGCGGCCCGCGCCCTGGTCACCGCCGGCGGCCGGCCGCCGGGTCTCGGGGACGGCCCGCAGACGCGCTTCCTCTCCCTCCTCTACGGCGAGCTGACCCCGCACGCC
Source organism: Streptomyces rubradiris (assembly GCF_016860525.1). Lineage (NCBI taxonomy): Bacteria > Bacillati > Actinomycetota > Actinomycetes > Kitasatosporales > Streptomycetaceae > Streptomyces > Streptomyces rubradiris. Next base: position 5,427,529 of record NZ_BNEA01000015.1, read on the forward strand.
GACGGGGTCCGCTGCACCCTCGCCTCCGCCGGTCACCCGCTGCCGCTGGTCCTCGCCCCGGACGGCACCGTGCGCACCGTCGCCCGCCCGCAGACCCTGCTCGGCGTGGTGGAGGACGAGACGTACACCAGCGAGACCGTGGAGCTGCGGTCCGGTGAAAGCCTGCTGTGCGTCACCGACGGGGTGACCGAGCGGCGCTCCGGCAGCCGCCAGTTCGACGACGGCGACGGCCTTGCCCACGCCCTGTCCGGCTGCGCCGGGCTCGGCGCCGAACTGATCGCGGAGCGCATCCGCCGCCTGGTCCACGACTTCGGCGCCGACCTGCCCGGGGACGACCTGGCCCTGCTGGTGCTCCAGGCCGAGTGACGCCCCCGCAGCACGGCCGGCCGGGCAACGCCCGCGGTGCTGGACAATGGAAGGCATGCCTTCCGCACTCCCCGACGGCGAGCCCGTCCCCGCTGACGGCGCGCTGCCCGGCTCCGCGCTCGCCGGGGCCGCCGCCCGCCCGCTCGGCTTCTACCTGCACGTCCCGTACTGCGCGACCCGCTGCGGCTACTGCGACTTCAACACCTACACCGCGACCGAGCTGCGCGGCACCGGCGGAGTGCTCGCGTCCCGGGACAACTACGCGGACACGCTGACCGACGAGATCCGGCTGGCCCGCAAGGTATTGGGTGACGACCCCCGCGAGGTCCGTACGGTGTTCGTCGGGGGCGGTACGCCCACGCTGCTGGCCGCCGGGGACCTGGTACGGATGCTGGGGGCGATCCGCGAGGAGTTCGGTCTCGCGCCGGACGCGGAGATCACCACGGAGGCGAACCCGGAGTCCGTCGACCCCGCCTACCTGGCCACCCTCCGCGAGGGCGGCTTCAACCGGATCTCCTTCGGCATGCAGAGCGCCCGGCGGCACGTGCTGAAGGTCCTGGACCGCACCCACACCCCCGGCCGTCCCGAGGCGTGCGTGGCGGAGGCCAGGGCGGCGGGCTTCGAGCACGTGAACCTCGACCTGATCTACGGCACGCCGGGGGAGAGCGACGACGACTGGCGGGCCTCGCTGGAGGCCGCCCTGGGCGCCGGGCCCGACCACGTCAGCGCCTACGCGCTCATCGTGGAGGAGGGCACCCAGCTGGCCCGCCGGATCCGCCGGGGCGAGGTCCCGATGACCGACGACGACGTGCACGCCGACCGGTACCTGATCGCGGAGGAGACGCTGAGCCGGGCGGGCTTCGAGTGGTACGAGGTCTCCAACTGGGCAACCTCCGAGGCGGGCCGCTGCCTGCACAACGAGCTGTACTGGCGCGGCGCCGACTGGTGGGGCGCCGGACCGGGGGCGCACTCGCACGTGGGCGGCGTGCGCTGGTGGAACGTGAAGCACCCCGGCGCGTACGCGGCGGCGCTCGCCGACGGACGCTCTCCGGGAGCCGGCCGCGAGCTCCTGTCGGACGAGGACCGCCGCGTCGAACGCGTCCTCCTCGAACTGCGCCTGCGCGAGGGTGTCCCCCTGTCCCTGCTGAAGCCGGAGGGCCTCGCCGCCTCCCGGCGCGCACTGACGGACGGACTCCTCCAGGAACGGCCGTACGAGGAGGGCCGAGCCGTACTGACCCTGCGGGGGCGCCTGCTGGCGGACGCGGTGGTGCGGGACCTGGTGGACTGACCGGCAGCCCCGCGGCGGCGGGGACGACGACATGCTCGGACGTGTGGACGAGCTGATCGACGGGCCACCTCCGCGACGGCGGAGAGCGATCCACCGGTCCCGCCCGGCTCAACGGTTCGGCAGGCCCTCAGGGCACGGTCACGTGGTCGATGAGACGCTCGACACAGCCCAGCAGTTCCGGCTCCAGGTCCTTGTAGGACCGCACCCGCTTCAGGATCGCCTGCCACACCGCGCCGGTGTTCTCCGCCGGCCAGCCCAGTGACCGGCAGACCCCCGTCTTCCAGTCCTGTCCCTTCGGTACCGTCGGCCATGCCTCGATGCCCAGGGAGGCGGGCTTCACCGCCTGCCAGATGTCGATGAACGGGTGACCGACGACCAGGGCGTGCTCGCTGGTGACCGACTGGGCGATCCGCCATTCCTTCGTGCCCGGCACCAGGTGGTCCACCAGGACGCCCAGGCGGGCGTCGGGGCCCGGGGCGAAGGACTCCACGATGGCCGGCAGGTCGTCCACGCCCTCCAGGTACTCCACGACCACGCCCTCGACGCGCAGGTCGTCGCCCCAGACCTTCTCGACCAGCTCGGCGTCGTGCCGGCCCTCCACGTAGATGCGGCCGGCGCGGGCCACGCGCGCGCGTGCCTGGGGGACGGCGATCGAGCCGGACGCCGTACGGGTGGGGCGGGCCGGGGCCGAGGCCGGGCGGACCAGCGTGACGGGCCTGCCCTCCAGCAGGAAGCCGCGCGGTTCCAGGGGGAAGACGCGGTGCTTGCCGAAGCGGTCCTCCAGGGTCACCGTGCCCGCCTCGCAGCGGATCACCGCGCCGCAGAACCCGGTACCGGCCTCCTCCACCACCAAGCCTGGCTCCGCGGCCACCTCCGGCGCCGGCTGCGGCTTCTTCTTCCAGGGAGGGGTGAGATCCGGCGAATACACACGAGGGCGCGGGCCCGAAGGGCCCTCGTTGGAAGGGCGGTGGCGGGAGACGGGTGGGCGCATTCGGATGACGATAGGAGAAGCCGCGCCAGGGCAAGCGCGACACGCCGGAATGCCGGCCGGAACGCCGTTCAGATCACGTCGAACCGTGCCGCCAGCTCGTCCCGTTGACGTCGCACGAACGCCGCGTCCACCACCGCCCCGTGACCGGGCACGTACACCGCGTCCTCGCCGCCCAGCGCCAGCAGCCGGTCCAGGGCGTCCGGCCAGCGGGCGGGGACCGCGTCCGGGCCGGCCTGGGGCTCGCCGGACTCCTCCACCAGGTCGCCGCAGAAGACCACCTCGGGGGAGCCGGGGACCAGCACCGCGAGGTCGTGGGCGGTGTGGCCCGGGCCCACATTGGCCAGCAGCGCCTGCCGGCCGTCGCCGAGGTCCAGCGTCCACTCGCCGGACACCAGGTGCCGGGGCGTGACCAGCGCGTCCACCGCCTCGTCGGCGTCGGCGACCGGCAGCCCGTTGCGCACCGCGTCCAGTCGCAGCTCCGCCCGCTCGAACGCGAACACCGCGTCCAGGCCGACCGCTCCGTACACCTCCGCCCCGGCGAACACCGCCGCGCCGAAGACGTGGTCGAAGTGGGGATGGGTGAGCGCGAGATGGGTCACACGGCCGCCCGCCAGCTCCTCGGCCCGCGCGCGCAGCCGGGCCCCCTCCGCCAGGCTCGAACCGGCGTCCACGAGCAGCGCCGTCCCCTCGCCCACGACCAGCCCCGCCGTGCAGTCCCAGCCCGGCAGCCGGCACCGCCCCACCCCGGCCGCCAGCCGTTCCCACCCCAGCTCTTCCCAAGTCACGCTCATACCCGCGACGCTAGCGCTACCACCCGGCGGCGCGGCCCGACCTTGCCCAGGGTGTACCCGACGGCCGTACACTGGGCCGGGGAAGGCTGGCACTCGTATGGGAAGAGTGCCAGGCGGACGACCCGATGGGACGAGGGACGACGTGCTGGAGGTGCGCGCGCATGCTGAGTGAACGCAGGCTTCAGGTACTGCGCGCCATCGTCCAGGACTACGTGGGCACCGAGGAGCCGGTCGGTTCCAAGGCGCTCACCGAGCGGCACAACCTCGGCGTCTCCCCGGCCACCGTCCGCAACGACATGGCGGCCCTGGAGGAGGAGGGGTACATCGCGCAGCCGCACACCAGCGCGGGGCGCATCCCCACCGACAAGGGCTACCGCCTGTTCGTGGACAAGCTCGCGGGCGTGAAGCCGATGACCGCGCCCGAGCGGCGGGCGATCCAGAACTTCCTGGAGGGCGCCGTCGACCTCGACGACGTCGTGGCGCGCACGGTGCGGCTGCTCGCGCAGCTGACCCGGCAGGTCGCCGTCGTGCAGTACCCGTCGCTGACCCGGTCCACGGTCCGGCACGTGGAGCTGCTCTCGCTCGCCCCGGCGCGCGTGATGCTCGTGCTGATCACCGACACCGGCCGGGTCGAGCAGCGTATGGTCGACTGCCCGGCCCCGTTCGGCGAGGCCTCGCTGGCGGATCTGCGGGCCCGGCTGAACAGCAGGGTCGCGGGCCGCCGGTTCACCGATGTGCCGATGCTGGTCGAGGACCTGCCGGACGCCTTCGAGCCGGAGGACCGAGGTACGGTCTCCACGGTGCTCTCCACCCTGCTGGAGACACTCGTGGAGGAGAACGAGGAGCGGCTGATGATCGGCGGTACCGCCAATCTCACCCGTTTCGGGCACGACTTCCCCCTCACGATCAGGCCCGTCCTGGAGGCACTGGAGGAGCAGGTCGTGCTCCTCAAGCTCCTCGGCGAGGCGAAGGACCCGGGCGTGACCGTGCGCATCGGCCACGAGAACGCCCACGAGGGACTCAACTCCACGTCCGTCGTGTCGGTCGGCTACGGTTCGGGCGGCGAGGCGGTTGCCAAGCTCGGCGTGGTCGGACCGACCCGCATGGACTACCCGGGAACGATGGGAGCGGTACGCGCAGTGGCACGGTACGTCGGACAGATCCTGGCGGAGTCGTAGGTGGCCACGGACTACTACGCCGTTCTCGGCGTGCGCCGCGACGCGTCGCAGGATGAGATCAAGAAGGCGTTCCGGCGGCTCGCACGCGAGCTGCACCCGGACGTCAACCCGGATCCGAAGACCCAGGAGCGGTTCAAGGAGATCAACGCCGCTTACGAGGTGCTGTCGGACCCGCAGAAGAAGCAGGTCTACGACCTCGGCGGCGACCCGCTCTCGCAGTCCGGCGGCGCCGGCGCCGGCGGCTTCGGGGCCGGCGGCTTCGGCAACTTCTCCGACATCATGGACGCGTTCTTCGGTACGGCGTCGCAGCGCGGGCCGCGCTCGCGCACCCGGCGCGGCCAGGACGCGATGATCCGGATCGAGGTCGAGCTGGACGAGGCGGCCTTCGGGACGACCAAGGACATCCAGGTCGACACCGCCATCGTCTGCAACACCTGCAACGGCGAGGGCGCGGCCCCCGGCACGTCCGCCCAGACGTGTGACATGTGCCGCGGCCGGGGCGAGGTCTCCCAGGTCACCCGGTCCTTCCTGGGCCAGGTCATGACCTCCCGGCCGTGCCCGCAGTGCCAGGGCTTCGGCACGGTCGTGCCGACCCCGTGCCCGGAGTGCGCGGGCGACGGCCGCGTGCGCTCCCGCCGCACGCTCACCGTGAAGATCCCGGCCGGTGTCGACAACGGCACCCGGATCCAGCTCGCGGGCGAGGGCGAGGTCGGCCCCGGCGGCGGCCCGGCCGGCGACCTGTACGTGGAGATCCACGAGCTGCCGCACCCCACCTTCCAGCGGCGCGGCGACGACCTGCACTGCACGGTCACCATCCCGATGACGGCCGCGGCGCTCGGCACCAAGGTGCCGCTGGAGACCCTGGACGGCATGGAGGAGGTCGACATCCGGCCCGGCACCCAGTCCGGCCAGTCGATCCCGCTGCACGACCGCGGTGTCACGCATCTGCGCGGCGGCGGCCGGGGCGACCTGGTCGTGCACGTCGAGGTGCAGACCCCGACCAAGCTCGACCCCGAGCAGGAGCGCCTGCTGCGCGAACTGGCCAAGCTCCGCGGCGAGGAACGGCCCCAGGGCCAGTTCCAGCCGGGACAGCAGGGTCTGTTCTCGCGACTGAAGGACGCGTTCAACGGGCGCTGAGGTCGGCCGAGGGGCGCGTTCAACGGGCGCTGACGTCGGCTGAAGGGCGCGTTCGGCGGGCGCTGGACCATGCGGGCGCCCCCGGGTTGTGTCGGGGGCGTCTCAGGGCCGTTCCGGGGGACGCCCCGATTCCGGCCGGTCCGAAGGACGTGACACCATGCGGTCATGTCCTCCGCGCTGACCGATCTCTGCCCCCTCCCGATCGTGCAGGCACCCATGGCGGGCGGAGTCTCCGTCCCGCAGCTCGCCGCCGCCGTCTGCGAGGCCGGCGGCCTGGGGTTCCTCGCCGCCGGGTACAAGACCGCCGACGGGATGTACCAGGAGATCAAGCGGCTGCGCGGGCTCACCGGCCGCCCGTTCGGCGTCAACCTGTTCATGCCGCAGCCCGACCTCGCGGAGTCCGGCGCCGTCGAGGTCTACGCCCACCAGCTGGCCGGCGAGGCCACCTGGTACGAGACCGAGCTGGGCGACCCGGACGGCGGCCGTGACGACGGCTACGACGCCAAGCTCGCCGTCCTGCTCGACGACCCGGTCCCGGTGGTCTCCTTCCACTTCGGCGTGCCCGACCGCGAGGTCGTCACGCGGCTGCGCCGGGCCGGGACCCTCACCCTGGTCACCGCCACCACCGCCGAGGAGGCCCGCGCGGTCGAGGCGGCCGGGGCGGACGCGGTGGTCGCGCAGGGCGTGGAGGCCGGCGGCCACCAGGGCACCCACCGCGACTCGCCCGAGGACGACGGCGCCGGCACCGGGCTGCTGTCGCTGCTCGCGCAGGTCCGCGAGGCCGTGGACATCCCGGTCGTCGCCGCCGGCGGCATCATGCGCGGCGGCCAGATCGCCGCCGTCCTCGCGGCCGGCGCCGAGGCGGCCCAGCTCGGCACCGCCTTCCTCGCCACCGACGAGTCCGGCGCGCCCGACGCGTACAAACAGGCGCTGACCGACCCCCTCTTCGCGCGCACCCGGCTGACCCGCGCCTTCACCGGCCGCCCGGCCCGCTCCCTGGTCAACCGCTTCCTGCGCGAACACGGCCCGTACGCGCCCGCCGCCTACCCGGACGTCCACCACCTCACCTCGCCGCTGCGCAAGGCCGCCACGAACGCCGGTGACGCGCAGGGCATGGCGCTGTGGGCGGGACAGGGCCACCGCATGGCCCGGCGGCTGCCGGCCGGACGGCTGGTGGAGGTGCTGGCGGCGGAACTCGCCGCGGCCCGGACAGCGTTGTCGGACGAGTCCCGTAAGGCCGAGTCCCGTGAGGACGAATTTCGTGCGGGGGGTGAGGGCGCGTGACCGCCCCCGTCTTCGTGGTGGAGCGCTTCGAGCCGGACGGCGACCGGTTCGTCCTGGAGGGCGCCGAGGGCCGCCACGCCGTCTCCGTGAAGCGGCTGCGGCCCGGCGAGGAGGTCGTCCTCACCGACGGCGCCGGGCGCTTCGCGGTGGGCGAGGTGACCGGCACCGAGGGCAAGGACCGGCTGATCGTCCGCATGGACCCGGTGACCGAGGAACCGGCGCCGAGCCCGCGGATCACCGTCGTCCAGGCCCTGCCCAAGGGCGACCGCGGGGAGGTCGCCGTCGAGACCATGACCGAGGTCGGCGTCGACGCGATCGTGCCCTGGCAGGCGTCCCGCTGCATCACCCAGTGGAAGGGCGACCGCGGGCTGAAGGCCCTCGGCAAGTGGCGGGCCACCGCCCGGGAGGCCGGCAAGCAGTCCCGCCGGGTCCGCTTCCCCGAGGTCGCGGACGCGGCGACGACCAAGCAGGTGGCCGCGCTGCTCGCCCGCGCCGACTTCGCCGCGGTGCTCCACGAGAGCGGCACGGAGCGGCTGGCCACCGCCCAACTGCCCACCGAGGGCGAGATCGTGCTGGTCGTCGGCCCCGAGGGGGGCGTGTCCCCGGAGGAGTTGGCGTTGTTCGCCGAGGCCGGTGCCACGCCGTACGTCCTCGGCCCGACCGTCCTGCGCACCTCCACCGCCGGCACCGCCGCCGCGGCCCTGCTGCTGGGTCGCACCGGCCGCTGGTCCTAGAACACCGCTCGGAGGCCCCGTGGAACTCGCCCAAGTCCGGCTCCTGGTCAGCGACTTCGCCGCCTGCTACCGCTTCTACGCCGATGTCCTCGGCCTCAAGCCGCAGTCCGGCGCGACCGGGGGGCCGTACGAGAAGTTCAGCCCGCACACCGGTTCCGCCGGGATCGCCCTCCAGGACCGCTCGATGATGGCCGGGGTCCTGGCCGAGGCGGGCGACACCGCCACCGGGCACCGCTCCCTGGTCGTGCTGCGCGTCGACGACCTCGACGCCTACTGCGCCGCGATCACCGCCCGGGGCGCGACCCTGCTGCACGGCCCGGCGCCCATGACCGACCGCATGCGCGTCGCCCATCTGAAGGACCCGGAGGGCAACTTGGTGGAACTCCAGGAGTGGCTGCTGCTGCGCGGCTGACCGCGAGTGACCGGAAACCGGGGGCGGAGCGGGCCCGCCGCTGCGTAGAGTGACGGGGTGACTCAGGGTGCTTCGACGGGAAACGCGCACGGCTCCGGCTACCTCCGGTTCCCCCATCTGCACGGCGACTTGGTGACCTTCGTCGCCGAGGACGACGTATGGCTCGCCCCGCTGGACGGCGGCCGGGCCTGGCGGGTCAGCGCCGACAACATGCCGGTGACCCAGCCCCGTCTGTCACCGGACGGACGGCACCTCGCCTGGACCTCCACCCGGGACGGCGCCCCCGAGGTGCACGTCGCCCCGGTCGACGGCGGGCCCGCCAAGCGGCTGACGTACTGGGGCAACTCCCGTACGGAGGTGCGCGGCTGGACCACGGACGGGCGGGTGCTCGCGCTCGGCGCGCACGGCCGGCACAGCTTCCGGCACACCTGGGCGCACGCCGTCCCGCTGGACGGCGGCCCGGCCGAGACACTGCCCTACGGCCCGGTCGGCGGCGTCGCCCTCGGCCCGGCCACCGTGCTGCTGTCGGCGCCGATGGGCCGCGAGGCCGCCTACTGGAAGCGCTACCGGGGCGGCACGGCGGGCAAGCTGTGGATCGACCGGGCGGCCCGAGGCGGGGAAGACGCCGGGGAGTTCGTACGGCTGCACGAGAACCTCGACGGGAACATCGAGTGCCCGGTGTGGGCGGGGGACCGCATCGCGTTCCTGTCCGACCACGAGGGCACCGGCGCGCTCTACTCCTCCCTCGCCGACGGCTCCGACCTGCGCCGGCACACCCCCCTCGACACTTTCTACGCCCGGCACGCGGCCGGCGACGGCACCCGGATCGTCTACAGCTCGGCCGGTGAACTGTGGCTGCTGGACGACCTGGAGGGCGCCGAGCCGCGCCGCCTGGAGATACGGCTCGGCGGGCCCCGCGTGGACCTCAGGCCGTACCCGGTCAACGCCGCCCGCTGGTTCGGCGAGGCGTCCCCCGGCCACACCGCGCGCGGCAGCGCCGTCTGCGTGCGCGGCGGCGTCCACTGGGTCACCCACCGTTCCGGCCCCGCCCGCGCCCTGGCCGCCAGCCCCGGCGTCCGCGCCCGGATGCCGCGCGCCTTCCGCGCCGACGGCGAGGAATGGGTGGTGTGGGTGACGGACGCCGAGGGCGAGGACGCCCTGGAGTTCGCCCCGGCGACCGGCACCGTGCCCGGCGCCCCGCCGCGCCGGCTCGCCGCCGGACAGCTCGGCCGGGTCCTGGAACTGGCCATGGCGCCCGACGGCGGCCGGGCCGCCGTCGCCGCGCACGACGGCCGGCTGCTGCTGGTCGAACGCGAGACCGGCGAGGTCCGCGAGGTCGACCGCAGCGACGACGGCGAGGTCTCCGGCCTCGCCTTCTCCCCGGACTCCGCCTGGCTGGCCTGGTCCCACCCCGGCCCGCGCCCGCTGTCCCAGCTGCGCATCGCCCACACCACCGACCTGTCGGTCACCGAGGCGACCCCGCTGCGCTTCCAGGACTACGCGCCCGCGTTCACCCTCGACGGCAAGCACCTGGCGTTCCTCTCCAACCGCGCCTTCGACCCGGTCTACGACGAACACGTCTTCGACCTCGCCTTCGTGGTGGGCGCCCGGCCGCATTTGATCACCCTGGCCGCCACCACCCCCTCGCCGTTCGGTCCGCAGCGCCACGGCCGCCCCTTCGAGACCCCCGACAAGGACGAGACCCCCGACAGCGAGGGCACCCCGGCCACCCGCGTCGACCTCGAAGGGCTCGCCGACCGCATAGTGCCCTTCCCGGTGGAGGCCGGCCGCTACTCCACGCTGCGCGCCGCCAAGGACGGTGTCCTGTGGCTGCGCCACCCCGTGCGGGGTGCCCTCGGCGCCGCCCGTGCCCACCCCGAGGACCCCGACCCGCACACCGAGCTGGAGCGCTACGACCTCGCCCAGCGCCGCCTGGAGCACCTCGCCGCCGACGCCGACCACTTCGAGGTCAGCGGCGACGGCAAACGCCTGCTGCTGTGGAGCGACGGCCGGCTGCGGGTCGTGCCCAGCGACCGGCGCGCCGGCAGCGACGACGACGGCGACACCAGCGTCACCGTCGACCTCGCCCGGGTCCGGCAGACCGTCGACCCGGCCGCCGAGTGGCGGCAGATGTACGACGAGACCGGCCGCCTCATGCGCGACCACTTCTGGCGCCCCGATCTCGGCGGCGCCGACTGGGCCGGGATCCTCGACCGCTACCGCCCGCTGCTGGCCCGCCTCGCCACCCACAGCGACCTGGTCGACCTGCTGTGGGAGGTGCACGGCGAACTCGGCACCTCGCACGCCTACGTCACCCCGCGCGGCGGCTCCGGACGCGCCCGGCACGGCCTGCTCGGCGCCGACATCTCCCGGCACGAGGACGGCAGCTGGCGCATCGACCGGATTCTGCCGGCGGAGACCTCCGATCCGGACGCCCGCTCCCCGCTGGCCGCGCCCGGCGTCGCGGTCCGCCCCGGGGACGCCGTCATCGCGGTGGCCGGGCACCCGGTCGACCCGGTGACGGGCCCGGCCCCGCTGCTGGTCGGCACGGCGGGCCACCCGGTGGAGCTGACCGTCTCCCCGGCCGGCGGCGGCGAACCCCGGCACACCGTCGTCGTCCCCATCGCCGATGAGGAACCCCTGCGCTACCACGCCTGGGTCGCCGACCGCCGCGCCCACGTCCACGCGGCCTCCGGCGGCCGCCTCGGCTACCTCCACGTCCCCGACATGCAGGCCCCCGGCTGGGCCCAGATCCACCGCGACCTGCGCGTGGAGGTCGCCCGCGAGGGACTCGTGGTCGACGTCCGGGAGAACCGGGGCGGCCACACCTCTCAGCTGGTGGTGGAGAAGCTGGCCCGCCGGATCATCGGCTGGGACCTGGCGCGCGGCATGCGCCCCACCAGCTACCCGCTCGACGCGCCGCGCGGCCCGGTCGTCGCCGTCGCCAACGAGTTCTCCGGCTCGGACGGCGACATCGTCAACGCGGCGATCAAGGCCCTCGGCATCGGCCCGGTCGTCGGCACCCGCACCTGGGGCGGCGTCATCGGCATCGACAGCCGCTACCGCCTGGTCGACGGCACCCTGGTCACCCAGCCGAAGTACGCGATCTGGCTGGAGGGGGTGGGCTGGGACGTGGAGAACCACGGCGTGGACCCCGACGTGGAGGTCGTACAGCGCCCCCAGGACTGGGCATCCGGCACGGACGCACAGCTCGACGCGGCGATCGCGCTCGCGCTGGAGGCGCTGGAGGAGCAGCCCGCGAAAACTCCGCCCGGCTTGCCGACCTGAGGGGCGCGGGGAACCGCGCGAGCGACCACGTACGACCGAACGACTACGATGCCCACCGTAGTGATCACAGGAGGCATACGCATGGCCGGAGAGCCGCAGAACGACTGCCTGTTCTGCCGAATCGTCGCGGGCGAGATCCCGGCGACAATCGTCCGCGAAACGGAAACAACCGTGGCCTTCCGGGACATAAACCCGCAGGCCCCGACCCACGTCCTGGTCATCCCCAAGGCCCACTACGAGAACGCGGCCGAGCTGGCCGCCGGTGCCCCGCAGGTCGCCGCCGACGTCCTCGCCGAGACCAAGGCCGTGGCCGACGCCGAGGGCCTCGACAGCTACCGGCTCGTCTTCAACACCGGGTCCGGCGCCGGGCAGACCGTCTGGCACGCCCACGCGCACGTCCTCGGCGGCCGCGGCCTCCAGTGGCCCCCGGGCTGAGCGTCCGTGTCCGTACGTGAACTGGTGGTCCTCGGCACCGCCAGCCAGGTCCCGACCCGGCACCGCAACCACAACGGCTACCTGCTGAGGTGGGACGGCGAGGGCATCCTCTTCGACCCCGGCGAGGGCACGCAGCGGCAGATGCTGCGTGCCGGGGTCGCCGCCCACGACCTGAACCGGATCTGCGTCACGCACTTCCACGGTGACCACTCCCTCGGCCTGGCCGGAGTCATCCAGCGGATCAACCTGGACCGGGTGCCGCACGAGATCACCGCGCACTACCCGCGCTCCGGCCGGCGCTTCTTCGAGCGCCTGCGCTACGCGACCGCCTACCGCGAGACCGTCGCCCTCACCGAGGCCCCGGTCGCCGCCGACGGCCTCCTCGCGGTCACCCGGTCGTACACCCTGGAGGCGCGCCGGCTCTCGCACCCCGTGGAGTCCTACGGTTACCGGCTCGTCGAGCCCGACGGCCGCCGCATGCTGCCCGACCGGCTCGCCGCGCACGGCATCCAGGGCCCGGACGTGGGCCGGCTCCAGCGGGAGGGGCGACTCGGGGACGTGGCCCTGGAGGACGTCAGCGAGGTGCGGCGCGGACAGCGGTTCGCGTTCGTCATGGACACCCGGCTCTGCGACGGCGTGCACGCGCTCGCGGAGGGCTGCGACCTGCTCGTCATCGAGTCCACGTTCCTGGACGAGGACGCGGACCTCGCCGTCGAGCACGGGCACCTGACGGCCGGGCAGGCCGCCGCCGTGGCCCGGGACGCCGGGGTGCGGCACCTGGTGCTGACCCACTTCAGCCAGCGCTACACCGAGCCCGGGGAGTTCGAGCGGCAGGCGCGGGCGGCCGGGTTCACGGGGGAGCTGACCGTGGCCCACGATCTGCTGCGGGTGCCGCTTCCGAAACGGCGGTAATACACCCGTACGATGCTTTGATGCCTCTCCCGAAAGCAGAACTGCACCTCCATATCGAAGGCACCCTGGAGCCGGAGCTGGCGTTCGAGCTGGCCGCCCGCAACGGCGTGCGCCTGCCGTACGCGGACACCGACGCCCTCCGCGAGGCCTACCGCTTCGCGGACCTCCAGTCCTTCCTCGACCTGTACTACGAGCTGATGGCCGTCCTGCGCACCGAGGACGACTTCGCCGACCTGGCCGATGCCTACCTGGCCCGGGCCGCCGCGCAGGGCGTGCGGCACGCGGAGATCTTCTTCGACCCGCAGGCCCATGTGGCCCGGGGCGTGTCCCTGGGCACGGTCGTGGAGGGGCTGTGGCGGGCGCTGGGGGAGAGCGAGGCGAACCACGGCGTCTCCACCAGGCTGATCATGTGCTTCCTGCGGGACGAGTCCGCCGAGTCGGCCCTGGTCACGCTGGAGGCCGCGCGGCCGTACCTGGACCGGATCACCGGTGTCGGCCTGGACTCCGCCGAGGTCGGGCACCCTCCGGCGAAGTTCCGCGAGGTGTACGAGGCCGCCGCCGCGCTCGGGCTGCGCCGGGTCGCGCACGCCGGTGAGGAGGGGCCGCCGGAGTACATCACACAGGCACTGGACGTGCTGGGCGTGGAGCGCGTCGACCACGGTCTGCGCTGCGTGGAGGACCCGGCGCTGGTGGAGCGGCTGGTGCGGGAACGCGTCCCGCTCACCCTGTGCCCGTTGTCCAACGTGCGCCTGCGGGCCGTCGACACCCTCGCCGACCACCCGCTGCCCGCCATGCTCGACGCCGGGCTGCTGTGCACGGTCAACTCCGACGACCCGGCGTACTTCGGCGGGTACGCGGGCGACAACTTCGCGGCCGTGCACGAGAGCCTGGGCCTGTCCCGGGGCCGGCTGCGCGAGCTGGCCCGCAACTCCTTCCTCGCCTCCTTCCTGGAGGACGACGAGGAGCGCCGGGCCCGCTACCTCGCCGAGGTGGACGCGTACGAGTTCGGGGACGACGTGTCGTAGCCGCGGACGAGGTGATGTGACGTGCCGCTGCCGTGGCCGGGGTGTGTGATCCCGGCCACGGTGTCGTTTGCGGGTGGTGTCCGAGGGTAGAACCGTCTAGCGCGCGTTCTCATATATAGACGTTATTCATGCTGAGAGATGGTGGGGGCCTCCCTGTGACCCGTGACCTGACCATCGCCGAGGTGCGGCTGACGCCGATCCTGGTGGCCGACCCGCCCCTGCTCAACACCCAGGGCGTGCACCAGCCGTACACCCCACGGCTGATCGTGGAGATCGTCACCGCCGACGGGGTCACCGGGCTCGGCGAGACCTACGGCGACACCAAGTACCTGGAGCCGGCCCGGTCGCTGGCCGAACGGCTCACGGGGCGCTCGGTCATGGACGTGAACGGCCTGTTCGGGATCGACCTGGCCGTGGACGCCTCCCGGACCGACGGCGGGACGGACGCGGGCGGGCTGCGCGGGGTACAGACCGCCGACAAACTGCGGTTGTCGGTGCTGTCCGCCTTCGAGGTCGCCTGCCTCGACGCCCAGGGCCGGGCGCTCGGCCTGCCCGTGCACGCGCTGCTCGGCGGGAAGGTCCGCGACGCCGTCGAGTACAGCGCCTACCTCTTCTACAAGTGGGACGGGCACCCGGCGGGCATCCCCGCCGAGCCCGACGACTGGGGCGCCGCGCTCGACCCGGCCGGCGTGGTCGAACAGGCCCGCCTGTTCCAGCGGCGGCACGGCTTCGGCTCGTTCAAACTCAAGGGCGGGGTCTTCCCGCCCGAGCAGGAGATCGCCGCCGTCCGCGCCCTCGCCGACGCCTTCCCCGGGCACCCGCTGCGGCTCGACCCCAACGGCGCCTGGTCGGTCGCCACCTCCCTGAAGGTCGCGGAAGAGCTGGGCGACGTCCTGGAGTACCTGGAGGACCCCACGCTGGGCACGCCCGCCATGGCCGAGGTGGCCGCCGGCACCGACGTGCCGCTGGCCACCAACATGTGCGTGACCACCTTCGGCGAGATCAAGGAGGCGTTCACCAAGGACGCCGTCCAGGTCGTCCTGTCCGACCACCACTACTGGGGCGGGCTGCGCAACACCCAGCGGCTCGCCGGGATCTGCGCCGCCTTCGGGGTCGGCGTCTCCATGCACTCCAACACCCACCTCGGCATCAGCCTCGCCGCGATGACCCAGGTGGCGGCCACGGTCCCCGGCCTGCACCACGCCTGCGACACCCACTACCCCTGGCAGTCCGAGGACGTCCTCACCGAGCGGATCGCCTTCCGGGCCGGCCGGGTCGACGTGTCCGACGCGCCCGGCCTCGGCGTCGAACTGGACCGGGACGAACTGGCCCGGCTGCATCGGCGCTGGGCCGACGACGACGGCACGCTGCGCGACCGCGACGACGCGGCGGCGATGCGCGTCGCGGACCCCGCCTGGCGCACCCCGGCGATGCCCCGCTGGTGACCGGCGCCGGCCCGTCGTGAGCGAACTCCTGGCGTTCCGATGGGTGTGCTGGTGCACACTGGCCAGAACCGCACCACGCCAGGGAGCGCACCGTGACGTCGTCGCACACCCTCGCCCGAGAGGAACCGGAACACCTCACCCAGGCAGCGCGCCGCCAGGTCCAGGTCGACCCGCTCGCCGCGCTGCGCGCCCCCGGCGATCCGCCCTGGGACGTGTACCTCACCGGCACGGTCTTCCTCGACATCATCTTCACCGGCCTGGACTCGGCGCCGGTGCGCGGCACCGAGTCCTGGGCCCGGGGCATGGGCTCCAGCCCCGGCGGGGTCGCCAACATGGCCGCCGCCCTGGCCCGGCTCGGCCTGCGCACCGCCCTGGCCGCCGCGTTCGGCGACGACCACTACGGCGAGTACTGCTGGGACGCGCTGGAACGGGGCGAGGGCATCGACCTCTCGGCCTCGCGGACCGTGCCCGGCTGGCACTCCCCGGTCACCGTCTCCATGGCCTACGAGGGCGAGCGGACCATGGTCTCCCACGGCCACGAGCCGCCGCCCCAGGCAGTTTTCGGCCCGGACGGGGGGCCCGCCCGGCCGCCCCGCGCGCGGGCCGCCGTGGCCTCCCTCACCCCGGGCCGCGGCGCCCCGTGGATCGCCGAGGCCGCCCGCGCGGGCACCCGGATCTTCGCCGACGTCGGCTGGGACGACACGGGCGCGTGGGATCTGGCCGGCCTGCCCGACCTGGAGCACTGCGAGGCGTTCCTGCCCAACGCGGAGGAGGCCCGCCGCTACACCGGCGCCGACTGCCCCCGGGCCGCCGCGCACGCGCTGACCGAGTGCGTGCCGGTGGCCGTGGTGACCCTCGGCGAGGAGGGCGCCTACGCGGTGGACCGGCGCACCGGGGAGGCCGCCGAGGTCCCCGCGATCGCCGTGGAGGCGCTGGACCCGACCGGGGCCGGGGACGTGTTCGTCGCCGGGTTCGTGACCGGCTCCCTGGCCGGCTGGCCGCTGGCCGACCGGCTCGCCTTCGCCGGGCTCACGGCCGCGCTGTCGGTGCAGGAGTTCGGCGGCTCACTGTCCGCGCCCGGCTGGTCGGAGATCGGGGCGTGGTGGCGCAAGGTGCAGTCCCTGCCCGGGCAGGACCCGATGGCGCTGGCCCGGTACGCCTTCCTGGAGGACCTCGTCCCCCGGCGGCTGGACCGGCCCTGGCCGCTGCGCCGGGCCGTGCCCACCATCGGGTTCGGCCGCTCGGCCTGAGCCGGGGCATGGTCACGGCGGGGGCACGGCGACCTGGTCCAAGGGCACGGCGATGGGTCGGTGACGGCGCGGCGGGCCGGAAAAACGGTCGTAGGAAAAGCCCTACGGCGTTGTCAGCCCCCCGTCGTACCCTGGACAGTGCGAGGCCGCCGTCAGCCGTGCGGCCGTGACGAGGAGGAAGCGCAGGCCTTCAGCGCCGGCCCATGACAGAGACACCGACAGCTCACACCCCCGCGCAGGAGCAGGCGAGAGCGCAGTTCACCGTCCCCGCCCAGCACCCCATGGTGACCGTGCTGGGTTCCGGCGACTCCCTCCTGCGCGTGATCGAGAGGGCTTTCCCGGCGGCCGACATCCACGTCCGGGGCAATGAGATCAGCGCGGTCGGCGACCCCGTGGACGTCGCCCTGATCTCGCGCGTGTTCGACGAGATGATGCTGGTGCTCCGCACCGGGCAGCCGATGACGGAGGACGCAGTGGAACGCTCGATCGCCATGCTCAAGGCGAGCGAGAACGGCACGAACGACGGGCCCGAGACCCCGGCGCAGGTGCTCACGCAGAACATCCTTTCCTCGCGGGGCCGCACCATCCGCCCCAAGACCCTCAACCAGAAGCGGTACGTCGACGCGATCGACAAGCACACGATCGTCTTCGGCATCGGCCCCGCCGGCACCGGCAAGACCTACCTGGCCATGGCCAAGGCCGTGCAGGCCCTGCAGTCCAAGCAGGTCAACCGGATCATCCTGACCCGCCCGGCGGTGGAGGCGGGCGAGCGCCTCGGCTTCCTGCCCGGCACGCTCTACGAGAAGATCGACCCGTATCTGCGCCCGCTGTACGACGCGCTGCACGACATGATCGACCCGGACTCCATCCCCCGGCTGATGGCCGCCGGGACGATCGAGGTCGCGCCGCTCGCCTACATGCGCGGCCGCACGCTCAACGACGCCTTCATCATCCTGGACGAGGCCCAGAACACCAGCCCCGAACAGATGAAGATGTTCCTCACCCGCCTCGGCTTCGACTCGAAGATCGTGATCACGGGTGACGTCACACAGGTCGACCTGCCCGGCGGGCAGAAGTCCGGCCTGCGCCAGGTGCAGGAGATCCTCGACGGCGTCGAGGACGTCCACTTCTCCCGGCTGTCGTCCCACGATGTCGTACGGCACAAGCTGGTGGGCCGTATCGTCGACGCGTACGAGCAGTACGACAGCAAGCACGGCACCGAGAACGGCGGCTCCCCCAAGGGTGGCCGGGCCGGGACCGGCGCCAGGGGCTCCAAGGGGAAGTAGACCAGCACGACCATGTCGATCGACGTCAACAACGAGTCCGGCACCGAGGTAGACGAGCAGGCGATCCTGGACATCGCCCGCTACGCGCTCGCGCGGATGCGCATCCACCCGCTCTCCGAGCTCTCGGTGATCGTCGTGGACGCCGACGCCATGGAGCAGCTGCACATCCAGTGGATGGACCTGCCGGGCCCCACCGATGTCATGTCCTTCCCGATGGACGAGCTCCGGCCGCCGTCCAAGGACGACGACGAGCCGCCGCAGGGGCTGCTCGGCGACATCGTGCTGTGCCCGGAGGTCGCCGCCCGGCAGGGCGCCGAGGCGCCCACCCGGCACTCCATGGACGAGGAGCTCCAGCTGCTCACCGTCCACGGCGTGCTCCACCTGCTCGGGTACGACCACGAGGAGCCCGACGAGAAGGCCGAGATGTTCGGGCTCCAGGCGGCCATCGTGGACGGCTGGCGGGCCGAGCGTGGCCTGACCGGTCCGTCCCCGGCGCCGACCGTCTCGTAAGCGGGCAGCATGTCCGTCCAGTTCGTGCTCGGCGCGATCGCGCTCGTCGTCGTGGCCTGGCTCGCCGCCTGCGCGGAGGCGGGCCTCGCCCGCGTCTCCAGCTTCCGCGCCGAGGAGGCCGTGAAGTCCGGGCGGCGGGGCAGCGCCCGGCTCGCCCAGGTCGCCGCCGACCCCACCCGCTATCTGAACGTGGCCCTGCTGGTCCGGGTGGCCTGCGAGATGGCCGCCGCGACCCTGGTCACCTACGCCTGCCTCCAGGAGTTCCCCACCACGTGGGAGGCCCTGCTGGTCGCCCTCGGCGTGATGGTCCTCGTGTCGTACGTCGCCGTCGGGGTCTCCCCGCGCACCATCGGCCGCCAGCACCCGATCCACACCGCGACCGCGGCGGCGTATGTGCTGCTGCCGCTGGCCCGGATCATGGGCCCGGTGCCGTCCCTGCTGATCCTCATCGGCAACGCGCTCACGCCCGGCAAGGGCTTCAGGCACGGCCCCTTCGCCTCCGAGGCGGAGCTGCGCGCGCTGGTCGACCTCGCCGAGAAGGAGTCGCTGATCGAGGACGAGGAGCGCCGGATGGTGCACTCGGTGTTCGAACTGGGCGACACCCTGGTGCGCGAGGTCATGGTGCCGCGCACCGACCTGGTCACCATCGAGCGCTTCAAGACCATCCGCCAGGCCCTCACCCTGGCCCTGAGGTCCGGCTTCTCGCGGATACCGGTCACCGGTGAGAGCGAGGACGACATCATCGGGGTCGTGTATCTGAAGGACCTGGTCCGCAAGACGCACATCAGCCGGGAGGCGGAGGGCGACCTGGTGTCCACGGCGATGCGCCCGGCCGTGTTCGTGCCGGACACCAAGAACGCCGGCGACCTGCTGCGCGAGATGCAGAAGGAACGCAACCACGTCGCCGTCGTCATCGACGAGTACGGCGGCACCGCGGGCATCGTCACCATCGAGGACATCCTGGAGGAGATCGTCGGGGAGATCACCGACGAGTACGACCGGGAACTTCCGCCCGTGGAGGACCTCGGCGACGACCGCTTCCGGGTCACCGCCCGCCTGGACATCACCGACCTCGGCGAGCTGTACGGGCTGGAGGAGTACGACGACGAGGACGTGGAGACCGTCGGCGGGCTGCTCGCCAAGGCGCTCGGCCGGGTGCCGATCGCCGGTGCGTCCGCCGATGTGCGGCTGCCGGACGGGCGGGTGCTGCGGCTGACGGCGGAGGCCGCGGCCGGTCGCCGCAACAAGATCGTCACGGTGCTGGTCGAGCCGGTTCCCGTGCCGGTCTCCGAGGAGGAGAAGGCCGAGTGACCCCGCAGGAGCTGCGCGCCTTCTGCCTGTCGTTCGAGGCGGCCGTGGAGGACTTCCCGTTCGGCCCGGAGTTCTCGGTCTTCAAGGTGCTGGGCAAGATGTTCGCCCTGACGACGCTGGACGCGCGGCCCCTGAAGGTCAACCTCAAGTGCGACCCGGAGGACGCGGTCCGGCTGCGCGGCGAGCACGAGGGGCTGATCGTCCCCGGCTGGCACATGAACAAGCGGCACTGGAACACGGTGACCGTCGACGGGGCGCTGCCGGACCGGCTGGTCAGGGAGCTGATCGAGGACTCCTACGACCTGGTCGTGGCGGGTCTGCCGAGGGCGCAGCGGCTGCGGCTCGACCGGCCGTGACGCACCCGTGGCGGGGCGGGCCCGGCGCGGCTTCGTATGCTCGGGGCATGACCGAGAGCACCGGGCTTGACCCCGAGGACCGCAAGATCGTCACCCTGGCCCGTTCCGCGCGGGCCCGCAACGTCGTGCCCGAGGGCGCGGCCGTACGGGACGAGACCGGGCGCACGTATGTCGCCGGGACGGTGGAGCTGCCCTCGCTGAAGCTGAGCGCGCTGCGGACCGCCGTCGCGATGGCCGCGGCCTCGGGGGCGCGGTCCCTGGAGGCGGCGGCCGTGGTGAGCGACGCGGACTCGCTCCCGGCCGAGGACCTGTCCGCCGTGGCCGACCTGGGCGGCACCGGCACCCCGATCCTGCTCGCGGCCCCCGACGGCACGGTCCGCCTCACCATCCCCGCCACCTGAGACCCCCACACCGGCCCGGGCCCGGGGCCGGGCCGCCCGTACTTCCGCCGGAATCCGGGCTTCCGCCTTCGCCCGGGGCCCCGCCCCCACCCAGGCACCCCGCCCCCGCCAGGTCGGCTGGATTTCAACCTTGTCGGGTTTTCGTCGGCGCGCGTCAATGGGGCCATTACGTCCGACGGACCGTCAGATCCGCACCGCCGTGCAGCGCCCGCACCCGCCTGCTCGGGCCTCTCTCCGTTCGTCGGCGTCCCCACCCGGCACCTCCCCACCACGAAAGGGAAGCGGATCCCCATGAGAGGCACACGCACGGCGATGGGTGCGGCCCTGGCCGCCGGGGCCCTCGCGGTCACCGGACTGGCCTTCGCGCCCTCCGCGGCCGCCGTCACCCCCCAGTCGGCGACCATCAACGCGAACTGCGGCGTCTTCGGCGGTGGCGCGGCCACGCTCACCGCCACCCAGAGCGGCACCTCGGCCACCCTCACCCTCAGCTCCTCCGCGATCAAGACCCCGGTCGCGGTGGCCCAGGACTCGATCGCCACCACGCTCACCATGGTCAAGGCGAGCGGCGGCACCACCGTCTTCAGCGGGACCAGGAACCCGGCGATGGCCGCCGGCGCCGCGGTCACCGTCGGCCCGCTGGCCGGCACCGTGGCCGCCGGCGACAGGCTGGAGGCGTACGGCGGCTCGCTGAAGATGGTGATCTTCGGGGTCTCCGTGACCTGTACCGCCACGGCCAAGCAGTCGCCCGGACCGTTCGTGTTCTGAGCGCGGCCGAGCGATCCGTTCCGGATCGCGCGGTGACCGCCGTAACCGCCGTGACTCCCGGAATGCCGCAGAAACTGATGATCCGTCAGGTCTCTGCGGCATTTCCATTGACTTCTCACCCCCGCTCCCCGCCAATGCCCCCTGTCGGCGCAGCCGAGCCGCTGCGCCCGCAACCCTCAGGAGGGGGCCCATGGGTCCGACACCCCGAAGAGCCCGACGGTGGCGCTGGACGGCACTGCTCGGGCCGACCGCCCTCGCGGTCACCGCGGGCGGCGCGCTGGCCTGTCCGGCCAGCGCCGCCGGCGCGAACGTGGACTTCGGCACGCACTGCATCCCGCCGGCCGTCGCCGGCATCCCGCCCATCGACGGCACCACCACCGCCAACGTGGCGGTGGACACCACCCGCCCCCGGGTCGGCGACAAGGTCACGGTGACCTACACCGTGGTCACCGCCGCCGCGAGCAACCCCACCGAACTGGCCCTGCCCGCCGACATCATGACCCCGACCGGGAAGGTCACCCTCGGCGGCGCCCAGACCGGCGCCGTCACCGTCGCCGGGCCGAAGAAGAACCCGCCGGTGCCGGGGAAGGCGGCCTTCCCGTCGTTCTCCATGACGGGCACGTTCACCGTCACCGAGCCCGGGCGGATCACCCTCTCGCCCGGCGACTACAACATCCACACCAGCTACATCATGGAGCTGGACACCCCCTGCACGGTCATCACCCCGCCCGCCCCGGTCTCGGTGACCGTCACCGCGACCGACGGCCCCCCGGCCGGCACCCGGTCGATCTCCCTCGGTGCGGCGTCCGGCGCCCCCGGGGCGGGCGTCACCGTCAGCGGCAGCCACTTCACGCCGGGCGCCGCCGTCACCCTGGCCGGACGGGCCGGCGACACCCAGACCGCGGACACCGCGACCGTCACCGCCAACGCACAGGGCTCCTTCAGCGGCTCTCTCGTCGTGCGCGACAAGGCGACGACCGGGATCGTGGCCTACGAAGGCGGCTCCTGGAACCCGGACCGGGGCGCCGGGCCGGCCGTCTACACCGTCCATGACGACACGCCCGTCCCCGGCAACGGTCAGAAGCTGACCACCACCGTCAAGGCGGGCACCCTGTCCATGACCCAGGCCGGGGACTCCGTCGCCCTCTCCGCGGTCGACTTCGGCCGGGGCGGACCCGCCACCGGCCGCCTGAACACGGTGACCGTCAAGGACTTCCGCGGCGGGCCCGCGGGCTGGTCCCTGACCGGCGAGGTCACCGACTTCACCGGCCCCGGCGGCCGGATCGACGCGGACGAGCTGAGCTGGACCCCCGCCTGCGCGGCCAAGGCGGGCAGCCCCAGCGCCTGCCAGGCCGGTTCGGCGGGCACCGTGGGAGACTCGGGGGCGACCCTCGCCTCCACCGCCGACGGGACGCTGACCGGCGGCGAGTTCACCGTCGACGCCGGCCTCTCCCTGGACGTACCGGCGTTCACCCCGCCCGGCGCGTACGCGGGCGTGCTCACGCTGACGCTCACGTGAGCTCCACGGGCGTCCGCACCCGCCCGGCCCTCGCCTCCCCTGTCCTTGAGCCCCGTGGGGGTTTCCGCACCCATGCGCAAGCCGTACGCCCTCCTCCTGGCCGCTCTCCTGCCGCTGTGGCCGGCGGCCCCCGCCCGTGCCGCCGACAACGGCAGCTGGTCCGTCTACCCGGTCGCCTCCGAGCCCGCCGCGCGGCCCTACTTCACCCTCTGGGCCGACCCCGGCCGGACCCTGACCGACGAGGTCGCCGTCCACAACCGGACGGGCCGCCCGCTGACCTTCCGGCTGTACGCGGCCGACGCCTACAACACCGCCCGGGACGGCGGGTTCGCCGTGCGGACCGCGGGGGAGCCGATGCGCGGGGTGGGCGCCTGGGCAGGTCTCGCCCGGACCCGGATCACCGTGCCCGGACACCGGACCGTCACCGTGCCCTTCACCCTGCGCGTCCCGGAGGGTGCCGAGCCCGGCGACCACCCCGGCGCGATCGTGGCCCTGGACGAGCGGACCGGCACCGGCGGCGGAAGCCCCGCCCTGGGGGTGCGACGGGCCGTCGGCGCCCGGGTCTACCTCCGGGTCGGCGGACCCCGGCTGCCCGCGCTCTCCGTCGGACAGGTGCGGGTCAGCCGGCACCGCCCGTCGCTGCCCGGGCTCGGCGCCGGCACGGCCACCGTCTCCTACACCCTGCGCAACACCGGCAACGTCACCCTCAGCCCCCGGGTGAGGCTGACGGCGCGCGGACTGTTCGGCAGTACCCTGCTCGACCGCACGCTCACCCGGGTGCCCGCCGAACTGCTGCCGGGTCAGCGGGTACGGCTCACCGAGACCTGGCGCGGGCTGCCCCGCTTCGACCGCGGCGAGGTCACGGTCACCGCGAGCGCCCGGGACACCCGGGAGTCGGCGAGCGCCGGTTTCCTCGTGCTGCCCTGGCTGCTGCTGGCGCTGGTGTTCGCCGCCGGGACGCTGACCGGGGCGTTGCTGGTCAGAGGGCGTCGGGCCCGCGCTCGCCGGTCCGCACCCGGACGACCGTCTCGACGGGAACGGCCCAGACCGTTCCGTCGCCGATCTTCCCGGTCCGGGCGGCCCTGACCACCGCGTCGATCACGTCGTCGGCGACCGCGTCCTCCACGACCACCTCGATCCGCGCCTTCGGCACCAGGTCGACCCGGTACTCGGCCCCCCGGTAGACCTCGGTGTGCCCGCGCTGCCGGCCGTAGCCGCCGGCCTCGGTCACGGTCAGCCCGTGCACCCCCAGCTCCCGCAGCGCGGCCTTGACCTCGTCCAGACGGTACGGCTTGACGACGGCGGTGATGAGCTTCATGCCTGGGTCTCGACCTTCTGGGCGGTGAGCGGGGCGGAGCGGGAGACCGGGGCGCCGTGGCCCAGGACGCCGTGATCGTATGCGGTCTCGGCGTGCACCGTAAGGTCCGGACCGGTGTACTCCTGCTCCTCGCTCGCCCGGAACCCCAGCGCCTTGTCGAGCGGCTCGCCGGGCCCGTGCGACACCGAGAACGCGTACGCCGCCACCGCCGGCAGCTGCCGGTCCGGCGGCGGCTGGAAGCTCACCGGCGGGGGCGGTGGGCGGCGGTGGTACGGCGCCGCTTCGTGGATCAGGGAGAATGGGCGGCATGAGCGTTCGTAGCCAGAATTCCGAGCAGCCGGCCGAGTCCGTCCACCGCGCCGGCTTCGCCTGCTTCGTGGGCCGCCCCAACGCGGGCAAGTCCACCCTGACGAACGCTCTGGTCGGGCAGAAGGTGGCGATCACCTCCAACCGCCCGCAGACCACCCGGCACACGGTGCGGGGCATCGTGCACCGGCCGGACGCGCAGCTGATCCTGGTCGACACCCCCGGGCTGCACAAGCCGCGCACGCTGCTCGGCGAGCGGCTGAACGACGTGGTCCGCACGACCTGGGCCGAGGTCGACGTGATCGGCTTCTGCCTGCCGGCGGACCAGAAGCTCGGCCCCGGCGACCGGTTCATCGCCAAGGAACTGGCCGCCATCAAGAAGACGCCGAAGGTCGCGATCGTCACCAAGACCGACCTGGTCGACTCCAAGGCCCTCGCCGAGCAGCTGATCGCCATCGACCAGCTGGGCAAGGAACTGGGCATCGAGTGGGCGGAGATCGTGCCGGTGTCGGCGGTCGGCGCCAAGCAGGTGGATCTGCTGGCCGACCTGCTGATCCCGCTGCTCCCCGAGGGGCCGGCGCTCTACCCCGAGGGCGATCTGACGGACGAGCCCGAGCAGGTGATGGTGGCCGAGCTGATCCGCGAGGCCGCGCTGGAGGGCGTGCGCGACGAGCTGCCGCACTCCATCGCGGTGGTCGTGGAGGAGATGCTCCCGCGCGAGGACCGCCCCGCCGACCGCCCCCTCCTCGACATCCACGCCAACGTCTACATCGAGCGCCCCAGCCAGAAGGGGATCATCATCGGCCCCAAGGGCAAGCGCCTGAAGGAGGTCGGCATCAAGTCCCGCAAGCACATCGAGGCGCTGCTGGGCACGCCGGTCTTCCTCGACCTGCACGTCAAGGTGGCCAAGGACTGGCAGCGCGACCCCAAGCAGCTGCGCAAGCTGGGCTTCTGAGGTCTCACCGGCGCTGGGCCCGCAGCACCTCGCGGTACCAGTGGTACGACGACTTCGGGGTGCGTTCGAGCGTCGTGTAGTCGACGTGCACCAGGCCGAAGCGGCGGGTGTAGCCCTCGGCCCATTCGAAGTTGTCCAGCAGGGACCACACGAAGTAGCCGCGGACGTCGGCACCGGCGGCGCGGGCGGTGTGGACGGCGCGGATGTGGGCGTCCAGGTAGGCGATGCGGTCCTGGTCGTCGACGCCTTCGTAGGAGCAGCCGTTCTCGGTGATGACGACGGGCGGGAGCCGGTCGCCGTAGCGGTCGCGCAGGCCGGTGAGGAGTTCGGTCAGGCCCTCGGGGACCACCGGCCAGCCGAAGTCGGTCACCGGGTGGCCCTCGATCTCCCGCACCGAGAAGGGCAGTTCGGCGGGCAGTTCCAGGCCGCCGTACGCGCCGTCGCCGTCCCCGGGGGCGCCCACCCGGGACGGCGCGTAGTAGTTGACGCCGTACCAGTCGACGGGTCCGGCGATCACCTCCAGATCCTCCGCCGTGGTGTCGCCCATCAGTTCCGCCATGCCCTCCGGGTACGCGCCCAGGAGCACCGGCTCGGCGAACAGCCGGTTGAGGAGGGTGTCGTAGAGGTCCGCCGCCGCGATGTCGGCCGGGTCCTTGGACGCGGGCCAGACCGGGCCGTGGGAGTTGGCGATGCCGATGTCCGCCGCACCGGCCGCGCGCAGCGCCCGCAGCGCGAGACCGTGGGCGAGGAGCTGGTGGTGGGCGGCGGGCAGGGCGTCGAACAGCAGCCGCCGGCCGGGGGCGTGGGCGCCGATCGCGTGGCCCAGCAGGGTGTGTTCCGCCGGCTCGTTGAGGGTGATCCAGGTGGCCACCCGGTCGCCGAGCCGGTCCGCCACCACCGACACGTAGTCGGCGAACCGGTACGCCGTGTCCCGCTCCAGCCAGTCCAGCGCGGCGGGCAGGTCCCAGTGGAAGAGGGTGGGCACGGGCCGCACGCCCGCCGCGCACAGCTCGTCCACCAGACGGTCGTAGAAGTCCAGGCCGCCGGGGGAGTTCACCCGGGGCCAGGAGACGGAGAAGCGGTACGCGTCCACGCCGAGGTCCGCGAGCAGGGCCACGTCCTCGGCGTAGCGGTGGTAGTGGTCGCAGGCGACCGCCGCCGTCGAGCCGTCCCGCACCCGCCCTGGCCCGGCCGTGAACACGTCCCAGACGGACGGCTCCCGCAGTTCGGCCGCGCCCTCGATCTGGTGGGCGGAGGTCGACACACCCCACAGGAAGCCGGCCGGGAACCGGGGTATCTCGGTGCCTGCGTCAGTCGCCATGGGCGGGATCATCCGCACCCTCGGCGACGGAAGTCAACGCCCCGTCACGCGCCTTCCTTCAGTACCCGTGTCACCAACTCCCTCTCGTCGTCGGTGAGTCGGGGATCGGCCGTGTGCACGGTCCGATCGTCGACCGTGATCTCGTAGCTGAAGCCGTCCGGGACGCCCGCCGGGGGCGCGCTCCGGCCGGACGCGAGGACGCGCCTGGCCAGGGCCTGCCACTCCTCGGCGTCGGGCCGGGTGGAGGTGTCCACCTCGGCCCGGCGCTCGATGCCCGCGAAACCGCCCGTACGCCGCACTCGAATACGCATGGGTCCGTGTCTAGTACGGAACTACAGTGTGCGCACCCCCACCTGTTCCCAGGCCTTCTGCACGGCCCGCAGTTCGTCCCCGGCGCCGTACCGCTCCCGGGCCGCCTTCACCGTCAGCGTGGCGAAGTCGGTGAACTGGGCGTTCTCCTTGAGGTCGCCGCCGGTCAGCACGTCGTACCAGACCTGCCCGGCCTTCTCCCAGGAGTGGCCGCCGAGGGCGGTGGCGGTCAGGTAGAAGGCGTGGTTGGGGATGCCGGAGTTGATGTGCACGCCGCCGTTGTCGCGGCCGGTGCGGACGTAGTCCTCCATCCGCGCCGGCTGCGGGTCCTTGCCGAGGACGTCGTCGTCGTACGCCGTGCCCGGGGCCTTCATCGAGCGCAGGGCGGTGCCGGTGACGCGCGGGGCGAGCAGCCCGGCGCCGATCAGCCAGTCGGCCTCGGCGGCGGTCTGGCCGAGCGTGTACTGCTTGATCAGCGAGCCGAAGACATCGGAGAGCGACTCGTTGAGCGCGCCGGACTGGCCGTGGTAGTCGAGGTTGGCGGTGTGCTGGGTGACGCCGTGGGTCAGCTCGTGGCCGATGACGTCGACCGGGATGGTGAAGTCGAGGAAGACCTCGTTGTCCCCGTCGCCGAAGACCATCTGCTCGCCGTTCCAGAAGGCGTTGTCGTAGCCCTCGCCGAAGTGCACGGTGGCGTCCAGCGGCAGGCCGTTGCCGTCGATGGAGTGCCGGCCGTACACCTTCAGGTACAGGTCGAAGGTGGCGCCGAGGCCCGCGTAGGCCCGGTTGACGGAGGCGTCGGAGCCGGGCTCGGAGCCCTCCTCGCGGACCTTGGTGCCGGGCAGGTCCTGGGTGTGCCCGGCGTCGTAGATGGTGCGGTGCGGCCGGTCGGCGGCGGCGCCCTCGGGCGGGGCGACGGCGGCGGCGCCGATCACCGTGGTCAGGCGGCGCTTGGTGCGCTGGTAGGCGTCGTGCTCCAGCGACCGGCGGGCCGGTCCGGACAGGGCGGGGTCGTCGTGCCGGGCGAGCTGGTCGAGGACGTGCGGCGGCACGATCGTGCAGAAGACGGGCTCGGAGCCCCCGTTGCTGGTCATACCCGAAACCATCGCATTGTGTGACCTCACTGTCACTACCTGCCACCATGATTGGTGAAATACCCGGACAACAGTGGCCACGCAGCGTGACGTTATGCTACGGCGATGTGGTATAGCGCACTCTTTGTCCGGATTTGCCGTGGGGTCCCGCATACTGGGACAGGCCCGCGCGCCCGGAACGGCTCGGCTAGGCTGCGGAGCATCATGCGTTCCTGGCTGCTTCTCCTTAGCTGCCGCGGCGAGGGTCTGTAGTCGAGGCCGACTCCCTCCCCGCGGAGCTCGGCGTTGCGTCGTCGGCCGTCCGTCCGGATATCCGGGACACCCCGAGGAGCCCACGCATCATGGCCAACCGTCAGCAGCCCAGCCCCATGCCGGTCCACAAGTACAGCCGCTACGAGCAGGTCGACATCCCGGACCGCACCTGGCCCGGGAAGCGGATCACCGCCGCGCCCCGCTGGCTCTCCACCGACCTGCGCGACGGCAACCAGGCGCTGATCGACCCGATGTCGCCCGAGCGCAAGCGCCGGATGTTCGACCAGCTGGTGAAGATGGGCTACAAGGAGATCGAGGTCGGCTTCCCCGCCTCCGGCCAGACCGACTTCGACTTCGTGCGCTCGATCATCGAGGAAGAGGGCGCGATCCCGGACGACGTCACGATCTCGGTGCTGACCCAGGCCCGCGAGGACCTGATCGAGCGCACGGTGGAGTCCCTCAAGGGCGCCAGGCGCGCCACCGTCCACCTGTACAACGCCACCGCGCCGGTCTTCCGCCGGGTCGTCTTCCGCGGCTCCAAGGACGACATCAAGCAGATCGCCGTCGACGGCACCCGTCTGGTGATGGAGTACGCCGAGAAACTGCTGGGCCCCGAGACCGAGTTCGGCTACCAGTACTCGCCGGAGATCTTCACCGACACCGAGCTGGACTTCGCCCTGGAGGTCTGCGAGGCGGTCATGGACGTCTGGCAGCCCGGCCCGGACCGCGAGATCATCCTCAACCTGCCCGCCACCGTGGAGCGTTCCACCCCGTCCACGCACGCGGACCGCTTCGAGTGGATGCACCGCAACCTCTCCCGCCGCGAGTACGTCTGCCTGTCCGTGCACCCGCACAACGACCGCGGCACGGCCGTGGCCGCCGCCGAGCTGGCCCTGATGGCCGGCGCCGACCGCGTCGAGGGCTGCCTGTTCGGCCAGGGCGAGCGCACCGGCAACGTCGACCTGGTCACCCTGGGCATGAACCTGTTCTCCCAGGGCGTCGACCCGCAGATCGACTTCTCCGACATCGACGAGATCCGCCGTACCTGGGAGTACTGCAACCAGATGGAGGTCCACCCGCGCCACCCGTACGTGGGCGACCTGGTCTACACGTCCTTCTCCGGCTCCCACCAGGACGCCATCAAGAAGGGCTTCGACGCCATGGAGGCCGAGGCGAAGGCCAAGGGCGTCACGGTCGACGACATCGAGTGGGCGGTGCCGTACCTGCCCATCGACCCCAAGGACGTCGGCCGCTCCTACGAGGCCGTCATCCGGGTCAACTCCCAGTCCGGCAAGGGCGGCATCGCCTACGTCCTGAAGAACGACCACAAGCTGGACCTGCCGCGCCGGATGCAGATCGAGTTCTCGAAGATCATCCAGGCGAAGACCGACGCCGAGGGCGGCGAGATCACGCCGAAGGACATCTGGGCCGTCTTCCAGGACGAGTACCTGCCCAACCCGGACAACCCGTGGGGCCGCATCCAGGTGCGGACCGGCCAGTCCACGACGGACACCGACGGCGTGGACACCCTCACCGTCGAGGCCACCGTCGACGGCCGGGACACCGTCCTGACCGGCTCCGGCAACGGTCCGATCTCGGCCTTCTTCGACGCCCTGCACACCCTGGGCATCGACGTACGCCTGCTGGACTACCAGGAGCACACGATGAGCGAGGGCGCCTCCTCGCAGGCCGCCTCCTACATCGAATGCGCCATCGACGGCAAGGTCCTGTGGGGGATCGGCATCGACGCGAACACCACGCGCGCCTCCCTGAAGGCGGTCGTCTCCGCGGTCAACCGCGCCGCCCGCTGACGGTCTCCCCACCCGCGCCCCGCCCGCCGCGCACCGGCGGGCGGGGTGCCGGTTTCCGGCCAACGCCGCCCCAGGTCACGGAAAGGTCTCCCACGGGGTACTGACTCCGCCTGCCGGATGTGGCTAACATCACGCCAGCGCGGCGATGTTGCCGCGCCGTTACGGAGGTGCGACGTGCTGCCAGTACGGGGACGAGACGGCCGTGCCACCGGGGCCCTGCGCATCCTGGGCACCCGCACCGCGTGGACGCCCGTCGGCGACGGAGAGTTCTTCTGTCCCGGCTGCGGCGGCGACCGCAACTACCAGCGGCTCACCGGCCGCCGCAGGCTCACCCTGCTCGGCGTGCCCCTGCTGCCGCGCGGCGAGACCGGACCGGTGGTGGAGTGCGCCGCCTGCCGGCACCACTTCGGCACCGACGTCCTGGGCCACCCCACCACCCGCCGCTTCTCCGCGATGCTCCGCGACGCCGTGCACACCGTCGCCCTCGCGGTCCTCGCCGCGGGCGGCACCTCCTCCCGTACGGCCCTGGAGACGGCCGCCGCCACCGTCCGCGCGGCCGGCTTCGCCGACTGCACCGAGGAACAGCTCGCCGCCCTGGTCGACGCCCTCGCCGCCGACACCGGCCGGTACTTCGAGCAGCCCTCCGGGGCCGGGCTGACCATAGAGCTGCACGAGGCCCTGGACCCGCTCGCCCCGCACCTCGCCCCGGCCGGCCGCGAGGCCCTGCTCCTCCAGGGCGCCCGCATCGCCCTCGCCGACGGCCCCTACACCCCCGCCGAACGCGACGCCCTCGCCACCGTCGGCGCGGCCCTCACCATCCGCGCCGACGACGTCACCCGGCTGCTGGCCGCCGCCCGCACCCCCTCCTGATCACTCCGGCGGAGTAAGAACGGAGCCCCTGTCGCGGGCACCAATCAGGGCGTGACCCCGCGCAGCCGCTCCCACGCGACCGTCCTCGCCCTCCTCACCGCACTCGGCGCCCTCACCGCGCTCACCACCCGGCAGCCCGCGCACGCGGCGCCCGGCGCCTGCGACTCCTCCGTGCCGTACGTCTCCGGGCAGGGCGGCTACGCCGTCTACCGCATCCCCGCCGTGGTGCGGACCCGGCCCGGCACCCTCCTCGCCTTCGCCGAGGGCCGCCGCGACGGCCCCCAGGACAGCGGGGACATCGACATCGTGCTGCGCCGCTCCACCGACGGCGGCTGCACCTGGGGCCCGCTGACCGTGGTCGCCGCCGGCCACGGCGACACCCGGGGCAACCCGGCGCCCGTCGTCGACCCGCGCACCGGCACCATCGTCCTGGTGACCTGCGGCAACAGCGGCAGCGCCACCGAGGCGCGGATCATGCGCGGCGAGGTCACCCCCGAGCGGGGCCGCCGGGTCTACGTCCAGCGCAGCGCGGACGACGGCCGGCACTTCACCGCCCCCCGGGACATCACCGGCGCGGTGAAGCGGCCGGACTGGCGCTGGTACGCCACCGGACCCGGCCACGCCCTCGCCCTCACCCACGGTCCCCACGCCGGCCGCCTGCTGATCCCCGCCAACCACTCCGCGGCCCCGCCCGCCGGCTCCCCCGACACCGGCCAGGAGGCCAAGTACTACGGCGGCCACGCCCTCTACAGCGACGACGCCGGCCACACCTGGCACCTCGGCTTCGTGGACGCGGATTACGACGGCGTGACCAACGCCAACGAGACCAGCGCCGCCCAGCTCCCCGACGGCCGGGTCTACCTCGCCGCCCGCGACCAGAACGGCACCGCGCCCGGCAACCGGCTCGACAGCTACTCCAGCGACGGCGGCGAGACCCTCGACCGCCCCTACGCCGTCCAGCCCGCCCTGAACGCCGTCCCCGTGGTCCAGGGCAGCGTCCTGCAGCCCGACACCCCGGGCGCCCCCCTGCTGTTCTCCGCGCCCTCCGTGCCCACCGCCCGCCGCGCCCTCGCCCTGTGGGCCGGCACGGACGCCGGCCGCGCCTTCACCCCGCTGCTCACCCTCACCGGCCGCCCGTCCGCCTACTCCGACCTGGTCCAGCTCGGCCCCCGCCACATCGGCGTCCTCTACGAGACCGGCACCGACAGCCCCTACGAGACCCTGGAGTTCCGCCGCGTCCCGCTGCCCTGACAGCGGCCCGGCACGACCGTGCGCGAGAGCGGGGGCCGGCCCCGCTCCGGGCGTCAGCGTCCGTGCGCGTCCCGCCCCAGCAGGCCCGCCGCCGCGAGGAACTTGCCGACCCGCTCGACCTCCTCGCCGGACAGCGGGACCTGCGGCTCGGCGGTCACCGGGCAGTCGATGACACCGCGCAGGTGCAGGGCCGCCTTGAACGCGCCCAGCGCCGCCGAACTGCCGCCCATCCGCGCCGGATCGCCCACGCCGACCATCTGGAACAGGGCGCACAGCCGCTCCTGCTCGGCCCGCGCGCCCTCCCGGTCCGCCGCCCGGCAGTGCCGGTACAGCCGGACGTACCCGTGCGGGTCGACGTTGGCCAGGCCCGGCACCGCCCCGTCCGCGCCCAGCTCCAGCGCCGCGTCGGTGATCTGCTCCGAGCCGGTCAGCACGCCGAACCCCGGGTGCGCACGCGAGCCGGTGACCAGCTCCCGGAAGGCCGCCAGGTCCCCGCTGGAGTCCTTGACCCCGGCCAGCACACCGTCCCCGGCGAGCCCCAGCACCAGGTCCGCGGGCAGCTTGGTGTGCACGGCCACGGGGATGTCGTAGGCGATCACCGGGACCGGGCTGGCGGCGGCGATCCGGCGGTAGTGGCGGACGATCTCCGCGGGGTGGGTGCGGGCGTAGAACGGGGCGGTGACGACGACGGCCCGCGCACCGGCCCCGGTGACCGCGGCGACGTGCTCCAGGACGCGCGGGGTGGTCATGTCGATCGCGCCGGCGATGACCGGCAGCTGCCCGCCCAGGTGCGCGGTCACGGCCGCCACCACCCGCCGGCGCTGCGCGTCCGTCAGGAACGCCGCCTCCGAGGTCGAGCCCAGCAGGAACAGCCCGTGCACCCCCGCCTCCACCAGGAAGTCCACCAGGCGCAGCAGGGACGGCACGTCCACCTCGCGTTCCGGTGTCAGGGGCGTGCAGACGGGCGGGACGACACCGGTGAGCGGGGCGGGAAGGGTCATTCAGGGCTCCTGGCGCGCTAGGTCTCTGGTCGACGTGTCCTCCTCCACAGGATGGTGACACCGGTAGCGGTGAGCGGGGTGTGACGCGGCCGAGAAGTCCGGCATCACCCGGGCGCACAGCTCGTCGGCCTTCCAGCACCGGGTGCGGAACGGGCAGCCGCTCGGCGGGCGGGTCGCCGAGGGCACCGGCCCGGTCAGCGGGATCGGGTCGATGGGGTCCAGCAGGCCCGGCGTGGCCGAGAACAGGGCCCGGGTGTACGGGTGCCGGGCCGCGTCGGTGACCCGGCCGGCCGGGGTCTCCTCCACGATCCGCCCCAGGTACATCGTGATCACCCGGTCGCTCATCCGCCGTACCGTCTGGATGTCGTGCGAGACGAACACCAGGGCGAGGCCGAGGCGTTCCTTCAGATCCAGCAGCAGGTTCAGGATCTGCGCGCGGACCGAGACGTCCAGGGCGCTGGTCGGCTCGTCGGCGACCACCAGCGCCGGGTCCAGGGCGAGCGCGCGGGCGATGGCCACCCGCTGCCGCTGCCCGCCCGACAA
This sequence comes from Streptomyces rubradiris, assembly GCF_016860525.1. Taxonomy (NCBI): domain Bacteria; kingdom Bacillati; phylum Actinomycetota; class Actinomycetes; order Kitasatosporales; family Streptomycetaceae; genus Streptomyces; species Streptomyces rubradiris. Next base: position 5,461,244 of record NZ_BNEA01000015.1, read on the forward strand.
CTGCCCGGGCAGGGCGTCGGCGAGCGCCCCGGGCAGCCCCACCAGCTCCATCAGCTCCCGTACCCGCGCCTCGCGTTCGGCCCGGGTGCCGCGCCGGTGCACGTCGAGGGGGTCGCGCAGGATGCGGCGGACGGTCAGCCGGCGGTTCAGCGCGGTCGACGGGTCCTGGAAGACCAGTCCGGTGCCCGCCCCCACGGTCGCCCGGCGCTCGGCGGCCGGCATCGCCCACAGGTCCCGGCCGCGGAACGCCACCGTCCCCGTCACCGGCCGCTGGATGCCCACCAGCACCTGTGCCAGCGTCGACTTCCCGCACCCCGACTCGCCGACCACGCCCACCGTCTCCCCGGCCGCCACCGTCAGGTCGGCGCCGGTCAGGGCGTACACCCTCTCCCGCCGGAAGAGCCCGCCGCCGCGTGCCCGGTGCACCACGTGCGCGTCCCGTACCTCCACCACGGCGGTCATTGCAGGGCCTCCTCGCTCTCCGTGGACGAAAGCTCCACCGCCGGGTGGTGGCAGGCGGCCGTGTGCGTGGCGGTGCCGGTCAGGACCGGGGCGGTGGTGTGGCACACCTCGGTGGCGAGCGGGCAGCGGTCGGCGAAGCGGCAGCCCGCCGGGAAGTGGGCCGGGGCCGGCACGACGCCCCTGATCTGCGTCATCCGCTCCTCGGCCGACTCCAGCGACAGCACGCTGCCGAGCAGGCCGCGCGTGTAGTGGTGGGCCGGCGCCGCCACCAGGTCGGCGGTCACCCCGGTCTCCACGATCTGCCCGCCGTACATCACCGCCACCCGGTCGGTGACGTCCGCGATCAGCGCCAGGTCGTGCGAGACCAGGACCAGCGCGAAGCCCAGCTCCTCGCGCAGCCGCAGCAGCAGCTCCATGACCTGGGCCTGCACGGTGACGTCCAGGGCGGTGGTCGGCTCGTCGGCGACGATCAGCTTCGGGTCGCGGGAGAGAGCCATGGCGATGAGCACGCGCTGGCGCTGCCCGCCGGACAGCTCGTGCGGATAGCTGCGCAGGGTGCGCTCCGGGTCCAGCCCGACCAGCGACAGCAGCTCCGCGGGGCTGCGCCGGCCGCCACGCCGTACGAGCTGCCGGAGCTGGGCGCGGATGGTCATGGCCGGGTTCAGCGAGGACAGGGCGTCCTGGTAGACCATGGCCATCTCGTGGCCGAGCAGTCGGCGCCGGGCCCGTGCCGGCTCGGTCAGCAGGTCCCGCTGTTGGAACCGCACCTGCCCGCCGACCCGGGCGCCCTTCGGCTGGAGCCCCATCACGGTGAGCGCGGTCAGCGACTTGCCGCAGCCCGACTCGCCCACCAGGCCCAGCACCTCGCCGGGGTACACCTCGAAACCGACTCCGGCCACGATGTCCACGCCCCGGTGCCGGTCCGGGAAGCCGATGGTGAGGTTCTCCACGGCGAGCACCGGCTGCCCGCTCCGGCCGGGCAGCGGCCGGGCCCGGGAGCGCAGCCGCCGGGCGGCCTCGGCGAGGCCGGGCAGCGGCAGCACCCCGCCGGTGCCGGATGCGCCGGATTCGGGCGTCCGGACCGGCTCCGCGGGCGTCCGCACCTCCCTGGGGGCGGGCGCGGCCCACGCGTCCGACAGGCCCTCGGAGAGGATGTTCAGCGACAGCACGGTGACCAGGATCAGCAGCCCCGGGAAGACGGTCGCCCACCAGCCGCCGGTCAGCACCATGTTCTTGCCGTCGGCGATGACGCTGCCCCAGGACGGGTCCGGGGGCCTGACTCCCGCGCCGATGAAGGACAGGGACGCCTCGAAGACGATGGCCTCGGCGACCTGGACCGTGCAGAACACCAGCACCGGGGCGGCGCAGTTGACGGCCACGTGACGCAGCACGATGTGCGGGGTGCGGGCGCCGATGACCCGCTCGGCGGTGACGTAGTCCTCGCCGTACTGGTCCAGCACGTTCGCCCGCACCACCCGCGCCACCGGCGGGGTGAACAGGAACGCGATGGCGCAGATCAGCACCCCGATCCCGCCGCCGAACACGGCCACCAGCACGGCGGCCAGCGCGATGCCGGGGAACGCCATCACCACGTCCAGGCAGCGCATCAGCGTCTCGTCCACGGCCTTGCGGGAGGTGGCGGCGACGGCCCCGAGCACGGCCCCGGCCACCAGCGCCAGCGCGGTCGCGCCCAGCCCGATGGCCAGCGACCAGCGGGCGCCGTGCATCAGCCGGCTCAGGATGTCCCGGCCCAGGCTGTCCTGCCCCATCCAGTGCGCGGCGGACGGCGCCCCCGTCCCGCCGGCCGGGTCCCGCATGTCGAGCGGGTCGTCCGGTGCCAGCACCGGGGCGAGGAGGGCGACCAGGACGACCACGGCCAGGAAGCAGACGGCGGCCTTCGACGGCAGCGGCAGCCGGCGCCAGCCGCGCAGCCGGACGCCGGGCCGGGACAGCCGCTCGGTGAGCGTCGCGCGCGTGACCATCAGCCCGCCCTCAGTCGTGGGTTGACCAGCAGATACAGGATGTCGATGACGAGGTTGACGACGACGAACCCGGTCGCGGTGGTCAGTACCACGCCCTGCACCACCGCCGGGTCGCCGTTCTGCACCGCGTCGATCATCAGCTTGCCCATGCCGGGCAGCGAGAAGATCGTCTCGATGACGACGGCGCCGCCGAGCAGATAGCCGACCCGCAGCCCGAGCACGGTGAGCGGGTTGACCAGCGCGTTGCGCAGCACGTTCCGGCCGACCACGACACGCGGCGGCAGCCCGCCGCCGATCGCCGTGCGCACGTAGTCCTTGTCCAGCTCCTCCACCACCGAGGTCCGCACGATCCGGGTGAGCTGGGCGGCGACCGGCAGGGACAGGGCGACGGCGGGCAGCGCCATGGTCCGCAGCCAGCCGGTGACCGAGTCGCCCGGGTTGATGTAGCCGCCGGTGGGGAACCAGCCCCGGTCCACGGCGAGGTACTGGATCATCAGCAGCGCCAGCCAGAAGCCGGGCGCGGCCACCCCGACCAGCGAGACCACCCGGATGATCTGGTCCGGCAGCCGGTCCCGGTACACCGCCGCGGTCACCCCGCCCGCCAGCGCCAGGACGACGGCGAGGGCGAGCCCGAGGAAGGTCAGCTGGAGGGTGAGCGGCAGCGCGGTGGTGACCTGGTCGAGCACCGGGGCGCGGGTGAGGGCGCTGGTGCCGAGGTCGCCGTGGAGGACGTCGCCGACGAAGTGGACGTAGCGCACGGGCAGCGGGTCCAGCAGTCCGTTGCGCTCCCGGAAGTCGTGCAGCTGTTCGGGTGGGGTTGGCGCCCTGGAAGAACGCGGAGGCCGGGTCGGCGTCGGAGAACCGCATCACCAGGAACACGAACAGCACGATGCCCAGCAGCAGCGGTACCAGCAGGGCGATGCGGCGCAGCAGGATGCGTACGACCGTGGTCATGCCGTCAGACCCAGCGGGCTTGCAGGAGGTTGAGGCCGGGGTAGGGCTGGGGCCTTATCCCGGTGAGTTCGTGCGGGTCCCAGGCGGTCATCAGCTCGTTGTGGACGACCGGGTACAGCACGGCCTGTTCGGCGACGACGTCGAGGCAGTCCTGGATCATCGCCTTCTTCTTCGCGGGGTCCGGCTCCCGTGTCGCCCGGTCCATGTCCGTGAAGAGCCGCCGGGCGACCGGGTCGTCCGCCCACCGCGTGTAGCGCATCCACAGGTTGTCGGGGCCGTGGTTGTAGCGCAGGATCAGATCGGCGTCGAGCCCGAACTGGTTGGGGTTGGAGGCGGCGGCCACCACCTGGTAGTCGCGCCGCTGGTCCATCTTGGTGAACACGGCCGTGGTCTCCTGCGGCGCCAGGGTGGTGCGCACGCCCACGGCGTCCCAGCAGGACTTGACGGTCGGCAGACAGTCCACGATCCAGCTGACGTTGACGGCCATGATCTCGACCTTCAGGTCCGTCACCCCGGCGGCTTCCAGCAACGCCCTCGCCTTGCCGGGGTCGTAGTCGTAGACGGTCCTGGCCCGCCGGTGGCTCGGGTTGCCCTCGTCGAGGAACGAGGACGCGGGCCTGCCGTGCCCCTTCAGGGCGACCCGCACCATCTTCTCGCTGTCGATGGCGTAGTGCAGGGCCTGGCGCACCCGCACGTCGTCGAACGGCTTGTGCCGGGTGTTGAACATCAGGAACAGGTTGTTCATCCCGGCCCCGCCGGCCACCTTCAGCCCGCTCTGTTCCAGGCGGGGGATGTTGGCGTACGGGATGTTGTCGGCGATCTGCGCGCCGGCGCCGGTGCCGGAGATGCGCGCGACGCGGGAGGAGGCGTCCACGATGGTCAGCCAGTTCATCTTCCGGAAGACGGGCCTGCGCGGGCCGTTGTACGCGGCGAACGCCTCGAAGGTGGTGTTCGACTTCGGGTGGTGCGCGGTCTGCCGGTACGGCCCCGAGCCCACGGCCAGTCCCTTGACGGCGTCGTCCCAGGCGCCGGGCCGGGAGTAGACGTGCGCGGGCATGATCTTGGCGAGGGTGAGCCGGGCGAGCCCGTCCGGGAACGGGAACCTGAGCCGCAGCTCGACGGTCCGGGTGCCGGCCGCGCGGACCGACTCCAGCCAGGAGGCGAAGAAGCCCTTGGCGAGGGTCTGGGTCTTCGGGTCGAGGATCCGGTCGAAGACGAACGCGACGTCCTCGGCGGTGACGGGCTTGCCGTCGTGGAAGGTGGCGCCGTCGCGGAGCGTGAACCGCCAGGTGGTGGCGTCCGGGTCGGCGGGGAGCGCGGTCGCGAGCGCGGGGTACGGCGCCCGGGTGATCGGGTCGGTGTCGAGAAGTCCCTCGTAGATGTGATTGTTGGCGGCCATCGCGAACGCGGAGGCGGTCTGCGTCGGGTCCCAGCTGCCGTCGTTGCCGTAGCCGATGACGGCGGTCAGCGTCCGGTCCCTGCCGTCGCGCCCGCCGCCGGGGTCGTTGGTCGACTCCGGCCCGGCGGAACACCCCGTCAGCACCGCCCCCGCGCCCAGCATCCCGGCCCCCAGCAGCAACGACCGGCGGCGCGGTGCCGGTACGTCGGGGATCACGTCGTCGCGCACGGGTCCTCCAGCAGGTCGGTGAGCCGATGAGGGATGGGGGTGGTGGGAGGAGTGAGATACGACGTCCTACGTCCTACGTCCGCTCGGTAGCGCGACGATAGGAGGGGCCGTGGGGGCGGTCAAGACAGCGCACGCGAACGAACCCGCCCGTCCCAGCTCCACCCGGGTGAATCCCGCCCCCGTCCGGCGCGTTCGCGTTCCGCCCCCGAGCACTCCCGTACCGCCTGTCGCGGACCGCCGGCCACGGCCGACCCGGGGCGGGGACGCCTTCCGAGTGGAGAAGCGCAGCGTCACGCTTGATGTACAAAGCGTAAACTCGGACATGGAAGGGGAGCAGTGTGAGCGGCATCGAAGAGGCGGAGGAGGCGTTGAGGGAATTGCGGTCGGCTCTCGAAAAGGCCGGGGTCGTTCTCCCGTCGCTGGGGCTCGATCCGGTGAGTGTCGTGCGGGAGGTGCCCTGCCCGCTGGTGGACCTGGGGCGGTGTTCGGTCCAGACCGCGCGCCGGCTGGCCGCGGCACTGGCGGGGGAGGCCCGGTGAAACCCGTCGTCGGCAGTCATGTGGTGGACACCCGCACCGGGAAGGTCGGCGTCGTCATGGGGCACGAGGGGCCGTATGTGCAGGTGAGACCCTACGGCGGTGGGCGCGAGTGGGACGCCGAGCCGGGGGTGCTGCGCTGCGCCACCCCGGCCGAGCGGCTCAGCGCGGCCACCGCGTACGCCAACGCCCGCAGCCGCGGAGAGGTGCTCTAGCGCCTTCGCCCATGGGCGAGAATGGGCCCATGAGTCTGTTCCGCGACGACGGCATCGTGCTGCGCACCCAGAAGCTGGGCGAGGCGGACCGGATCATCACCCTGCTGACGCGCGGGCACGGACGGGTGCGGGCCGTGGCCCGCGGGGTGCGGCGGACGAAGTCGAAGTTCGGGGCCCGGCTGGAGCCTTTCTCCCATGTGGACGTGCAGTTCTTCGCCCGTGGGAGTGAGCTGGTCGGGCGCGGCCTGCCGCTGTGCACGCAGAGCGAGACCATCGCTCCGTACGGCGGCGGGATCGTCACGGACTACGCCCGGTACACCGCCGGGACGGCCATGCTGGAGACCGCCGAGCGCTTCACCGATCACGAGGGCGAGCCGGCGGTGCAGCAGTACCTGCTGCTCGTCGGGGCGCTGCGGACGCTCGCCCGGGGCGAGCACGCGCCGCACCTCGTCCTCGACGCCTTCCTGCTGCGGTCCCTGGCCGTCAACGGCTACGCGCCCAGCTTCGGCGACTGCGCCAAGTGCGGGATGCCGGGACCGAACCGGTTCTTCTCCGTGGCCTCCGGCGGCTCGGTGTGCGCCGACTGCCGGGTGCCCGGCAGCGTCGTGCCGTCGCCGCAGACCCTGGTCCTGCTGGGGGCGCTGCTTACGGGAGACTGGGAGACGGCGGACGCGTGCGAGCCGAGGTACGTCCGCGAGGGCAGCGGGCTGGTGTCCGCCTACCTGCACTGGCACCTGGAGCGCGGACTGCGCTCCCTGCGCTACGTAGAGAAGTAAGCACGGCACGGGTCGAGGAGACGAGAAGCACATGGTCGTACGCGGGATCCTGGGGCGCCAGCGGCGCGAGTACAAGGCGCCGGAGCCGCATCCGTCCGGTGCCCGCGCGCCCAAGCTCCCCGGTGAGCTGGTGCCGAACCACGTCGCGATCGTGATGGACGGCAACGGACGGTGGGCCAAGGAGCGCGGGCTGCCGCGCACGGAGGGGCACAAGGTCGGCGCCGAGCGGGTGCTGGACGTGCTCCAGGGCTCGATCGAGATCGGCGTGCGCAACATCTCCCTGTACGCCTTCTCCACCGAGAACTGGAAGCGCTCGCCCGACGAGGTCCGCTTCCTGATGAACTTCAACCGGGACTTCATCCGCAAGACCCGTGACGAGCTCGACGCGCTCGGCATCCGGGTGCGCTGGGTGGGCCGCATGCCCCGGCTGTGGAAGTCGGTGGCGAAGGAGCTGGAGGTCGCCCAGGAGCAGACCAAGGGCAACGACCTGCTCACCCTGTACTTCTGCATGAACTACGGCGGCCGGGCCGAGCTCGCCGACGCGGCGCGGGCGATCGCCGAGGAGGTGCGGGCGGGCCGGCTCGATCCGTCGAAGGTGACCGAGAAGACCGTCCAGAAGCACCTGTACTACCCGGACATGCCGGACGTCGACCTGTTCCTGCGGCCGAGCGGTGAGCAGCGCACCTCCAACTACCTGCTGTGGCAGAGCGCGTACGCCGAGATGGTGTTCCAGGACGTGCTGTGGCCCGACTTCGACCGCCGCGACCTGTGGCGGGCCTGCATGGAGTTCGCCTCCCGGGACCGCCGCTTCGGCGGCGCCGTCCCGAACGAGGAGCTGCTGGCGATGGAGGCGGCCATGAAGGGCGACTCGTAACGACCGCGGTCACCCGCGCCCCGCAAGGGGCGCGGGGAACTGCGCGACCGGCCGTCCACGGACCCGCACCCGGCAACGGCGCTCAGCAGGCGGCCGCGCACTCCGCGCACGTGCCGAAGATCTCCACCGTGTGGGCCACGTTGACGTAGCCGTGTTCCGCCGCGATGGCCTCCGCCCACTTCTCGACGGCCGGGCCCTCCACCTCCACCGCCTTGCCGCAGGCGCGGCAGACCAGGTGGTGGTGGTGTTCGCCGCTGGAGCAGCGGCGGTAGACGGACTCGCCGTCGGAGGTGCGCAGGACGTCGACCTCGCCGGCCTCGGCGAGGGACTGGAGGGTGCGGTAGACCGTGGTCAGCCCGACGGAATCGCCTTTGTGTTTGAGCATGTCGTGCAGTTCCTGGGCGCTGCGGAACTCGTCGACCTCGTCCAGGGCCGCCGCCACGGCTGCACGCTGGCGGGTCGCGCGACCCTTCACGGGCGGTCCAGCGGTCGTCACCGTTGCCTCCTTCGATGGCTCGCTTCTGCCCGGGCCATTGTGCCAGCCCGGGCGATCGGCGGTCAGACGCCGATCTCGTCCGCGGCCTCGCGCGCGGCGGGAATCGCGCACTCCGCGGGGTCCGGGGCGGGCCGGGCCGCGGCCGCCGCGCGGGCGCGCCGCCGGGCCAGCGGGGTGGCGAGCGCGGTCAGCGCGAGGAAGGCGGCGATGGTCAGCAGGACGATCGTGGCGCCGGGCGGGACGTCCTGGTAGTAGGAGGTGATCGTGCCGCTGACGGTCACGGCCACGCCGACGGCGACGGCGATCACGAAGGTGACGGTGAAGCTGCGGGTGAGTTGCTGGGCCGCCGCCACGGGCACGACCATCAGCGCGGACACCAGCAGCAGCCCGACCACCCGCATGGCGACGGTCACGGTGACGGCCGCGGTGACGGCCGTCAGCAGGTTCAGGGCGCGCACCGGCAGGCCCGTGACCCGCGCGAACTCCTCGTCCTGGCTGACCGCGAACAGCTGGCGGCGCAGGCCCAGGGTGACCAGCAGCACGAAGGCGGCGAGCACGCAGATCGCGGTCACGTCGGACGGGGAGACCGTGGACAGGGAGCCGAACAGGTACGAGGTCAGGTTGGCGTTGGAGCCGCCCGGCGCCAGGTTGATCAGCATCACGCCGCCGGCCATGCCGCCGTAGAACAGCATGGCCAGGGCGATGTCGCCGCGCGTGCGGCCGTACCAGCGGATCAGCTCCATCAGGACCGCGCCGAGCACCGAGACGGCCGTCGCCATCCACACCGGGGAGGTGGAGAGCAGGAAGCCGAGGCCGACGCCGGTCATGGCCACGTGTCCGATGCCGTCGCCCATCAGGGCCTGGCGGCGCTGGACCAGGTAGATGCCGACCGCGGGCGCGGTGATGCCGACCAGCACGGCGGCCAGCAGCGCCCGCTGCATGAAGGCGTAGTTCAGGAATTCCATCAGCTCAGCAGTCCCGTGCGGATCGGTTCGGTGCCCGCCGGCGCGTGCGGGTGTACGTGGTCGTGGCCGGGCAGGGCATGCTGGCCGACCGCGCGCGGCGGCGGGCCGTCGTGCAGGACGCAGCCGTCGCGCAGGACCACCGCCCGGTCGATCAGCGGCTCCAGCGGGCCCAGCTCGTGCAGCACGAGGAGGACCGTCGTACCGGCCTCGACCTGCCGGCGCAGGGTCTCGGCCAGGACCTCCTGGCTGGCCAGGTCGACGCCGGCCATCGGCTCGTCCATGATCAGCAGCTCCGGCTCGGAGACCAGCGCGCGGGCGATCAGCACCCGCTGGTGCTGGCCGCCGGACAGGGCGGTCGCCGAGTCCTTGGCGCGGTCGGCCATGCCGACCCGCTCCAGGGCGCGCCGGACGGCCTCCCGGTCGGTCCTGCGGAAGGGCCCGAAGCGGGTGCGGGCGAGCCGGCCGGAGGAGACGATCTCGGTGACGGTCGCCGGGACGCCGCCCGCGGCCGTCGTACGCTGCGGTACGTAGCCCACGCGCGCCCAGTCGCGGAAGGACCGGCGCGGGGTGCCGAACAGCTCGACCGTGCCGCCGCTGACCGGCACCTGGCCGATGATCGCGCGGATGGCGGTGGACTTGCCGGAGCCGTTGGCGCCGAGCAGCGCGACGACCTCGCCGCGGCCGACGGTGAGGTCGACGCCGCGCAGCACGGGCCGGGCGCCGAGTTCGGCGGTCACCCCGCGCAGGGATATGACGGGTTCGCCGGTGGTCATGGTGCCTCCCGTGCCGCTCACTTGGCGCCCAGGGCCTGCTGGAGCGCCTTCAGGTTGGCCCGCTGGACCGTGAAGTAGTCCTGGCCTCGGGAGTGCTCGGTGATGCCCTCGATCGGGTCGAGGACGTCGGTCTTCAGGCCCGTGTCGCTCGCGAGGGTCTTGGCGGTCTTGTCGCTGACGAGGGTCTCGTAGAAGACCGTGGAGACGCCGTCCGCCTCGGCCATCTTCTCCAGGTCCTTCACCCGGGCGGCGCTCGGCTCGGAGTCGGGGTCGAGGCCGCTGATGGCCTCCTCGGTGAGGCCGTAGCGCTCGGCGAGGTAGCCGAAGGCGGCGTGGGTGGTGATGAAGACCTTGCTCTTGGTGTGCGCGAGGCCGTTCTCGAACTCGGTGTTCAGCGCGTTCAGCTGCTTGACCAGGGCGGCGGTGTTCTTCTTGTAGTCGGCGGCGTGGTCGGGGTCGGCCTTCTCGAAGGCCTTGCCGACGCCCTCGGCGACCTGGGCGTAGCGCACCGGGTCGAGCCAGATGTGCGGGTCCTTGCCCGCCTCCTCGCCGTGGCCGTGGTCGTGGTCGTCGTGTCCGGCCGCGTGGCCGCCGACCTCGTTGCCGTGCTTCTCCAGCGTGGTCAGGGACGCCGCGTCGATCTTCGTGTCCACCGGGGACTGCTCCACGGCCTTGTCGACGGCGGGCTGGAGGTTCTTCAGGTACAGGACCGCGTCGGACTCCTCCAGGGAGGCGGTCTGCCGGGTGCTGAGCTCCAGGTCGTGCGGTTCCTGGCCGGGGGAGGTGAGGGTGGTGACGTGGACGTGGTCCCCGCCGATCCGCTCGGCGAGGAAGGCCATCGGGTAGAACGACGCGACGACGTCGAACTTGGACGTGTTGCCCGCTCCCGCCGCGTCGCCGGAGCAGCCGGCGAGGGTGGCGGTCCCGAGCGCGGTGGCCGCGGCCATGGCGGCGGTGGGTATGAGGCGTCGTCGTACGTTCATGACAGTCATTTTCAACAAATATGGAAACCGTTGTCAACAACGCTCGTCATGCGGTCCGGACAGGGGCCGATTTGGTCGTGGGGGAGCCTGCGCCGGTAACCTGAATCATTCGCTGGAAGCATCTCGCTTCAACGCCCGTCGTCGTAATGAAGAGAGCACCGTGGCCGCCGACAAGATCGACACCATCGTCAGCCTGAGCAAGCGCCGTGGCTTCGTTTTCCCCTGCAGTGAGATCTACGGCGGCCAGCGTGCCGCCTGGGACTACGGACCGCTGGGTGTCGAGCTCAAGGAGAACATCAAGCGCCAGTGGTGGCGCTACATGGTGACGTCGCGCGAGGACGTCGTCGGTATCGACTCGTCCGTGATCCTGGCTTCCGAGGTCTGGGTCGCCTCCGGCCACGTCGCCACCTTCACGGACCCGCTGACCGAGTGCACCTCGTGTCACAAGCGGTTCCGCGCCGACCACCTGGAGGAGGCGTACGAGGAGAAGAAGGGCCACGCCCCGGCGAACGGCCTCGCGGACGTCAACTGCCCGAACTGCGGCAACAAGGGCCAGTTCACCGAGCCCAAGCAGTTCTCCGGCCTGCTGTCCACCCACCTCGGCCCGACCCAGGACTCCGGCTCCGTCGCCTACCTGCGCCCCGAGACCGCCCAGGGCATCTTCACCAACTTCGCCCAGGTGCAGACCACCTCGCGCCGCAAGCCGCCGTTCGGCATCGCCCAGATGGGCAAGTCGTTCCGCAACGAGATCACGCCGGGCAACTTCATCTTCCGCACCCGCGAGTTCGAGCAGATGGAGATGGAGTTCTTCGTCAAGCCGGGCGAGGACGAGCAGTGGCAGGAATACTGGATGGAGCAGCGCTGGAACTGGTACACCGGCCTGGGTCTCCGTGAGGAGAACATGCGCTGGTACGAGCACCCGAAGGAGAAGCTCTCCCACTACTCCAAGCGCACCGCCGACATCGAGTACCGCTTCCAGTTCGGCGGCAGCGAGTGGGGCGAGCTGGAGGGTGTCGCCAACCGCACCGACTACGACCTCTCCGCGCACGCCAAGGCCTCCGGCCAGGACCTCTCCTACTTCGACCAGGAGGCCGGCGAGCGCTGGACGCCGTACGTCATCGAGCCGGCGGCGGGTGTCGGCCGCACCATGCTGGCCTTCCTCCTGGACGCCTACGTCGAGGACGAGGCGCCCAACGCCAAGGGCAAGATGGAGAAGCGCACCGTGCTGCGCCTGGACCACCGCCTCGCCCCGGTGAAGGTCGCGGTGCTCCCGCTGTCCCGCAACCCGGAGCTGTCCCCGAAGGCCAAGGGCCTCGCCCAGGCGCTGCGCCAGCACTGGAACATCGAGTTCGACGACGCCGGCGCCATCGGCCGCCGCTACCGCCGTCAGGACGAGATCGGCACGCCGTACTGCGTGACCGTCGACTTCGACACCCTCGAGGACAACGCCGTCACCGTGCGCGAGCGTGACTCGATGAAGCAGGAGCGGGTGTCGCTGGACCAGATTGAGGGCTACCTGGCCTCGCGTCTGCTGGGCGCCTAGTCACGACCGCGTGATGCCGGGCGGGCCGACCTCGGCCCGCCCGGCATTCGTGTGTCCGCGCCCGCTCAACGGCCCTGGAGGGCCTTGACGTTGTCGCCGAACGTCCAGTTCTTCGAGCCGTCCCAGTTGACGGACCAGGTCATCAGGCCCTTGAGCGAGGTGCCGTAGTTCCGCCAGGCCTGGGCGACCAGGGACGGGGACATGTAGCCGCCGCCCGCGCCGGGCTGGGCGGGCAGCCCCGGGACCTGCTTGTCGTAGGGCACCCTGATCGTCGTGCCCTGCACCACCAGGCCCTTGTTCAGACAGTCGGTCTGCGCGGTGAAGCCCTGCACGGTGCCCGCCGAGTAGGAGTCGCCCGAGCAGCCGTACATGCTGCCGTTGTAGTACTGCATGTTCAGCCACCACAGCCGGCCGTTGTCCGCGTACTTCTTGATGATTGGCAGGTACGCGCCCCAGATCGAGCCGTAGGTGACGCTGCCGCCGGTGACGTACGCCGTTTCCGGGGCCATCGTCAGGCCGAAGTTCGAGGGCATCTGGGCGAGGATGCCGTCGATGACGCGGATCAGGTTGGCCTGGGACGGGGACAGCTGGTTGATGTTGCCGCTGCCGACCAGGCCGGTCTCGATGTCGATGTCGATGCCGTCGAAGTTGTACTTCTTCAGGATCGGCACGATCGTCGCCACGAAGCGGTCGGCGACGGTCTGGGACGACAGGTCGATGCCGGCCGCCGCGCCGCCGATGGACAGCAGGATCGTCTGGCCGGCCGCCTTGGCCTGGCACATCTCGGCGGGCGTGGCCACCTTCACGCCGGCGTCCATGCCGTCCTCCCACAGCGCGGTGCCGTCGGAGCGGATCACCGGGAAGGCCGCGTTGATCACGTTGTAGCCGTGGGCGGGGATGCGGGAGTCGGTGATCGGGGTCCAGCCGAAGGGCGGGTGGACGCCGTTGGCGGAGCCGTCCCAGTTCTCCCAGTAGCCCTGGAGCACCTTGCCCGCCGGCCTGGACTTGACCGCGCAGGTGTCGGCGGCGGCGGAGGCGGCGGGCGCGGTGGCGATGGCGAGCGGGGCGAGGACGGCGCCGGTCAGGGCGGCGGTGAGCAGGCGCAGGGTGCGGCGGAGCATCGGGCCTCCCGGCGGGTCGGGGGTGGTGTCGGGTCGGTGTCGGGTTCGGTGTCGGCTCGTGAGGTGTCGCAGACATGACAGTGCGCTGGTCCAGACCTTTCGTCAAGAGGTCTGGACCACACGACCGTGGACGGCCCCGGACCCCCTCTCCGCCCCCAGGGGCGAAGCGGCTGTCCGTGATGCCCGGACTGTGGGATCGGTGCGATGGTCGGCAGCCGACGGGGCTGGGGCCGGCCGGATAGTCGGGCAGGGCCACGGTGTGGGCAGATGGAGGAATGGGCCCGCCAGTTGCGTGCGCGGCTGTCCTGCTGGCCGGTCACGTACGCGGCATCACCCAGCAGGCCCGTGTGGCGGGCCCCGCGGGCGACCCCGAAGCGCAATCGGGTGCCATCCTCGGCGATCTGATGCGGGCGCACGGCGAGCGGTTCCCCGCGCTCACCGCGGCCCTCGCTTCAGTCGCCCGGTCCGGCGGGCAAGACCAGGCATGGGATTTCGGCCTGCGGCGGATTTTGGACGGCTTGGCCGCACTCGTCGACCGGCGCGCACGGTGACCGTGGTCCGGATCGCAACCGGCCGGCCGCCCCGCTTGGCGCCGCACCGTGACAGGTGCGCCGTCGATCCTGTGACCTGCGCCTTCACCGGCTGCACTCGTATGAGTCCGCCTCGTCCCATTCGGTATCGCGGGCTGCTGTCGCCCAGGAGGTCGTTCTCCTGGTCCTCGATCGGCGGTCGACGTGGCGTGGTGGCCCGAACTTCCTCGCCCGGCACTCCACCAGCAGGGCATCGCGCCGCCGGTCCACCGGAGCCGGTCCTCCACCGGCCAGACCCCCTCCGGCTCGAAGAACTCCGGCATCGGGCACAAGCCGAGCCGCGGCCTCCTCGATGCTTCGGACCTTGTCCAGAAGAGGGGACATTATTGGGCTGACAGATATTGAAATCTGTTAGCTGTTATGTCACGGTGGTGGCATGACGATGCGAACCCGTAACCTCGGCACCACCGGCCCCCAGGTCTCCGCCCTCGGCCTCGGCTGCATGGGCATGTCCGGCATGTACGGCGAGGCGGACCGCGCCGAGTCGATCGCGACCATCCACGCGGCCCTGGAGGCCGGCGTGACGCTGCTGGACACCGGCGACTTCTACGGCATGGGCCACAACGAACTGCTGATCAACGAGGCGCTGCGCACCGCCCCCGCCGCGCTGCGCGAGAACGCGCTCGTGAGCGTGAAGTTCGGCGCGCTGCGCGGCCCGGACGGCGACTGGTACGGCTTCGACGGCCGCCCGGCCGCCGTGAAGAACTTCGCCGCCTACTCCCTCCAGCGCCTCGGCGTCGACCACATCGACGTCTACCGCCCGTCCCGGCTCGACCCGGACGTGCCCATCGAGGAGACCGTCGGCGCCATCGCCGAACTGGTCGACAAGGGCTGGGTCCGGCACATCGGGCTCAGCGAGGTCGGCGCGGACACCATCCGCCGGGCCGCCGCCACCGCCCCCATCGCGGACCTCCAGATCGAGTACGCCCTCATCTCCCGGGGACCCGAGCGGGAGATCCTGCCCACCCTGCGCGAACTGGGCATCGCCGTCACCGCGTACGGCGTGCTCTCGCGCGGGCTGATCTCCGGCCACGTCTCGGCCGACCGGGCCTTCGCCGCGAACGACTTCCGCGCCCACTCTCCCCGCTTCCAGGGCGACAACCTCCGGCACAACCTCACCCTGGTCGAGTCCCTGCGCGAGATCGCCGGGCAGAAGGGCGTCTCCGTCGCGCAGATCGCCATCGCCTGGGTGCTCTCCCGGGGCGAGGACATCGTGCCGCTGGTCGGCGCCCGCACCCGGCAGCGCCTCGGCGAGGCGCTGGGCGCGCTGGACGTGACCCTGGAGGAGGCCGACCTCGCCGCCATCGAGGCCGCGGTACCGGCGGACGCGGCGGCCGGCGACCGGTACGCGGCGGAGCAGATGGCGATGCTCGACAGCGAACGCTGACGGCGTGCCGGGTACCGTCTAGGCATGCCACCGACCAGCGAGACCCTGACCGCCGAGCGCATCCTCGAAGCCACCGAGGAGGTGCTGCGCCGCCACGGCCCGGCCAAGGCCACCGTGGTCGACGTGGCCCGCGCGCTCGGCGTCAGCCATGGCAGTGTCTACCGGCACTTCCGCACCAAGGCGGCGCTGCGCGAGGCGGTGACCAAGCGCTGGCTGGACCGCACCTCCGAGCGGCTCGCGGTCATCGCCGCCGCCGAGGACCTCGCCCCGGAGCGGCGGCTGCGGGACTGGCTCGCGGCCCTCTTCGAGGCCAAGCGGCACAAGGCGGGCGACGATCCCGAGCTGTTCGCCACGTACACCGTGCTCGTCGACGAACTCGGCGGCGTGGTCCACGACCACATCGCCGACCTCACCGGCCAGCTCACCCGGATCATCGCCGCGGGCACGGAGTCGGGCGACTTCACCGCCACCGACCCGGCCACGACGGCCCGCGCCGTCTTCCACGCGACGGCCCGCTTCCACGACCCGGGCTACGCCCGCGACTGGACGACGCCGGGCATCGAGGAGGAGTTCGAGGCGGTGGTGGGGTTGCTGGTGCGGGGGTTGAGGGCGGCGGGGTAGGAACGCGTCCCGCCTCGTTGCCGGGTCGGGCATACGCTTCGGGCGGGACATACTCCTCGAACGTCCCGACCAGGAGGCAGCGTGATCACCCTCGTGCCCGAGACCATCCACACCGACCGGCTGGCCTTGCTCCCCCTGGAGGCGGAGCACGCCGAGGAGATGGCCGTGGCGCTGTCCGACCCCGGCCTGCACACCTTCACCGGCGGCACACCGGACACCGCCCAGGAACTGCGCGCCCGCTACGAACGCCTGGCGGCCGGCTCACCCCGCCCCGGCGAAACCTGGTGCAACTGGGTCCTCCGGCTCCGCGACGCCGCCTGCCTGACCGGCTATGTCCAAGCGACGGTCACTGCCGACGACCGCGGAGCCGCCGCGGAGATCGCCTGGGTGGTGGGCACCCCCTGGCAGCGGCGCGGCATCGCCACCGAAGCCGCCCGAGGTCTCGTCGCCTGGCTCCGAAATCATCCGGTGCACACGGTCGTCGCCCACATCCACCCGGACCACAAGGCATCCGCCGCCGTCGCCACCGCGGCCGGTCTCACCCCCACCGATCAGTGGCACGACGGAGAGATCCGATGGCAGCTGACGATCGGCTGACCACACACGTCCGCAGAGCCACGGGGGGGCGGGTGCTGACGCCACCCTCCGGCCGTGCCGGACCGTTGGGGGACGAAACCGCGTCGCCTCGTACGCGGCGATCGTCGCGCTCGTGATCCAAACCGTTAGCGGACCAAGGCGCCTTGGGAGATCCGCAGGCCGGTGACGGCATCAACGAACACATCACCGTTCTCGACACCCATCATCCACACGGGGCGCCAGCCCTGGCCCTTGACCTTCTGGGCCAGAAGGACCGCGCCATGGACGGTGCGGCCCGTATACGTGCGGGCAAGCCGCGCTGCCTTGTCCTTCGAAACGGTGCTTTCGGGCAGCTTGGGGTCTTTCACCGCGCGGGCGGTGAAGTTCATGATGCGCCCATTCGAGGTCACCGTGACGTTCAGCCGCATAGGCATCATCAGTCCCTTGCGGTACCGACGGTATGTGAACATGTAGACCGCGCTCTTGCCTGATCCGCTGACATGGACGGTTCGTTTGGCGCCGAGCACCTCGGCAGGGAACCATCGACGGACGAAACGGGTCGAGATCTCTTCGGCCTGGGTCTGATTCAGGGGGCCGGCCTCGGCCCTGTTGTCCGTGAAGGCGGCTTCTTCCAATTTCTTCTCGGGCCACCATCCGGTGATCTCGCCCCGATTGGTTTTCGCCGTCACTAGTCCACTGTGCTTCGCGACAATGGTCTGCTCGACCTGCGTCCCCTTTCCGAAGACATACGCGGCGGCCTCGGTGATCCATGCGTCCGCACCCTCGACGGCCCGTTGGGCAGCCGCGAATCCCGGTCGCTGTGTCAGGGGAATGTAAGGAGTGACGGAGGAGTGGAAGGTGGCGATCAAGGCGGCGGAGCCCGTAACGGCGAGAGTCGCTCCCCAGAGCGCATCACGCTTGGCCCTTCTCGTGACCCACCCGGTCCGCCGGCACCATACGGTTCCCGCCGCCACTCCGATCAGCGACCCGGTCGTGTTGGCGACGATGTCCGTCGCACTGCACGAGCGGCCCATGGCCCCCTCCGCCTGGATGAGTTCGATGAGTCCGCTTCCCACTGCCGTGACCGCGAGGGTGGTCAGGGGGCGCTGGAAGACGAGAGCGGCGAAGAAGGAGGCCGGGATGAACAGAGCAACGTTCAGCAGCGCGCTGGAAGAGGTCAGCTGAGGAAACGGCGAACTCAGATCGCACACCGCTCCGTCGCCGACCGGCCCTCCGTCTGTCGGCAGCAACGTCACGGCGAGAATCCCGGCGGAACAGACGGCCAGGAGTGCGCGTACCGTGACCGGTTTCCGGCGCGCACGCGCGATCAGAACTGTCGGCACCGCCAAGCAGAGGGCGATCGGAACGAACCAGACCAGCAGTCCGGGAATGGCCTGTACGGACGCGTCGATCACGAGAACGGCGGTCCTTTCGACGGGGAAGGGGGACGAGAACGGGGAAGAGGCCCCTTGCGCAGGGCTTCTTCCCCGTTTCGTCGAACGGGCGGATCAGCAGAAGGTGACCGGCGGGGTGTAGTACTTACCCGTGGTCGCGTCCATCAGGCCTGTGGCCGAGCAGTCCGGAGCGTACTTTGCTATGGACTGGGCGCCGAAGGAGTGCGACACCTTCTGCCCCGCGGACACGGCCTTCTGACTGTCCCTGAAGAGAGCCTCGCTCGTCACCATCATGAGAGTGACGTAAACCTTGCTGCCGCCACTCTTTTCATATTCCGTGGCACCATAGAAGACACTGGAGTTACCGCTGACGACGGAGCCGTTGCGCGCCTCGAATTTCAGCTTTCCGTTGGACAGTTTGGTGCTGGTGGTGCCGCCGGTGCCGGCGGAGGCAGCCGTAGTGGCCCCGAAAATCAGCGCCGTGGACAAGGTGGCGATGGTCAGGAAGCGGCTGGTCGCCATGGTGAATCCCCCTGTTCGGGCTCATTGTCTGATGAACCAGGGTCTCGCCGGGAAAGCAGCGTAGTCCATCGGTAGTGCTGGTCGGTGAACCGTGGGCAATTCCAAGCCATTTGTGAAGGGGCGTAATAATTATGATGTAACGAATTAATGAAAAGGCTGACCGGTTTTCCTTCCTGTCAGCCGACGGGAGCTGGCTCGGACGGCCCTCGGGCGGCGCGGAGGCGGGCGTGTGGGGGCGCATGCGTTGCCGGCCGACGCGCCTTCTTGCTTCCGTGTGCGCCTTACGTCTGCGGTAGCGGGAGGCGATTCTGGCCGTCAAAGCCGGTACAGCAAGGTGAGTTCTCATGACGACGGCCGACACCGACGACGACTCCGCGGCACCAGCCGACCCCCCGAACCCCCGGGCGCGGCGCCCGTGGTGGAAGAAGTGGCTCAGTGGGCCGGCGGCGCTCGCGTACGCGGTCGCCGTCGTCGGGGCGGGGGCCGGTGCCGTGATGACTCCGCTCGGGGATCATGTGCTGAAGTCGCTCTTCGACGAGCCGACCTGCCCCGGTGACGGAGCGGCCTGCGACGGCAAGAACCCGCAGAACCAGGGGTGCGGCGAGGACGCGGGCACCTTCAAGCCCACGGCGGGCAATCCCGCGCTCCTCCAGATCCGCTACAGCGAGGACTGCGAGGCGGTCTGGGCGAAGATCGAGCGGGGGAGTCCCGGCGACCAGGTGACGGTCGGCGTCACGGGCGGCAGGACGCGGACGGCCGACATCGATTACGGCGACGACCAGTTCACGCATATGGTGACGGTCCCCGACGGCGAGTTCCAGGTCACCGCGTGCGCGGTGCCGAAGCCCGGTGGCAAGAGCACCTACGAGCGGTACTGCATCCACGCCACCGAGGCCACCGCCTGGCGGTGACCGGCCTCGCCCCGCCCGTTTTGCCCGGCCCGGGTCAGACCCGTTCCGGCGCCGCCTCCGTGGCCGGGCGTATCTCCGGTGTCTCCAGGGCCGCCGCCGTCCGCTCGGCCGTCCGGCGTGCCCAGCGGCCGCTGGTCAGCAGGCCGAGGACCAGGACGGCGAGGCCGCAGCCGGCGAGGATCCACCAGCCGGGGCGGGCCGCCGCGACGAACGTCCGACGGTACGGCGACGAGCCTGTGCCGGAGGCCAGGACCGCGCCGATCACCGCGACGCCGAGCGTCGAGCCCAGTTGCCGGCTGGTGGAGGCGACGGCGGCGGCGACCCCCGCCTGGGTGCGGGGCATGCCCGACACCGCCGTGTTGGTGATCGGCGCGTTCACGAAGCCGAAGCCGATCCCGAAGAGGGCGTAGCCGAGCACCAGGGTGGCGTTCTCCGTCTCCGCCTCGAACGCGGCGAACAGGACACCGCTCGCGGTCATCGCCGCACCCGCCACCAGCAGCGAGAGACGCGGGCCGCGGCTGCCGACCAGGCGGCCGGACAACGGGGCGCACAGGAACATCGGCACGGCCATCGGCAGCATCCACAGGCCCGCGTGCAGGGCGTCGAGACCGCGCACGTTCTGCAGGTACAGCGTGGACAGGAACAGGAAGCCGCCCAGGGACGCGAACGCGCCGATCGCGATCACGGTGGCGCCGCTGAACGGGGCCGAACGGAAGAAACGCAGGTCGATGAGGGGTTCGGCGCGCCGGGGCTCGTACCAGAGGAGGGCCACGAGGGCGGCCACGGCGATCGCGGCGAAGGGGAGCACGGGCCCGGCGCCGGATTCCGGTGCCTCGATGATCGCGTACGTCAGCGCGCCGAACAGGGCGATCACCAGCAACTGGCCGACCGGGTCGGGGCGGCGGGCCCGGGGCGCGCGGGACTCGGGGACGTAGCGCAGGGTGAGCAGCAGGGCCGCGAGGCCGACCGGGAGGTTGAGCCAGAAGATGGCGCGCCAGCTCACCGACTGCACCAGCAGCCCGCCGACCAGCGGGCCCGCCGCCATGGCGATGCCGACGACCGCGCCCCACACGCCGATCGCGCGGGCGCGTTCGCGGGGGTCGGTGAAGGTGTTGGTGATGATCGACATGGCGACCGGGTTGAGCATCGAGCCGCCCACCGCCTGGACCATGCGGAACACGACGAGCAGCTCCAGGTCCGGGGCGAGGGAGCAGAGCACCGACCCCGCGGTGAACAGGGCCAGGCCCGTCATGAACACGCGCTTGCGGCCGATCCGGTCGGCGGTGGAGCCGGCGAGCATGAGCAGCGAGGCCAGTACGAGCGTGTAGGCGTCGATGGTCCACTGCAGACCGGAGGTGGTGGCGCCCAGATCGCGCTGCATCGCGGGCAGTGCCACGTTCAGCGCGGTGGTGTCCAGGCTCACGATCAGCAGGCTCGTACAGCAGATCGCGAGCACGAGCATGCGGCGGTGACGGCTCAACTCGGGCATGCGTGCCATCGTACGCCGATTTCGATAGTGCGTCTAACTAATGAATTTTGCACGGTCTTTGCCGGGCAGCCGGAGGCCGAGCCCCATCAGCCCCAGCAGCCCGGCCGCCTGCACCGCCAGCACCACCGCCAGCGCCCCTCGCATCCCGGCCCCCGGGACCAGCGACAGGAACAGCGAGCCGAGCGACGCCACCCCGACCGCCAGGCACGACTGCTGGAGCGTGGCCGCGAGCCCGCTGCCCGTCCCGGCCAGCCGGTCCGGGATCGCCGCCAGCAGGAACCGGAAGTACAGCGGCAGCTGCAGACCCTGGCCGATCCCGCACAGCGCCAGGCCCGGCGCCAGCGCCAGCGGGCTCAGGTGCGGCCACGGGCCCAGCAGCGCGGTCGCGGCCATCGTCGCCAGGCCCGCGATGTGCGCCACCGCCGCCAGCGCCACCGCCCGCCCGCCGAACCGCGCCACCGCGCGCGGCGCCAGCATCGACGCGGCGAACTGCGCCACCCCCATCGGCACCAGCGCCAGCCCCGCCCGCAACGCCCCGTACCCGAGGCCCTGTTGCAGGGTGACCGCCGTCACGAACATCCAGCCCGCGAAGCCCACGAACACCGGCAGCCCCAGCAGCAGCCCCCGGCGCACCTCGGCGGACGCCAGCAGCGACGGCGGCAGCAGCGGGCTCCCGGCGGTGCGCTCCGCCCGCCGCTCCACCCGGTGGAAGGCCCAGGCGCACAGTGGCGCCGCGCCCAGCAGCAGCACCGACCACAGCGGCCAGCCCGCCGCCCGGCCCTCGGTCAGCGGCAGCAGCAGCGCGCACAGCGCCGCCGCCAGCAGCGCCGTACCGGCCAGGTCCGCCCGCGCCGGGCGTTCCGACCGGCTGTCCGGCACCGACCGCAGCGCACAGCCGAGCCCGGCCACCGCCACCGGAACGTTCACCAGGAACACCGCCCGCCAGCCGCTGCCCGCCAGGTCGGCGGCGACCAGCACCCCGCCCAGCACCTGCCCGAGCACGATGGACACCCCGCCCACCGAGCCGTACAGGGCGACCGCGCGGGCCCGGCGCTCGCCGGACGTCGTGGCGTGGATGGTGGCCAGCACCTGCGGCAGCAGCAGCGCCGACGCGGCGCCCTGGGCCACCCGCGCGGCCACCAGCCACCACGCGCCCGGCGCCAGCCCGCAGGCCAGCGAGGTCAGCCCGAAACCGGTCACCCCCCACAGGAACAGCCGCCGCCGGCCGAAGGTGTCCCCGAGCCGGCCGCCCAGCACCAGCAGCACGGCGTACGCCACCGCGTACCCGGCGACCACCATCTCCAGGGTCGCCGGGGGCGCGTCGAGATCGTGCTCGATCGTCGGCAGCGCCACGTTCACGATGAAGAAGTCGATCATCGGCAGGGCGGCGCCGAGCAGCAGGGTGAACAGGCCGAGCGGGGTCAGGGCCGCCCGCGGCGGGGCGGCGGTCGCAGAGGATGTCGTCGTGGTCACGCCCCCGACTCTGGGGCAGCCCGCAGCCGGGTACCAGGCGGCCGTTGTCCAGGTATCAGCACCAACTGGCACGGGGTTACGGCCGGACGGCACCCTGGGTGCCATGACCATCGCAGTGCCCGAGCGGAACGCGGGGACAGTGCCCGAGCAGAACACGGAGATACGGCGCAGGGAACTGGCCGCCTTCCTGCGCAGCCGGCGCGAGCGGATCACCCCCGAGCAGGTGGGCCTGCCCCGCGGCCCCCGCCGCCGCACCCCCGGTCTGCGCCGCGAGGAGGTCGCCCAGCTCTCCGCGGTCGGCGTCACCTGGTACACGTGGATCGAGCAGGGCCGCGCCGCCCACGTCTCCGCGCAGGTGCTGGACGCCGTCGCCCGCGCCCTGCTGATGGACCCCACCGAGCGCGCCCACCTGTTCGCCCTGGCCGGGACCCACGACCCGCGCTCCGGGCCGGAGTACCCGGTCGCCGCCAAGACCGCCCTGAAGGTCGTCGAACGGCTCGCCCCCTACCCGGCCTCCCTGCAGAACGCCCGCTACGACGTCCTCGCCGCCAACCGCCCCTACGCCCAGCTCTTCGGCGACCCCGCCGAGCTGCCCCCGGCCGACCGGAACTGCCTGTGGCTGCTGACCACCAGCGCACGCTGGAAGCGGGACTTCCTGGACCGGGACGAGATGCTGCGCGACCTGATCGCCAAGTACCGCGCGGGCATGGCCGAGCACGTGGCCGAGCCCGCCTGGAAGCAGCAGCTGAACCGGCTGCTCCAGGTCTCCGGCGAGTTCCGCGAGCTGTGGGAACGGCACGAGGTCGCGCCGATGTCACCGCACGTCAAGCGGTACCGGCACCCCCGGGTCGGGCTGATCCGGCTGGAGCACCGGAACATGTGGCTGGCCCCGCAGTCCCCGGCCCACCGGGTGGTCGCCTACCTGCCCGCCGACGAGGAGAGCGAGGAGCGGCTGGAGCGGCTCGCGGAACTGCCCGACGAGCGCCCTGCCGGGTAAGGGAAACGAGCGTCCTGCCGGGTGAGGGACACGGGCGTCCTGCCGGGTGAGGGACAATGGAGCCTCGCCCCTGTCGCCGTAGATCCGTCCCGGAGTCCTGACGATGACCCACCCCCCGCTCTCCATCGGACCGCACACCGTGACGCCGCCCGTCGTGCTCGCACCCATGGCGGGGATCACCAACGCGCCCTTCCGTACCCTGTGCCGGGAGTTCTCGGGCGGCAAGGGACTCTTCGTCAGCGAGATGATCACCACCCGGGCGCTGGTCGAGCGCAACGAGAAGACCATGCAGCTGATCAGGTTCGACGCGAGCGAGCGGCCGCGCTCGATCCAGCTGTACGGCGTCGACCCCGCGACCGTCGGCAAGGCCGTCCGCATGATCGTGGAGGAGGACCTCGCCGACCACATCGACCTGAACTTCGGTTGCCCGGTGCCGAAGGTGACGCGCAAGGGCGGCGGCTCCGCGCTGCCGTACAAGCGGAACCTGCTGCGGGCCATCCTGCGCGAGGCGGTCTCCGGCGCCGGGGACCTGCCGGTGACCATGAAGATGCGCAAGGGCATCGACGACGACCACATCACCTACCTCGACGCCGGCCGGATCGCCGTCGAGGAGGGGGTGACCGCCATCGCGCTGCACGGCCGTACCACCGCCCAGCACTACGGCGGCACCGCCGACTGGGACGCCATCGCCCGGCTGAAGGAGCACGTGCCGGAGATCCCGGTGCTCGGCAACGGCGACATCTGGTCGGCCGAGGACGCGCTGCGGATGGTGCGGGAGACCGGCTGCGACGGGGTCGTGGTCGGCCGGGGGTGCCTGGGCCGGCCGTGGCTGTTCGCGGACCTGGTGGCCGGGTTCGAGGGGCGTACGGAGGATTTCGTCCGGCCGACGCTGCGGGAGGTCGCCGACGTGATGGTGCGGCACGCCACGCTGCTCGGGGAGTGGAGTGGTGACGAGTCCAAGGGCGTGGTCGACTTCCGCAAGCACGTCGCCTGGTACCTGAAGGGGTTCGCGGTCGGCTCCGAGATGCGCAAGCGGCTCGCGGTCACCTCGTCCCTTCAGGAGCTGCGGGCCGGGCTGGACGAGCTGGACCTGGACCAGGCGTGGCCGGCCGGGGCGGAGGGGCCGCGGGGCCGGACCTCCGGCAACAACAGGGTGGTGCTGCCGGACGGGTGGCTGAAGGACCCGTACGACTGCTCGGGTGTCGGGGAGGAAGCGGAGCTGGACACCTCCGGCGGCTGACCGGCGTCGGGCTGACCGTTGCCCGGGCCGACCGTCCCCGGGGCTCCGCCCCGGACCCCGCCTGGGGCTCCGCCCCGGACCCCGCCTGGGGCTCCGCCCCGGACCCCGCCTGGGGCTCCGCCCCGGACCCCGACCCCTGCGAGGAGCGGTCAGACGCCCCCCACCGCCGTCAGCAGGGCCAGCGGTGCCGCCGCCGAGCGGGCCTCCAGGCCGCACGCGTGCGGATACGGCACCGGCTCACCGTGCGTGTCCCGCCCGTACCCGGCCCACACCTCCGGCAGCCGGTACCCGGTCACCGCCGCCGCGTCCAGCAGCGCGTGCGCCACCGTACGGGCCTCGTCGTGCAGTCCGTAGCGGGCGAGGCCCAGCGCGATCAGGGCGTTGTCGTGCGGCCAGACCGAGCCGCGGTGGTAGGACAGCGGGTGGTAGGCCGGCTGCCCGGAGGCCACCGTGCGCACGCCCCAGCCGGAGAAGAAGTCCGGCTCCAGCAGCCGCCGGCCCACCACCTCGCCGTACTCCTTGTCCAGCAGCCCGGACCACAGCAGGTGCCCGGCGTCGGAGGCGAGCGCGTCTATCTGCCGGCCCTGGCCGTCCAGCGCGAGCGCCGGGAACGACCGCTCCCGCATCCAGAAGTCCCGCTGGAACCGGTCCCGCAGATCGGCCGCCGCCTGCTCCAGCAGCGCCGCGTACGTCTCGTCGCCCCACACCCCGCGCGCCACCGACGCCGTACGGCGCAACGCGTCGTACGCGTAGCCCTGCGCGCCCGCCGCCATCACCGCGCCGGTGGGCCGGGTGCCGTCGGCGCAGCAGATCGCGCCGGGGGAGTCCTTCCAGTTCTGGTTGGCGAGGCCGCCCTCGTCGGCGCGGTAGACGAGGTAGCCGCGGGAGGTCAGCCCGCCGTGGTCGAGCATCCAGCCGATGGCGGCCCGGGCGTGCGGCTCCAGCCGGTGGGCCAGGGCCGTGTCACCGGTCTGCTCGACATACGCGCCGAGCAGCACCAGGAACAGCGGGGTGGCGTCCACCGAGCCGTAGTAGCGGCCGAACGGCACCTGCCCGAAGTGGGCCAGCTCCCCGTGCCGCACCTCGTGCACGATCTTGCCGGGCTGGGCGACCGGGGCGTCACCGGTGCCGGTCGCCTGGGTGGCGGCCAGGGCGAGCAGGGTGTGGACGGCCGGCCCGGGGCGGTAGGGCAGGGTGAACAGGGAGGTGATCAGCGCGTCCCGGCCCAGCAGGGTGAGGAACCAGGGCGCGCCGGCCGCCGGGACGCGCAGGTCCTCGCCGTCCGGTCCGCCGGCCGGCACCTGGAGCGCGGCGAGGTCGGCGAGGCCCCGGACACAGGCCGCGGCCAGCTCCGGCCAACCGGTGGGGAAGGCCACCCCCTCGGCGAACCGCTCCTCCCGCGCGCGTTGCTGGCGGTGTACGGCGGCCGGGTCGCGGGGCACGCGCAGCGCGCGCTTCTCGCCGTGCGGGCGGGCGATCACCCGCAGCAGCAGCTCGGTCGTGCCGTGCGGTGCGACGTCGAGGGACCACACCAGGCGGCGGGCGCCGGTGCCGGTCTCCTCCACGGCGTCCGGGGCGGGGTCGGCGGTGATCGCCGTGCGGGACCGCCAGTCGGCCCGGCGGTAGGCGAACTCGATGCCGTCGGGGAGGAGTTGGCGGGAGCGTACCGCACCGGTCTTGACGTAGGTGCGGTGGTCGGAGCGGAGTTCGAACTGGTCGGTGAAGTCGGCGTCGACGGTGAGCGCGAGCCGTACGGTGGTGGGTACCGGGCGGTTGCTGGTGATCTTCAGCGATTCCACGAACGAGCTGTCCCCGACGGCCTGTTCGCGGAAGACGGTGCAGGCCGGCGGCTCCTGCCGGCCGCCGCGCGGGACCAGTACGCAGCGCGCCTCCTCCCCGTCCGTCACCGGGCTGAGCACCTCGGGCACCGCTCCGTCGACGGTGAGCTGCCAGCGGCTGAGGTGCCGGGCGTCCCGGACGAACAACCCGTCCGGAAGGCCGCCGCCGCGTACTCCGCCGATGTCGCCGCGGTCGCCCACGGCGGCGAAGGTGGCGCCGTGCACGAGCAGATGATGCCGGTCCGTCATCCCCGGTCCCCTCCTTGGTCACTCCTGTCGAACGTGCCGGTGCCGGGCGCGGACACGCCCCTTGACGGGCTCTTGTCCGGCCTTTGACGTCCATGTGATGCGGGCTCGCGGTGGTACAGGTCCAGCGCGAGCGCCGCCGTCCAGCTGAAGCCGGTGGCCCCGCAGGGCTCACCGGTGTACGGGTCGACGTACTCGGCGTAGCCGGTGGCGTCGGCCAGGTGCAGGAACGCCGCGCGCAGGGCGTCGGCCGCGGCCGTCTCGCCGTGCGCCCGCAGTCCGCGCTCCAGCAGCCAGTTGGTGTTGAACCAGGCCGGGCCACGCCAGTAGCGGTGCGGGTCGAAGGACTCTCCGAGCAGGTCGTAGCTCGGCGCCAGCCGGGTGCGGTCGCCGAGCGAGAAGTGCGGTCCGCGCAGCGTGTCCACCAGCGCGGCGGCGAGCGCGCGGGGCAGGCCGGGCAGGAGCAGCGGGACCAGCCCGGAGACCGAGCGTTCGGGCCGCAGGCCGCCGCCGCGCAGGTCCCGGCACAGGAACATCCCGGCGGCCGGCTCCCACAGCCGCTCCACCAGGGCCGCCGTCAGCCGCTCGGCGCGCTCCCTGCGGGCGGCACCGGTGGCGCCCAGTTCCTCGGCGATCCGCGCGAGGGCGTGCTCGGAGGCGATCAGCAGGGCGTTGAACGCCGGGTCCTCCACGGCGAACTCCCCGTCTCCGGCGCCGTGTTCCCCGCCCGGCCCGTCCCGGTATCCACGGTCCCGGTAGTCGGCGGCCAGCCGCACGTACCGGCCGTAGTCCAGGTCGGTCGGCCGGTCCTCCGCCGCGCCGTGGTCGAGGTCGGCGCGGCGAAAGGAGCGGGCCGGGGCCGGGGTGACCCGGGCCAGCGGAGCGTCCCAGCAGGGGCTGTTGTCCATGCCCTGCTCCCACGGGTGCACCACGGACACCAGCCCGGCGCCGCCGAGGTCGCGCCGGTGCAGCAGATACCGGTGCCAGGCGGCGAGCCTCGGGTAGACCCGGGCCAGGAAGCCGCGGGAGCGGGACAGGGCGGGGTCGGCGCGGTGCACCAGCCAGGCGGCCAGCGCGTGCACCGGTGGCTGCACGATGCCGGAGGTCTGTACGGTGCGCGGGGCGCCCGCGGCGTGCCCGGCGGTGGAGGAGCGCCAGAAGTCGGGGCTCGGGAAGTAGGCGTCGAGCGGGACGGAGGGGTTGAAGACGATGTGCGGGACGCGCCCGTCGGCCCACTGCGCGGCCAGCAGCGTCTCCAGCTCCGTCTGGGCCCGGGCCGGGGAGACGTGCCGCAGCCCGATCGCGATGAACGCGGAGTCCCAGGACCACTGGTGCGGGTACAGCTTCCTGGACGGGACCGTGGAGGCGCCGGTCCAGTTCGCCGCGAGCACCCGGGCGGCCCTGACGTGCGGGGACGGCGGTGCGGTCGGTGGATCGTATGCGATCTCGTACGGGAGGGGACGGGTACTGAGCTGGGCGGTGCGATCCACTCGGGGCTCCCCGAAGACGTCCGGCCGCACGAGCGGTTCGGCTGCGGCCACCGTAGGGTTACGTCTATTTAACACGCAAAACTCAATATGTAAGGCAAGCTGGAGAAACACAAGGGGGTGCGCATGACCGGACGTCCGGGAAGGCCCGGCAGGAGCGGCAGGAGCGGAGGCCAGGCGGGAGCCGGCGATCTGCTCGCGCTCGTGCGCAACGGCCGGGCCGTGACGCGCGGGGCGCTCCAGCAGGCGACCGGACTGTCCCGGGCCACCGTCGGCCAGCGCCTGGACCGGCTGTTCCGGGCGGGCTGGCTGCGCGAGGGCGCCGGCGGCCCGGTCGACTCGCCGCTCGGCGGACGCCCTTCCATCACCCTGGAGTTCGACGACTCCCACGCGGTGGTCCTGGCCGCCGACCTGGACACCCGGCACGCCCGCGCGGCCGTGCTCTCGCTGACCGGCGAGCTCCTCGCCGAGCAGGCCGGCACGCTGGTGGTGGAGGAGGGGCCGGAGGCGGTCCTCGGCGAACTGGGCGGCTGGTTCGAGGAGTTGCTGACCAAGGCCGGGCACCGGGCCGAGGAGGTGTGCGGGATCGGGCTCGCGGTGCCGGGCCCGGTGGACAGCGAGACCGGCCGGGTGGTGCAGCCGCCGATCATGCCGGGCTGGGACGGCTACGACATCCGCGGCCGGATGGCGCGCGCCTTCACCGAGCGCACGGGGGCGCCCGCGATACCCGTGCTGGTCGACAACGACGCCAACCTCATGGCCTACGGCGAGCAGCGCACCGGATATCCCGACTGCACGGCCTTCGTGCTGGTCAAGGTGTCCACCGGTATCGGCGCCGGGGTGGTGGTGGACGGCTCGATCTACCGGGGCGCGGACGGCGGCGCGGGCGACATCGGGCACATCCGGGTCGGCGCCGACGCGCTGTGCCGGTGCGGTTCGCAGGGCTGCCTGGCGGCGGTCGCCAGCGGGGGCGCGGTGGCCCGGCGGCTGGCCGCGTCCGGGGTGCCGGCCACCTCCGGCTCCGATGTGCGGGACCTGTTGGCGGCCGGGCACCCGGAGGCCGCCGCGCTGGCGCGGGAGGCCGGGCGCCGGGTCGGGGACGTGCTGGCGACGGTGGTGACCCTGCTCAACCCGGGCGTGCTGATGATCGCGGGCGACCTGGCCGGGACGCCGTTCCTGACCGGCGTGCGCGAGCTGCTCTACCAGCGGGCGCTGCCCCGCTCCACGGCCCACCTGGACGTGGTCACCTCCCGGCTCGGCGACCGGGCGGGGCTGGTCGGCGCCGGGGCGCTGGTGGTGGAGCACCTGTACGCACCGGAGCGGGTGGAGGAGCGGCTCGCGGCGATGGGGGTGTGACGGGGAGGGTCCGCGGGGGTGGCGTGACCGGGGTCGGGGTCCGGAACCGTCTCTGGTCCCCTCCGCCTGGCACCTTCTCCGGTACGACCGGTCCAAAACCCGTCCCGGTCACACCATCCGCGACGCCCCGGCACCCGACGCCCCGGCCCCCGGCCGGTCGGCGCCGGCGCGGTTCCGGGCGGGGGCGACGGCGGGTGGCGAGGGCGGGTGTGACGGCCGTGTTTCCGCTTCCGACTGGTGTCCGAGGCGTCGTCCGCATGGTGGAATCCGGCGGCCTGTGGCAGCGTGATTCTCGCCACCCTTGATAGGGGTAGCGCTCAGATGAGCGGACCATGGGCGACTGCACTTCTCCAAGGGGTGGCACTGGGTGCCACCCCTCGATCGTTCAGCGATCGAAATCAGTCGTACCGATGGGCGCTCATGTGAGCGGCAAACCGCACCTGTGGGCAGTGGTGCGTTTAAGAAGTGAAAACATGATCTCCGTCAGGCTTGCCAAGCTTTGACTTTCGATCCGCTGGCGGACGGGTGGTTACAGGCGCATGACGGGCAAGTAGACGTACCCAACCACCTTCGATCTGGGTATGTTCCTCGCCGTCAGGGCAGCCACCGTGGCCTCAAGGAGTCGAGACCCGTGTCGGAAAACAAAGAACCCCACGCGCCGAAGTTCGTTTACGACTTCATCGAGGGCAACAAGGACCTCAAGGACCTCCTCGGCGGCAAGGGTGCCAATCTCGCCGAGATGACCAACCTCGGTCTGCCGGTCCCTCCCGGCTTCACCATCACCACGGAAGCCTGCAAGGTCTACCTCGAAAGTGGCGAGGAACCGGCGGCACTGCGTGACGAGGTGAGTGCGCACCTCGACGCCCTGGAACGCAAGATGGGCAAGAAGCTGGGCCAGGCGGACAACCCGCTGCTGGTCTCGGTCCGCTCCGGCGCCAAGTTCTCCATGCCCGGCATGATGGACACCGTCCTGAACATCGGCCTGTCGGACGCCTCCGTGCAGGGCCTGGCCGCCCAGGCCGGTGACGAGCGGTTCGCCTGGGACTCCTACCGCCGCCTCATCCAGATGTTCGGCAAGACCGTCCTCGGCGTCGACGGCGACCTCTTCGAGGAGGCCCTGGACAAGGCCAAGGCCGCCAAGAAGGTCACGGTCGACACCGACCTGGAGGCCGCCGACCTGAAGAAGCTGGTCACCACCTTCAAGAAGATCGTCAAGAAGGAGGCCGGCCGGGACTTCCCGCAGGACCCGCGCGAGCAGATGGACCTCGCCATCAAGGCGGTCTTCGACTCCTGGAACGGCGACCGCGCGCGGCTCTACCGCCGTCAGGAGCGCATCCCGCACGACCTGGGCACCGCCGTCAACGTCTGCTCGATGGTCTTCGGCAACCTCGGTCCCGACTCCGGCACGGGCGTCGCCTTCACCCGCGACCCCGCCTCCGGCCACCAGGGCGTCTACGGCGACTACCTCCAGAACGCCCAGGGCGAGGACGTGGTCGCGGGCATCCGCAACACCGTCCCGCTGGCCGAGCTGGAGCGGATCGACAAGAAGTCGTACGACCAGCTCATGAAGATCATGGAGACCCTGGAGAACCACTACAAGGATCTCTGCGACATCGAGTTCACCATCGAGCGCGGCCGGCTGTGGATGCTCCAGACCCGCGTCGGCAAGCGCACGGCGGGCGCGGCCTTCCGGATCGCCACGCAGCTGGTGGACCAGGGTCTGATCGACGAGACGGAGGCGCTCCAGCGCGTCACCGGCGCCCAGCTGGCCCAGCTGATGTTCCCGCGCTTCGACGAGGACGCGAAGGTCGAGCAGGTGGCCCGGGGCATCGCGGCCTCGCCGGGCGCGGCGGTCGGCAAGGCGGTCTTCGACTCGTACACGGCCGTGAAGTGGTCCCGCTCGGGCGAGAAGGTCATCCTGGTCCGCCGGGAGACCAACCCCGACGACCTGGACGGCATGATCGCGGCCGAGGGCATCCTCACCTCCCGGGGCGGCAAGACCTCCCACGCGGCCGTGGTCGCCCGGGGCATGGGCAAGACCTGCGTGTGCGGCGCGGAGGAGCTGGAGGTCGACACCAAGCGGCGCCGTATGACGGTCCCCGGCGGGCACGTCGTCGAGGAGGGCGACGTGATCTCCATCGACGGCTCCACGGGCAAGGTGTACCTGGGCGAGGTCCCGGTCGTGCCGTCCCCGGTCGTGGAGTACTTCGAGGGCCGCATGCACCCGGGCGCCGACGACGCCGACGAGCTGGTGGAGGCCGTGCACCGCATGATGGCCTTCGCCGACCGCAAGCGCCGGCTGCGGGTGCGGGCCAACGCCGACAACGCCGAGGACGCGCTGCGGGCCCGCCGCTTCGGCGCCCAGGGCATCGGCCTGTGCCGCACCGAGCACATGTTCCTCGGCGACCGCCGCGAGCTGGTCGAACGCCTCATCCTCGCCGACACCGAGGACGAGCGCGAGGCGTCCCTGAAGGCCCTGCTGCCGCTCCAGAAGCAGGACTTCGTGGAGCTGTTCGAGGCGATGGACGGCCTGCCGGTGACGATCCGGCTGCTGGACCCGCCGTTGCACGAGTTCCTCCCCGACATCACCGAACTGTCGGTCCGGGTGGCCCTGGCGGAGTCCCGGCAGGAGCCGCACGAGAACGAGCTGCGGCTGCTCCAGGCGGTGCACCGGCTGCACGAGCAGAACCCGATGCTGGGTCTGCGCGGCGTACGCCTCGGCCTGGTCATCCCCGGCCTGTTCACCATGCAGGTCCGCGCGATCGCGGAGGCGGCGGCCGAGCGCAAGGCCGCCAAGGGCGACCCGCGCGCGGAGATCATGATCCCGCTCGTCGGCACGGTCCAGGAGCTGGAGATCGTCCGCGAGGACGCGGACCAGGTCATCGCGGAGGTCGAGGCGGCGACGGGTACGAAGCTCAAGCTGGCCATCGGCACGATGATCGAACTCCCGCGCGCCGCGCTCACGGCGGGCGAGATCGCCGAGGCGGCGGAGTTCTTCTCCTTCGGCACGAACGACCTGACGCAGACGGTGTGGGGCTTCAGCCGCGACGACGTGGAGGCCTCGTTCTTCACCGCCTACCTGGAGAAGGGGATCTTCGGCGTCAGCCCGTTCGAGACGATCGACAAGGACGGCGTCGGCTCCCTGGTCAGGTCGGCCGCGGAGGCCGGCCGTCGCACCCGCCCCGACCTCAAGCTGGGCGTCTGCGGCGAGCACGGCGGCGACCCGGAGTCGGTCCACTTCTTCCACGAGGCGGGCCTGGACTACGTCTCCTGCTCCCCGTTCCGCATCCCGGTCGCCCGTCTGGAAGCGGGCCGCGCGGCCACCCAGTCGGCGGGCAGCGACCACCGCTGACCCCCAGTCCCCGGAGCCGTCGCCGGTCCCCGACCCTCACCGATCGACGACGGCCCCGGCGCACGAAAGAGAAGGGGCGGCACCCCAGTGCGGGGGTGCCGCCCCTTTGCGCGTCCCGCCCGCTCACCGCCCGGGTGTCGGCGGACCGCCCGGCACGGGCGCGTACCTCCTCGGTGCCGTCCAGCGCGCGGGCGCACGCGTCGACGGCCCGGGTCGCCTCCGGGGCGAGGTGATGGCCAGGGCCGGCTCGGTCACTCGCAGGCCACGCCGTCGCCGTCCCGGTCGAGGTGGGAGTCGTAGCCCGGGTCGCCCGCGTACAGGGGGGTGTCGCCGGCGGCGCGGGCCGCGGTGCAGTTGGCGTAGGGGACGCTGCCGGAGCCGTCGGCGTCGGCGGCTTCGCCGCCGGACGTGCCGCCGCCGGACGCCGGCTGGGCCGTGACGGTCGTGGTGACCTTCACGGTACGGGTCTCGGTCACGGTGGGAGCGGGCTCGGGGTCCGCGGTGTGCGTGGCCGTGGCTGTCGCCGTGACGGTCACGGTCGGGCGGGGCTGGGCGGCGGTCGGCTTCGTGTCGGACGCGGGGTCCTCGCCCGCGGCGCCTATGCCCACGCCGACGAAGAGCGCGAGGGCGAGGGCGGGGAGCGCGTAGCGCTTCCGGGCCCACCGGGGGCTCCGGGGCGCGGCCGGCGTGGACGGCGGGATGTACGGGTTCGTCATGGGTGCCCCCCTCAGGCGATGGCGCGTACCCCGGGCGGTGGCACGTGCCGACCACCGTAATTGCGGGGCGCCGCCTGTGAAGGCGAGTGATGGTTTCGTGATGAACAAAAGGAGGAGTGAGAGTCAATGCCGTGCGGCTCGGCTCAATGGGTGGCCGAGAAGCCGTTCAGCAGTGCACGCAGGCCGAGTTCGTAGGTGTCTTCCGCGGTCAGGCCCGCCCAGCGGTCGGCGACTTGGGACAGGTGGGGGAGTTCGGCCGGGTCCAAGTCGATGAAGACCCGGTCACGATAGGTGGCCCGGGCGTCGGTCGTGCGGCGCCGGCTCGCTGTCGCGCGGACCAGGATTTCACCGGCCGTGTAGTACCAGATGGCGCGGTAGGCGTGGACCGCCTGGTCGCGGGCACCGCGGTCGCGACCCGTGTCACCGCCGCCCGCTCGCCCCGCGCCTCGCTGGTCACCGGCTCCCTGCTCGCCACCGCGGGCCCGGCCTGGTTCGCCCGCATCGGCCCGCACGGCGGCTTCCTCACCGATGTGCTCGGCCCGTCCCTGCTCACCAGCCTCGGTGCCGGGCTGGTGCCGGCCCCCGCGGCAGCCGCCGCGACCACCGGAATCCGCCCCGAGGAGGCCGGAACGGCCTCCGGTGTGCTCGACAGCGCCCGACAGCTCGGGGGATGTCTGGGCCTCGCCGTCCTCGCCACGGTCGCCGCCCGTCGCACCGGCGCTGCCGCCGACCCCACCGCCGGTTACGCACTGGGCCTGGCCGTCAGCGCGGGTCTCTTCGTGCCGGCGGCGGCCGTGGCGATCGGCGTACTGCCCAGGCGCGGGCCGACCGCACCCGGCGAGGTGCGGCAGCCCGCCGTCCGTGCCGGCAACCGACTGGAAGGAACCCCGACATGACCCTCACCACCGTCGACCTGTTTGCCTCGGCGCTGCGGTTCCGGCCCGACGGTGACGTCCGGGCCGGCGCCCGCCGGATGACGGACGGCGACCCCGGGGTCTGGCAAGTGGCGGCCTTCCCCGTGGAGACGGACGCGGATGTGCACGCCGACCACTGGGAGACGCACCCCGACGGCGAGGAGGCCGTGTGCTGTCTGTCCGGCGGCGTACGGCTGTACGTCCGTCCCCTCGACGAGGACGGCCCGGAAGAAGATGGTGCGGCTGCGGGCGGGCACCGCCGTGATCGTGCCCCGGGGCCGCCGGCATCGACTGGAACTGGACGCCCCGAGCGACCTGATGTCGATCACCCGCCGGCGCGGCTCCCGCCAGGAGCGGCGGGCCTGACGGTGCCGAGCGAGGTCCGGCGGTGTGCCCGGCCCTGACGCGGGGCGGAGGCGCCCGTTCCGGTGAGTGGGCGCCTCCGGCTGCGTGCTTCGGTCAGAACGTGCCGTCCGTGTTCACCGGCCCCGTCTGGAACACCCCCGAGCAGGTCTTCCACGGGGCCGGGACCAGGGTGGCCGTGCGGGACGCCGGCGGGTAGATCCGGAGGTAGGTGCCGGTGGGCTCGCAGGGGCCGCCGACCGGGCCGTTGGTCGTGCGCAGGACCGCCGTGGCGGTGCGGCCGGGGGAGAGGGTGACGGTGCCGTAGCCGCGGCCGCTGTGCTTCGCCGCCGGGCCGATGCGGTGGTGGGCGCCGTCCAGGACGCTCACGCCCGGGTAGCCGCGCAGGGCGCACGCGCTCGTGCTGGTGTTGGTGAACCGGACCGGCCAGTACAGGGAGCCGGCCGCGCCCTCCTTGGCGCCCATGGACAGATACAGGTCGCTCACCGCGCAGGTCCGTATGGCCGCCGTGGTCCGGGCCGCCGCCGGTGTCGCGCTCCAGGCGGTACCGGCCGCCGTGACGCCCAGCAGCGCGACGGCCAGCGCGGTCACCGGGCCGCGTCCGCGCGGGACCCGGGAGCGTCCCGTGGGGCGCCGGCCGGGAGGCGGAGTCGTCGGATTCGGCTTCGAGAACATGGGCACATTCTCCTTCTTCGAGGCGAAGGGTGCATGTGGGTCGCTGTGTTGGATGCGTCCCGGAGCGGAAAAGTTGTGCACCGGTACCGGGGACACGGGTACCGGGTGCCCAGCGAGGGGCGAACGCCGACACACGGCCGCAACGCGTCTTTCGTAATCGCCGCGCATGGTTGATCGTTGGGCCGTGCATCGATGACGGACGTCAGGGGGCACATGATGACGATCAGCCGCAGGACACTGCTGGCCGCGGGCGCGGGAGCCGGACTCCTCACGGCGTGCGGGTCGAACACCGGGCGCGGGGGCGGCGGTTCGGGGCCCCGGCTGTCCCATTGGTACCACCAGTACGGCGAGCCGGGCACCGAACGGGCCGTCCAGCGGTACGCCACCGCCTTCCGCGAGGCCGACGTCTCGGTGCAGTGGCGGCCGGGCAACTACGACCAGCAGACCGCCGCCGCCCTCCTCACCGACTCCGGGCCCGACGTCTTCGAGGTCGACGGGCCCACCCTCGACCAGATCAGAGGCGGCCAGGTCCTCGATCTCACCGATCTGCTGGCGGGCGTCAAGGACGACTTCAACCCGGCCGTGCTCGCGCCGAAGACCCACGAGGGGCGGGTCTACGGGATTCCGCAGGTCATCGACACCCAACTGCTGTACTACCGCAAGAGCCTGCTGCGTGACGCCGGCGTGGAGCCGCCCACCACCCTGGACGCCCTCGTCGACGCCGCCCGCGAACTCACCGACCGCAAGACCAAGGGACTCTTCCTCGGCAACGACGGAGGCGCCGGGGTCCTGGGCGCGACTCCCCTGTACGCCGCCGGATTCCCGCTCGTCACCGACGACGGCCGGGTCGGCTTCGACGATCCCGCCGCCGCCCGCACCCTCGGCAAACTGCACCGGCTGTACGCCGACGAGTCCCTGCTCCTCGGCGCGCCCGCCGACTGGTCCGACCCCTCCGCCTTCCTCCAGGGGCTCACCGCGATGCAGTGGTCCGGCCTGTGGGCGCTGCCCCGGATCAAGCGCGAACTCGGCGACGACTTCGGGGTGCTGCCGTTCCCGGGGGACGGCGACCGCGGCCGGCCCGCCGTGCCCGTGGGGGCCTACGGCGCCGCCGTCAGCGCGCGCAGCCGGCACAAGGATCTGGCCAAGGCGTACGTGAAGTGGCTGTGGGTCGAACGCACCGACTACCAGAAGGACTTCGCGCTCTCCTACGGCTTCCACATCCCCGCCCGGCGCTCCCTCGCGGCCGAGGCCGCCCCGCTGCGCGAGGGCCCGGCCGCCGACGTCGTACGGTTCACCGTCGACCACGGCTACGCCCGGCCGCTGCTGTGGACCCCGGCCGGCCAGACCGCCTACCAGGACGCCCTCAGCCGGATCATCAAGGGCGGGGCGGACCCGGAGCGCGAACTGCGGTCGGCCGTGCGGAAGGTGGCGGAGGAGATCGCCAGGGTGCGCGCGTGAGGCGGCGCGGAGCCCTGTGGTTCTGGGTGTTCGTCGGGCCGTTCGCCTTCGGGCTCGCCCTGTTCACCTACGTACCGCTGCTGTGGAGCGTGGGCCTGAGCTTCTTCGACGCGCACAACACCGTCACCCCCACGCACTTCACCGGCCTCGACAACTACGCGGCGATGCTGCGGGACGCGGCGTTCCGCGACAGCCTGAAGACCTTCCTGCTCTTCACCGCCTTCATCGTGCCGGTCACCTACGGGTTCTCCCTGGCCCTAGCCCTGATGGTCAACCGGGTCCGGTGGGCGCGGGCGTTCTTCCGGTCGGTGTTCTTCCTGCCGGCCGCGTGCAGCTATGTGGTGGCCGCGCTGATCTGGAAGATGTCGCTCTTCAACGGGGTGCGGTTCGGGCTGGCGAACACCGTGCTGGGCTGGTTCGGCGGCGACCCCGTCGCCTGGCTGTCCACCACCGACCCGCCCTGGTACTGGCTGGTCATCGTCACCGTACGGCTGTGGTTGCAGGCCGGGTTCTACATGATCCTGTTCCTCGCCGGGCTCCAGCGGATCGACCCGGCGCTGTACGAGGCGGCGGCCGTGGACGGGGCCCGGCCCGGCTGGACGGTGCTGCGGCACATCACCCTGCCGCAGCTGCGGGGCACCTCGGTGGCGGTGCTGCTGCTGCTCGTCGTGAACGCCTTCCAGGCCTTCGACGAGTTCTACAACCTGCTGTCCGACGCCCGGGGCTACCCGCCGTACGCCCGGCCGCCGCTGGTCTACCTCTACTACACCGCGCTCGGGCAGGGGCAGAACCTGGGCCTCGGCAGCGCGGGCGCGGTGATCCTGGCGCTGGTCATCGCGGCCGTCACGGTGGCACAGGCACGCTGGCTGCGGCTGGGAAGGACGGACGGCGATGGATGACGCCCTGGTGCGGGCCGGGCGGGCGCTCAGGCTGGCCCTGCTGACCGCGCTCGCCCTGCTCTTCCTGATCCCCTTCTACCTGCTGGTGCGCAACGGGCTGGCCGACGAGCGGGACATCACCTCCCCGGAGTGGACCTTCTTCCCCGCCGACGTGCGGTGGGGCAACGTCCAGGAGCTGTTCCAGGACCCGTCGGTGCCGTTCGCCCGGTCCCTGCTCAACTCCGCGCTGATCGCCGTCGCCACCACCCTCGGCACCCTGCTGCTCGCCTCCCTCGCCGGCTACGGCCTGGCCCGCATCCCCTACCGGCACGCCGGCAAGGTGTTCTACGGCATCCTGGGCACCCTGCTGGTCCCGGCGGCCGTCACTTTCGTGCCCAGCTTCGTGCTGGTGTCGTCGCTGGGCTGGATCTCCACGCTGCGCGGTCTGATCGTGCCGACGCTGTTCTCCGCGTTCGCCTGCTTCGTCTTCCGGCAGTACTTCCTCGGCTTCCCCCGGGAGCTGGAGGACGCCGCCCAGGTGGACGGGCTCGGGTACTGGCGGACGTACTGGCGGGTCGTCGTGCCCAACAGCCGCCCGGTGTTCGCGGCCGTGGGGACGATCGTGTTCCTCGGCGCGTGGAACTCCTTCCTGTGGCCGCTGGTGATCGGGCAGGACCAGAGCGCCTGGACGGTGCAGGTGGCCCTGTCCTCGTTCACCACCGCGCAGGTCGTACGGCTGCACGAGCTGTTCCTCGCGGCGGCCGTGTCGATCCTGCCGCTGCTGCTGGTGTTCCTGTGCTTCCAGCGGTGGATCGTGGCCGGGGTGGAGCGGTCCGGGATCGACTGACCACCCGGAACGGGACCGGCCGACCGTCCGGAACGGGGCCGGCCGACCCGCGGGGCCGGGCCGGTTCGGGCCGCGGGGCCGGGCCGGTTCAGGCCGTGGAGCCGCCGTCGATCACCAGGTCGGCGCCGACCACCGAGGCCGCGTCGTCCGAGGCGAGGTACAGCACCGCCGCGGCCACCTCCTCGATGGTGGAGACCCGGCCGAGCGGCACCTCGGTGCGCATCCGCGCGGCGCGGTCGGCCTCGGTCTCGCCGGGCTTGAAGGACATGTCGGTGGCGGTGGAGCCGGGGCTGACGGCGTTGATGCGCACCCCGTCGGCGATGTGGTCCAGGGCGGCGGACCGGGTGAGGACCGACACGGCCGCCTTGCTGACGGCGTAGCCCCCGACGCCGGGCAGCCGGCTGTGCGCGCCGATCCGGGAGGCGATGTTGACGATGGCGCCGCCGTTCGGCTGGGTGCGCATCCGGGCGATCTCGGCCTGGAGGGCGAGGAAGACCCCGGTGACGTTGACGTCGATCATCCGGCGCCAGTCCTCCTCGGGCAGCTCGCCCACGGTGCGCCCGCGGCCCTGGAGGACACCGGCGTTGTTCACCGCCACGTCCAGCGAGCCGAACCGGTCCACGGCGGCGGCCACCAGGTCCCGCACCTCCGCGGCGCGGGAGACGTCGGCGGCCACGGCGAGCGCCTTGCCGCCCTCGGCTTCGATCAGCGCCACCGTCTCGTCGAGCGGGGCGCGGCGCCGGCCGGCGACGACGACCTGGGCGCCCTCCCGGGCGAGGGCGAGGGCCACCCCGCGGCCGATGCCGGAGCCGGCGCCGGTGACGAGTGCGGTCCGGCCGGAGAAGCGGTGCGACATGACGAAGTCCCTTTTGTCTAGAACGATCGGTTCAGTATGAGGGCCGGAAAAACGCGCCTCCGTAAGAAGAGGCGCGCGTCCTCGGGGTCAGTCCAGCAGTGCCAGGGCCTGCTCCGCCGCGTCCCGCACCCGGGCCGGGTCCGCCGACGCCTTGCCGACCACCCTGAGCCCCTGGAGCAGGACGAACAGCATCCGGGCGAGGGCCAGTGGGTCGCGGTCCGGCGCCAGCTCGCCCTGTGCCTGGGCGCGCACCAGGGCGGAGTGCAGCAGGGTCTCGACGGTGTCCCAGCTGTGCTCCACCCGGCGGGCGGCCTCCCGGTCGTGCGGGGCCAGTTCGACCGCCGTGTTGGTGACCAGGCAGCCCTGCTCCCGGGTGGCCGCCGCGGCGGCCTCGGCGGCGAACCGCCGGACGAGGCCGCGCACGGCCGGCAGTACCTGGCCGGGCGCGGACAGCTCGCGGATCAGCATCGGCTTCTGTGCCTGCCCGTACCGGTCCAGCGCCCTCAGGTACAGCTCGTGCTTGCTGCCGAAGGTGGCGTACAGGCTCGCCTTGCCGATGCCGAGGTGCTCGACCAGGTCGGCCATCGAGGTGGCCTCGTAGCCGCGCCGCCAGAACAGTTCGAGCGCCGACTGGAGTGCGGCGTCCGGGTCGAATTCCTTGGTCCTGCCCATGCCCGGCAGCCTAGATTTACTGTACCGATCCGTCAAGATACCTGGGTCTCACGACGCCGTGCGCACCTCGTACACCTCGATCCGCACCGCCTCGTCGTCCAGGCAGGCGCCGCTGACCAGGTCGAAGCGCTGCTTCAGTAGGGGGGAGGCCACGAAGGGGCGGCCCTGGTGGGTGCCGGTCAGGCCGCGGGAGAGGACGGCCGCCCCGGTGAACGGGTCGCGGTTGCCGACGGCGTACAGCCGGTCCGCGCGGTCCCGGAAGAGGGCCGCCTGGCGGCCGTCCGGCAGCAGGGCCGCCACCCCGCGACCGGGGACCAGTACGCTCAGGTCGCAGACCGTGAACCAGCCGTCCGCGAGCCGGAGCTGGACCTTCAGACCGGTCGTCTCAACTGTCAGGGTCATCGCTGGGCGCTTCCTTCCAGGACGTCGTCGGCGGGCCGCAGCCCGATGGACAGCAGCGGCAGGTCGGGCTTGATCTGGTCGCGCTCGGGGACGAAGGAGACCACCGGGTCGGGAGTGTCCGGGGCGTTCACGAAGGACACGAACCGGGCCAGCTTCTCCGGGTCGCTGACGGTCTCCGCCCACTCGTCCCGGTAGTGCGCGACGTGCTCCCGCATCAGCCGCTCCAGTTCGTCGCAGATGCCGAGCGAGTCGTGCACCACCACGTCCCGTACGTGGTCCAGGCCGCCGGGGATGCGCTCCAGCCAGGTGGAGGTGCGCTCCAGCCGGTCGGCGGTGCGGATGTAGAACATCAGGAACCGGTCGATCAACCGGACCAGTTCGGCGTCGGACAGGTCCTGGGCGAGCAGGTCGGCGTGGCGCGGGGTGGCGCCGCCGTTGCCGCCGACGTACAGGTTCCAGCCGCTCGCGGTGGCGATCACCCCGAAGTCCTTCGACTGGGCCTCCGCGCACTCGCGCTGGCAGCCGGAGACCGCCGACTTCAGCTTGTGCGGGGACCTCAGGCCCCGGTAGCGCAGCTCCAGGTCGATCGCCATCCGCACCGAGTCCTGCACGCCGTAGCGGCACCAGGTGGAGCCCACGCAGGACTTCACCGTGCGCAGCGCCTTGCCGTAGGCGTGCCCCGACTCGAAGCCGGCGTCGACCAGCCGGGCCCAGATCAGCGGCAGTTGCTCCACCCGGGCGCCGAACATGTCGATCCGCTGCCCGCCGGTGATCTTCGTGTAGAGGCCGAAGTCCCGGGCGATCTCGCCGATCACGATCAGCTTCTCGGGCGCGATCTCCCCGCCGGGGATGCGCGGCACGACCGAGTACGAGCCGTTCTTCTGGAGGTTGGCGAGGAAGTGGTCGTTGGTGTCCTGGAGCGCGGCCTGCTCGCCGTCCAGGACGTAACCGCTCGCGCCGATGGAGGGGGCGAGGGAGGCGATGATCGAGCCGACCGTCGGCTTGCACACCTCGCAGCCCTCCCCGCCCCGGGCGTCGGCGCGGCCGAAGCGGTCCAGCAGCTCCCGGTACGACGTGACGCGCAGCGCGAGGACGATCTCGTACAGCTCCTCGCGGGTCTGGGCGAAGCAGCCGCACAGGCCCTTGTCGACCTCGACGCCGGACGCCTCCAGCTCGGCGGTGACGAGCTGGCCCAGCACCTTCACACAACTGCCGCAGCCGGTGCCGGCCTTGGTGCACTTCTTCACCTCGGGCACGGTGGTGCACCGGTGCTCGGTGACCGCGCCGCGGATGGTGCCCTTGCTGACGTTGTGGCAGGAGCAGATGACCGCGTCGTCCGGCAGCGCGGACGGCCCGAGCCGGGCCCCCGAGCCTGCGCCGGCGGGCAGGACGAGCGACTCGGGGGAGACGGGGGGCACCGAGCCGGTGAGCGCGCGCAGGGTGCCGTACGCCTCCGCGTCGCCGACCAGGATGCCGCCGAGC
The DNA here is from genome assembly GCF_016860525.1 of Streptomyces rubradiris. Lineage (NCBI taxonomy): Bacteria > Bacillati > Actinomycetota > Actinomycetes > Kitasatosporales > Streptomycetaceae > Streptomyces > Streptomyces rubradiris. The sequence goes on from NZ_BNEA01000015.1 coordinate 5,503,293, forward strand.
AGGGTGCCGTCCGCACCGATGACCAGCTTCTTGTACAGGCCCGCCCGCGAGTCGGAGTAGACGACGTCCAGGCAGTCCTCGGTGGTGCCGTGCGCGTCGCCGAAGGAGGCGACGTCCACGCCGAGCAGCTTCAGCTTGGTGGACAGGTCGGCGCCGGTGAAGGCGGCCTCGTCGGAGGCGATGGTGGCCGCGGCCGTCTCGGCCTGCTCGTAGCCCGGCGCCACCAGGCCGTACACCCGGCCGTCGGCGGCCAGCGCGCACTCGCCGATCGCGAAGACGTGCGGGTCGGACACGGACCGGCACCGCTCGTCCACCGCGATGCCGCCGCGCTCGCCGACCGTCAGGCCCGCGTCCCGGGCGAGCTGGTCGCGGGGTCGGACACCGGCGCTGAACACCACCATGTCGGCGGCGAGTTCGGAGCCGTCGGACAGCTTCATGCCGGTCACGGCACCCTCGGCGTCCGTCACGATCTCCTGGGTGCCCACGCCGGTGTGGACCGTCAGGCCCAGCTGCTCGATGGTGCGCAGCAGGGCCGCGCCGCCGCCCTCGTCGACCTGCACCGGCATCAGGCGCGGCGCGAACTCCACGATGTGCGTGTTCAGTCCGAGCCCCTTGAGCGCGCCGGCGGCCTCCAGGCCGAGCAGCCCGCCGCCGACCACGGCACCCGTGGTGGCCCGGGACTTCGCGTACTCCTCGATGGCGAGCAGGTCCTCGATGGTGCGGTAGACGAAGCAGCCGGTGGCGTCCTTGTTCGGCACCGGCGGCACGAACGGGTAGGAGCCGGTGGCCAGCACCAGCACGTCGTAGCCGACGACCAGGCCGGACCGGGCGGTCACCGTCCGCGCCGCGCGGTCGATGGACTCGGCCGGGTCGCCTACGTGCAGCTCGATGCCGTGGTCCTTGACGAACTCCATGTCGGTCAGGGAGAGGTCCTCGGGGGTCTTTCCCGAGAAGTACGAGGTGAGCTGCACGCGGTCGTACGCCGGACGCGGCTCCTCGCACAGCACGACCACGCGGTGCGTGGCGGTCAGGCCGCGCTCGGCCAGCGCCTCGAGGAAGCGCTGGCCGACCATGCCGTGGCCGACGAGCACGATCGTGGGGGTGGCCCCCGGGGTGGCGGTCATTCAGGAGCCTCCATCGTTGGTGAGCAGGTGCAGCAGGGGCCCGTCGCCGGGGAGCGGCTCCGCTCCCTCCCAGGCGCGGGCGAGCGCGCCGACGGTGCCGAGTTCGCCGACGAGGACCCCGCCGACCAGGCGGTCGTCGCGGACGACGACCTTGCGGTAGGTGCCCCGGGTGGCGTCGGCGAGCCGCACGACGTCGTCGCCGGGGCGCGCCTCGGTCTCGCCGAACGCGGCGAGGTCGAAGGGGGAGCCGGGACCGGTCAGGGTCAGCCGGGTCAGGGAACGGGTCCCGCGGTAGCGCGCGCCGGCGTCGCCCGCGAGCAACTCGGCGAGCGCCTCGGCCTGTTCGAGGGCCGGGGCGGCCAGGCCGTAGACCGTGCCGTCGTGCTGGGCGCAGTCGCCGACGGCGTGGACGCACGGGTCGGAGGTGCGCAGCTCGTCGTCCACCAGGACGCCCTTGCGCACGGCGAGGCCCGCCTGCTCGGCGAGCCCGGTACGGGGGCGTACTCCGCAGGCGAGGACGACGAGGTCGGCGTCGAGGGCGTAGCCGTCGGCCAGCTCCACCGAGCGGACCGCGCCGGCCACGCAGCGCACGTCCCGCACCCGGCACTCGGTGTGCACTTCGACGCCCAGCTCGGTCAGGTGGTGCCGGACCAGCCGGGAGGCGTCCGGGTCGAGCTGGCGCTCCATCAGCCGTTCGGCCTGCTGGGCGAGGACCACCTGGGCGCCGCGGACGGCCAGCGCGCGGGCCGCGGAGACGCCGAGCAGGCCGCCGCCGATGACGACGGCGCGGATTCCCGGCCGCACCGCCTTCGCCAGGCCCAGGCAGTCGTCCAGGGTGCGGAAGGCGTGGACGCCCTCGGGAAGCCGCCGGTCGGGCGTGAACAGGCCGCGCAGCGGGGGCAGCACCGGGTTGGAGCCGGTGGCCAGGACCAGCGTGTCGTAGGCGATCGACATGCCGTCGGCGCACGAGACGGTACGGGCGGCCCGGTCGATGCCGGTGACGCGGGCGCGCAGCAGGCCGGCCGGCGGCGGGAGGGTGATCACCTCCGGCGCGTACCGGCCGGCCAGCACCTCGGCGAGCAGCACCCGGTTGTACGGCGCGTGCTCCTCGTCGCCGACGAGCAGCGCGGGCGTGCCCAGCTCGCCGAGCCGCCGGGCGAGCCGTACGCCCGCGAGGCCGGCGCCGATCACCACCACACGCGTATTCGAGGTCATGCCCTTGAGCGTGCGGCCCCGACGTTACCCGGCGGCATCACATCTGTTTCCCGGGAGGAACGCTGCCCTCAGCGGGGCGGGGCGGGGGGTGTGAGGGGGTGGAGCACGCGAAGGTCCCGGTGGCGCTCACCGGGACCTCGCGGTTATCGGGACCGGGGTGTCGGTCCCCGGTGGCTCACCGGGCCCCGGCGGGCCTGCGGGTGCTCAGCAGTTCCACCAGGCCCGTGGTGTCCTCCGTGCCGTGGCCGTCGGCCAGGCGGCGCTGCATGAGGTCGAAGAAGGGGGTGATCAGCTCCGGGCTCACCCCCTGTTCCCCGGCCGTGCGCAGCAGGGTGTCGGTGCCCGCGACCTGCATCGCGAGGTTGGAGACGACATCGGAGGTGTAGTCGCCGGTCGTCAGCCGGTCGGCCATGCCGTGCGCCTGGCCGGCCATCGCGTTCAGCCAGTGCACGAGCAGCGGGGCGAAGTCCTTGGGGGCCACGTCCGCCTCCCGCATCAGCGCGAACGCGCTCGTGATCCCCGCGAACATGCCGTACATGCCGGTCAGCAGCGCCACGTCGTGCAGCGCGGCGAGCCCGGCATCGGCGCCCACGTACTCGGTGCCGGCCGGGACGGCGAGGGTGTCCCGGTGCTCCTCGAACAGCTCCGGGTCACCGCTGTAGAACACGAAGGCACCGGGCGCGCCGATCATCGGCGGTACGGCCATGATCCCGCCGTCCAGCAGCCGGGCGCCCCGCTCCGCGGCCCAGGCGGCACGGGCGCGGGCGTCGGCCGGGGTGCCGGTGGTGAGGTTCACCAGGTCCCGGCCGGCCAGGTCGGCGCCCTCCAGGGCGGCGCCCACCGAGGCGTCGTCCAGCAGGCAGGCCACGACGAGCCGGTTCGCGGCCACGGCCGCCGCCGCGCTGTCGGCGGCCACCGCGCCCTCGGCGGTCAGCGCGGCCGTCCGCTCCGGCGTGCGGTTCCAGACGGTCAGGGGGTGCCCGGCGGCGAGCCAGGCGCGGCCGAGGGCGGTGCCCATGGCACCGGTGCCGAGCAGGGTCAGGGAGGTACGGGGGCCGGAGGAAGGGAGGTTGTCGCTCATGACGACTAGGCTCCTCCGGAGAGTCACCGCGCGTAAGTACGTACTTTGGAGTGGGTGGTTACCCGCGGGAAAGCCTGCGGGTCGGAAGGGGGAACGGCATGCCGGTGGGACGACGGCCGGGGTCGTACGTCTGCGGCACCGACGCGGCGATGGACATCATCGACGGCAAGTGGAAGGTGTCGATCCTGTGGGCGCTGGGAGAGGAGGGCGTCCGGCGGTTCGGGGAACTGCGCCGGCTGCTGCCGGGCGTCACGGAGAAGGTGCTCGCCGCGCAGCTGCGCGAACTGGAGGCCGACGGGATCGTGCACCGCGAGGACTACGCGGAGGTGCCGCCCCGCGTCGAGTACTCGCTGACCGAGATCGGCCACCAGCTGAACGAGGCGCTGGCGCCGCTGGGCGTGTGGGGGAAGAGGCATGTCCTGGGCGTGGAGCCGGCGGTGCGCTGAGGGCGCGCGGAGCGCGCTCAGCGGCTCCCCGTCAGGTGCGCGAACACCACCACGTTGCCCTGGTAACCGGTGGTCTTCGAATAGCCGCCGCCGCAGGTGATGACGCGGAGTTCGGGGCGGGGGGCGGCGCCGTACACCTTGTCGTCGGGGAAGCCGCGGGCCGAGTACACCTCCACCGCGTCCACCGTGAACAGCGCCACGGTGCCGTCCCGGCGGTCCACCTCGACGCGGTCGCCCCGCTTGAGTGCGCCGAGGCGGTAGAAGACGGCGGGACCGTCGGCGTTGTCGACATGGCCGGCGACGATCGCGGTGCCCGTCTCCCCGGGCGTGGTCCCGGCCTCGTACCAGCCGGCCAGGTTGCGCTCCCCGGCGGGCGGGGCGTCCAGGCTGCCGGAAGGGGTGAGGGACAGGCCGGTCAGGGGCGCGTCGACGCGGATCGCGGGGATGCGGACGCGCAGCGGCGGCGAGGGCGCGAGGGCGGGGGCCGCCTGCCGGTCGCCGCCGGGCTCGGCCCGGCCCTCGGCGGCCGTCGGCTGCGGCGGGGTGCGCGGACCGGTGCCGGCCAGCAGCCACACCCCCGAGCCGAGGGCCGCCACGGTGACGGCGGCTATGACGGCGTCCCCGAGCCGGGCCCGCCGGCCCCGCTCGTGCCCGGGTACATGCCCATGGCGACGCTTGGTTCTTCCGGCGCCCCCGGCCGTCCCAGCACGCATGCGCGACCCCTCTCCATCAGGCGACCCCCTGTCGGATGCCCGCCCCCTCCGGGCCGCGAGGGGCGTCGGACCCGGAGGGGGCGGGATGTGCGGTACCGGTGGACGGACAGCGGAGGGTGTCCGTCAGATCCCGTCGCCTCTCGCCCGGCGATGCAGGAGCCAGGTACCGCCCGCGGCGGCGACGGCCAGTGCCGCCACACCCGCCGTGGTCTGCACGGGGTCGGGGCCCAGCCCGCCGCCGACCCCTGTCTTCACGCTTCCCCGCGGCTGCACCTGCCCGTGCGCCGCGCTGAGCGCCACCACCAGGTCGCCCGCCACCTGCCGGTCCCCCTCGGCACACCGGGCGACGATCTCGTACGTGCCCGGCTGGGCGCTCGGCGGCACCCGGAACCGGCCGGACAGCCGTCCTTCGCCGGTGCCGGGCGCCAGCGGGAAGGTGCCGGCGCCGACCGCGCCCGCGTCCCCGGTCGCGGCGCCCGGGGACCCGCACGCGGCCGTGCTCACGGTGATCTCGCCGCCGGGCGTCACGGTGGCCGGCCGGACCTCCAGCCGGTCGGCCGGGGCGGCCGTGAGCGGTGCCGCCGGGTCCGTCGCGGCCACGGCGTGGGCGGCGTGGGCGGGTGCCGTGGCGGCCACGGCGAGCGCGGTACCGGCCAGGAGACGGGCAGTGCGTCGCATGGTGCTCCCCAGAGCTTGTCCGACTCGTCCAGGGGTGCGCCCCTGCCCTTCCGAGATAAGTGGCTCGGCGGTCGGCCCGCTTGCCGAGGAGGCGTCGGGAATGCGGTGAACGGGTGGCGGCCCGGCCGCCCGCCCGGGTGAGCCCGTGCGGTGTTCCGGCAGGTCAGGCGTGGGTGCGGGACGGCCGGAAGGAAGAAGTATGAAAAGAACACGAATGGAGTGGCGGCATCGGTGAACGGGTGACATCACGTCAGCGCGCCCGCCGGTACACGCACCGGGGCCGGTGCCCGAGCGGACACCGGCCCCGATGTGCGGACGGCGGAGGTCAGCTGACGTTGACCGCGCTCCAGGCCGCCGCCACGGCGTTGTACTCCGTGCCGCCCGCGCCGTAGAGGTCCTTCGCCGCGTTCAGGGTCGCCGTGCGGGCGCCCTTGTAGTTGGTGGAGGACGTCATGTAGACCGTCAGTGCCCGGTACCGGATCTCGCCGACCTTGTCCCGGCCGATGCCGGTGACGGCGGAGCCGTCGTAGGTCGGCGAGTCGTAGCCGACGCCGTTGACGGCCTTCGCGCCGCTGCCCTCGGCGAGCAGGTAGGCGAAGTGGTTGGCGACGCCGGAGGAGTAGTGGACGTCGAGGTCGCCGACCGACGGACTCCAGTAGTCCGCCGAACCGCCGTCCCGGGAGGGCTTGTCCATGAAGCGCAGCGCCGCCTTGCCGAAGCCGGGTTCTTGTTCTCCGCGTCACCGGTGTAGTTCGCCGAAGCGAGGCTCAGCCCAGCAGCGTCAGCCCGGCCGGCACCGCGACCCCGAACCGCTCCTCCACCACCCGCCGTGCCTCGGTCTCCTCGGTCAGGGCCCGCTCGGTGACCGTTCCGTCGGTGAGGGTCTCCGTCAGGCGGGCGCCGTCCAGGGAGAGGTGGCGGCCGTCGGGCAGGGTCCGCTGGAGGTAGGGGCGGCGGGTGAACGGGGAGCGCGGGTGGGTGGCGACGAACCAGTTGAACACCTCGAAGTCGCCCGCCGTGAACGGCTCCAGGGTGAAAGCGTACTGCCCGGTCCACCCCCCGGTCAGCCGGTCCCGCGCCTGCAACTCCCACAGTTCCAGCGGCCCCTCGTGCGGCAGCGGCACCAGCCGGTGCCGGCGCCCGGCGCCCTCGTACTCGGTCCCGGACACCAGCGGCACCGGCAGCAGCAGCGCGCCGACCGCGCCGAAGCCCACGTCCGCCAGGTACGGCCACGGCTCGCCCGCCACCTCCACCCGGAGCATCGCGTGCGTGCGCGGCCGGCTCCCGGGCGGGCCCTCGGCGCCCAGCACCACCCGGCCGGCCAGCGGGGTCACCCCGAACCCGAGCGCCTCCAGCGCCAGCCGCAGCAGGGTGTTGTGCTCGTAGCAGTAGCCGCCGCGCCGCCCGCGCACCATCTTCGCCATCAGGTCCCCGGGCGCCAGGGAGGGGGCCGTGCCCGTCACCGGGTCCAGGTTCTCGAAGGGCAGCGCCAGCGAATGCGCCAGGTGCATGCCCCGCAGGGTGGCCAGGTCGGCCCGCCGCTCGCCCTTGAAGCCGATCCGGTCCAGGTAGGCGTCGAGGTCGTACTGCTCTTTGTCGGACATACCCCGAACCTACGCGAGCCCGCACCCCGCCCGCCGCGGCCCCCCGGCCGAAGCGCGCTCCGACCGTGGCCCTACGACCGCGGTACGACCTCCACGCGCTCCACCCGCACCGCGCACGACTTGAACTCCGGCATCCGGGACGTGGGGTCCAGCGCCGGGTTGGTGAGGGTGTTGGCGCGGCCCTCGCCCGGCCAGTGGAAGGGCATGAAGACGGTGTCCGGGCGGATCGTGTCGGTGATCCGGGCCGGCGCCACGGCCCGGCCGCGCCGCGAGACCACGGCCAGCGGATCGCCGTCGGCCGCGCCCAGCCGGGCCGCGAGCCGGGGGTGCAGCTCCACGAACGGTCCCGGCGCCGCCGCGTTCAACTCCGCCACGCGCCGGGTCTGCGCCCCCGACTGGTACTGGGACACCACCCGGCCGGTGGTCAGCAGCAGCGGGTACTCGGCGTCCGGCTCCTCGGCGGTCGCCCGGTGCGCCACGGCCACGAACCGGGCCCGCCCGTCCGGGGTGGCGAAACGGTCGAGGAAGAGGCGGGGGGTGCCGGGATGGCGTACGGGGTCCGAGGTGTCCGAGGCGTCGGCCGCGCCGGCGTGCGCCCGGCCCTCGGACGGGGGGACCCGGGGTGCGTCCCCGCCGTCGGCTCCAGGCGTCCCGGCCGGTTCCTCCGGGCACGGCCAGAAGACGCCGTTCTCCTCGGCCAGGCGGCGGTAGGTGATGCCCGAGTAGTCCGCCGGGCCGCCCGCGCTGGCGCGGCGCAGCTCCGCGAAGACCTCCTCCGGGTCGGTCGAGAAGCCCTTCTCCACGCCGAGCCGGCCGGCCAGCTCGTGCAGGACGTACAGGTCGCTGCGGACGCCCGCGGGCGGGGCGACCGCCCGGCGGCGCAGCAGCACCCGGCCCTCCAGGCTGGTCGTCGTGCCCGTCTCCTCCGCCCACTGGGTCACCGGCAGCACCACGTCCGCCAGTTCCGCCGTCTCCGACAGCACGACGTCGGCCACGGCCAGGAAGTCCAGCGAGCGCAGCCGCTTTTCGACGTGGGCCGCGCGCGGGGCCGACACCACCGGGTTGGAGCCCATCAGCAGCAGCGTCCGCACGTCCGTGCCGAGCGCGTCGAGGAGTTCGTACGCGCTGCGCCCCGGGCCCGGCAGACTGTCCGGGTCCACGCCCCACACCCCGGCCACGTGCCGCCGCGCCGCCGGGTCGTCCAGCTTGCGGTAGCCGGGCAACTGGTCGGCCTTCTGGCCGTGTTCGCGCCCGCCCTGCCCGTTGCCCTGCCCGGTCAGACAGCCGTACCCGGACAGCGGGCGCCCCGCCCGCCCGGTCGCCAGGCACAGGTTGATCCACGCGCCCACCGTGTCCGTGCCCTTGGACTGCTGTTCCGGTCCGCGCGCGGTGAGCACCATCGCCGCCTCGGGCTCGCAGAACATCCGTACGGCCTCGCGCAGCCGGGGAACCGGGACCCCGGTGATCCGCTCCACGTACTCCGGCCAGTGCGCCATCGCCGCGGCCCGGGCCTCCTCCCACCCCGTGGTCCGCTCCCGGATGTACTCCTCGTCCGTCCGCCCCTCGGCCACCACCAGGTGCAGCAGGCCGAGGGCGAGGGCCAGGTCGGTGCCGGGGCGGGGCGCGAGGTGCAGGTCCGCCTGGTCCGCCGTCCGCGTCCGGCGCGGGTCGACGACGATCAGCGTGCCGCCGTTCTCCCGCAGCTCGGTGAAGAACCGCAGCGACGGCGGCATGGTCTCGGCCAGGTTGGAGCCGACGAGGATCACACAGCCCGTCCTCGGGATGTCCTCCAGCGGGAACGGCAGCCCCCGGTCCAGCCCGAACGCCTTGGTGCCCGCCGCCGCGGCAGACGACATGCAGAACCGGCCGTTGTAGTCGATCTGCGAGGTGCCCAGCACCACCCGGGCGAACTTGCCCAGCGCGTACGCCTTCTCGTTGGTCAGCCCGCCCCCGCCGAACACGCCGAGCGCGTCCGGGCCGTACCGCTCCCGGGTCGCGGCCAGCCGGCCGGCGATCCGGTCCAGCGCCTCGGGCCAGTCCGCCGGCACCAGCCGGCCGCCCTCCCGCACCAGCGGGGTGGTCAGCCGTACCGCCGGGGACAGCACCTCGGCCGCCGTACGGCCCTTGCCGCACAGCGCGCCCCGGTTGACCGGGAAGTCCGCGCGTTCGGTGACCTCGACGCCTCCCTGGGGCAGGGGCGTGATGTTCATCCCGCACTGCAAGGCGCAGTACGGGCAGTGGGTGGGCGTCGAGGTCTTCTCCATGCCGCCCAGCGTGCGTCCGGCGTGTTACGGCCCCCGGTCGCGTCCGGTTACACCCCCGGCACGGCGCCCTCCCCACGCCACCCGGCCCACCGTGAGGGAGCGGCACGGCCCGCCGTGGGGAGCGGCACGGCCCGGCCCGCCGTACGGGCACGTCATGGCCCGGCCCGCCGTGAGGGAGCCGTCACCGATCGGCCCGCCGGGGCAAGCCGTTACCGTCCGCCACGCCAGGGTGAGCCGTTACCGTCCGCCCGCCGTGAGGCGTCGTCACCGGCCCGTCGCCAGCGCCCGCGCCACTCCCGGCTCCCGGGGCCCGAGGAACCGCGGGTCCGGCCGGAACACCGCGTCCAGCGCCGCCTTGCCCGCCGCGAACAGCTCACGCGTCCCGCCGTAGTACCAGGTCACGTCGTGCTCGGCGGCCACCCCGACGCCGTACGAGGCCACCCCCGCCGCCTCGCACAGCGCCACGGCCCGCCGGATGTGGAAGTCCTGGCTGATCAGCACCGCCCGGTCCACCCCGAAGATCCGCCTGGCCCGCACGCAGGAGTCCCAGGTGTCGAAGCCCGCGTAGTCGCTGACGATCCGCCGGTCCGGCACGCCGCGTTCCGTCAGATAGGCGCGCATGGCGTCGGGCTCGTCGTAGTCCTCGCGGCTGTTGTCCCCGGTGACCAGGACGACCTCGATCCGCCCCGCCTGGTACAGCGTCACCGCCGCGTCCAGCCGGTGCGCGAGGTACGGCGACGGCTCCCCGTCCCACAGCCCCGCCCCGAACACCACCGCGACCTCGGTGCGCGGCACGTCCGCCGTGGTCCGCAGCCGGTCCGCCGTGGACAGGCGCAGCCAGGTCGCCGGCAGCAGCGCCAGCACGCACCCGGCCATCAGGGCCCACAGCACCCGCCGCTGCCCGGCCCGGGTACGCGGCCATCGCGGCAGGCGCAGCCATCGCGGCAGGCGCGGCCATCCCGGCCGACGGATTCTCATACGACGTCCCCCTGAACCTGAATACGACGTTCCCCTGACCGTCCCGAAATACGACGCCCCGACCGCCGCCCCCGACCGAGTGAAGACGCCCCCCGCACCCGTCCGGTTCTCCTCACACCCCGCCGCCGGCCGGGGTGAAGGTGCGGAAAACGCCCGTGACGGCCCGGCAACGGGGGCGCAACCCGCGCGGGCCAGGATCCTGCCATGACGGCGTCGATCCCCTCCCGCACCCGCACCCGGCCGGTCTCCGCGCCGGGCGGCCGCCGCCCGGCACCGCCCGCCCTGGTCCTGGTCGCCCACGGCAGCCGCGACCCGCGGGCGCTTCGCACCGTACGGGCCCTGATGGCGCGGGTCCGCGCGCTGCGCCCCGGCCTGCCGGTCCGCCTGGGGCACATCGAGCTGAACGAGCCCCTGCTGCCCGACACCCTCGCGGCCCTCGGCGGCACCCGCGCCGTCCTCGTCCCGCTGCTCCTCGCCCGGGGCTACCACGTCAAGCGGGACATCCCGGAGCTGGCCGCCGCCGCGCCGGTACGCGCGAGCGTGGCCGCCCCGCTCGGCCCGCACCCGCTGCTCGCCGAGGCCCTGCACGCCCGTCTCACCGAGTCCGGCTGGCCGGCCGCCCTGGACGGCACCGCCCGCCGCACGACCGCGGTCGTCCTCGCGGCGGCGGGCTCCCGTGACCCGGACTCGGCCGCGGACACCCGCCGCACGGCCCGCCTCCTGGCCGCCCGCCTGGGCGTCCCGGTCGTCCCCGCGTACGCCTCGGCGGCGGCCCCGACGGTCCCGGCGGCTCTGCGCGCCCTGGCGGCCGGGGGCCGGCACCGGGTGGCGGTCGCCTCCTGCTTCACGGCTCCGGGCCGCTTCGCGACGCAGTGCGCCGCCCAGGCGCCCTGGATCGCCTCCGCGCCGCTCGGCGCCCACGAGGCGATGGCCCGCCTGGTCCTGCACCGTTACGAGCGGAGCCTGTCGGCGCGGTGGGCCGAGGCCGCCTGAGGGGGCGCGGGCCGCCGTGCAGCCGCCCGCGGTGAAGACCGGGCAGGCGATCAGGCTTACTGTCGACCCATGGAAGGCACCGCACTCTCCACCGCAGACGACCCGGCGTACGACCCGGCGTACGACCCGGCGTCAGCCGAACGCTGGGCTCCCGAACCCGACAAACGCCCCGGCCGCACCGCCTTCCAGCGCGACCGCGCCCGCATCCTGCACTCCGCCGCCCTGCGCCGCCTGGCCGGCAAGACGCAGGTGGTGACCCCGGGAACCCGGAGCCAGGCGTGGGACGCGAGCCCGCGCACCCGGCTCACCCACTCCCTGGAGTGCGCCCAGGTGGGCCGGGAGCTGGGCGCGGCCCTCGGCTGCGACCCGGACCTGGTGGAGGCGGCCTGTCTCGCCCACGACCTCGGCCATCCCCCCTTCGGCCATAACGGCGAGACCGCGCTGAACGAGTTCGCCGACGACTGCGGCGGCTTCGAGGGCAACGCCCAGTCCCTCAGGCTCCTCACCCGCATCGAGCCGAAACGGTTCACCGAGGACCGTTCCGTCGGCCTGAACCTGACCCGCGCCACCCTCGACGCCGCCACCAAGTACCCCTGGCCGCGCGGCGCGCACCCCACCGAGCCCACGTCCCCGAAGTTCGGCGTGTACGACGACGACCGCGCCGTGTTCGACTGGGTCCGGGCCCACGCCCCCGGCACCCGCACCTGCTTCGAGGCGCAGGTCATGGACTGGTCGGACGACGTGGCCTACTCGGTGCACGACGTCGAGGACGGACTGCACGCCGGGCACATCGACCCGGGCTGCCTGCACGCGGAGCCGGAACGGCGGGCGGTGTTCGAGGTGGCCGTCGGCCGCTACGTTCCCGCCGGCACCGACCCGGCCGAACTCTCCGCCGCGCTGGACCGCCTCCAGGACGCGGAGTGGTGGCCGCACGGCTACGACGGCACGGCCGTCGCCCAGGCCCGGCTGAAGGACGCCACCAGCCAGCTCATCGGCCGGTTCTGCCTGGCCGCCGAGACCGCGACGCGCGCCGCGTACGGCACGGGCCGGCTCACCCGGTACGCCGCCCGGCTGGTCGTACCCCGCGGGACCCGGATGGAGTGCGCGGTGCTCAAGGCGGTCGCGGACCGGTATGTGATGCAGCGCGCCGAGCAGGAGCGGCTGCGCGCCGACCAGCGGGTGATCGTCGCCGAGCTGGCCGAGGCGCTGACCGCCCGCGCGCCCGCCGGACTGGACCCCCAGTTCCGCGCGCTGTTCGACGCGGCGGACGACGACCGGGCGCGCAAGCGGGTGATCGTCGACCAGATCGCCTCCCTCACCGACGCCTCCGCGCTGTCGTTGCACGCGAGACTGACGGGACGCCGGTGAACGGTAAGTGACCGTCCGTGGCCTGATCGGGTCACACCCTCTTCCCGCATCACGCTGCGTGCGGGAGGCTCGCACGTGGCGGCACCCTTACGAGGAGGCATCAAGTGGTCGACGCGGATCAGACATTCGTCATCGTCGGAGGCGGTCTCGCCGGCGCGAAGGCGGCCGAGACGCTCCGCGCGGAGGGCTTCAGCGGACGGGTGATACTGATCTGCGACGAACGCGACCACCCCTACGAGCGCCCGCCGCTGTCCAAGGGCCACCTGCTCGGCAAGGCGGAGCGCGACAGCGTCTTCGTGCACGAGCCCGCCTGGTACGCGCGGCACGATGTCGAGCTGCACCTCGGCCAGACCGTGGACCGTATCGACCGCACGGCGAAGACGGTCCGCTTCGGTGACGACGGCACCCTCGTGCGCTACGACAAGCTGCTGCTGGCCACCGGCGCCGAACCGCGCCGCCTGGACATCCCCGGCACCGGCCTGGCGGGCGTCCACCACCTGCGCCGCCTCGCGCACGCCGAGCGCCTGAAGGGGGTGCTCCAGCACCTCGGCCGGGACAACGGGCACCTGGTGATCGCGGGCGCCGGCTGGATCGGGCTGGAGGTCGCGGCGGCGGCCCGGGAGTACGGCGCCGAGGTCACGGTGATCGAACCGGAGCCGACCCCGCTGCACGGCGTCCTCGGGCCGGAGCTGGGCAACGTCTTCGCCCAGCTGCACCGAGAGCACGGCGTCCGCTTCCACTTCGGGGCCCGGCTCACCGAGATCGTCGGACAGGACGGCATGGTCCTCGCGGCCCGTACCGACGACGGCGAGGAGCACCCGGCGCACGACATCCTCGCGGCGATCGGCGCGGCACCCCGGGTGGCGCTCGCCGAGGCGGCCGGGCTGGAGATCGCCGGCCGGGCGGACGGCGGCGGCATCCTGGTGGACGAGCGGCTGCGCACCTCCGACCCCGACATCTACGCGGCCGGTGACGTGGCGTCCTTCCCGCTCGGGCTGTTCGGCACCCGGCTGCGGGTGGAGCACTGGGCGAACGCCCTGAACGGCGGTCCGGCCGCCGCGCGGGCGATGCTCGGGAAGGAGGTCACCTACGACCGGGTGCCGTACTTCTTCACCGACCAGTACGACCTGGGCATGGAGTACAGCGGGTGGGCGCCGCCCGGGTCGTACGACGAGGTGGTGATCCGGGGCGACGCGGGCAAGCGGGAGTTCATCGCGTTCTGGGTGCGCGAGGGGCGCGTGCTGGCCGGGATGAACGTGAACGTGTGGGATGTCACAGAGCCGATCCAGAACCTGATCCGTTCCCGGGCCCGGGTGAACGTCGAGGCCCTGTCGGACCCGCACGTGCCGCTCGCCGGGCTCGTCCCGTGACCGCCGAAGGCACCGGGAGCCTCCCCGCGCCCCCGTAGAATTCATCCGTGGCAGGACGGATCAACGACGAGGACGTGAAGGCGGTACGGGACGCGGTCCCGATCGACGCCGTGGTCTCCGAGTACCTCCAGCTGCGCAACGCGGGCGGCGGCAACCTCAAGGGCCTGTGCCCGTTCCACGACGAGAAGTCGCCGTCCTTCCAGGTCAGCCCCAGCAAGGGACTCTTCCACTGCTTCGGCTGCCAGGAGGGCGGCGACACCATCACCTTCGTGATGAAGGTGGACCACCTCTCCTTCTCGGAGGCGGTGGAGCGGCTGGCCGCGCAGGCCGGCATCACGCTGCGGTACGAGGAGGGCGGGTACAACCCGGCCCACCAGCGCGGCGAGCGCATCCGCCTGGTCGAGGCGCACAAGATCGCCGCGCAGTGGTACGCCGAGCAGCTCGCCACCGGCGCCGAGGCCGAGACCGGACGGATCTTCCTCGCCGAGCGCGGCTTCGACCAGGCCGCCGCCGTGCACTTCGGGGTCGGCTACAGCCCGCAGGGCTGGGACCACCTCACCCGCTATCTGCGCGGCAAGGGCTTCACCGACAAGGAGCTGATCCTCTCCGGGCTGTCCCAGGAGGGCCGCCGGGGCCCCATCGACCGCTTCCGGGGCCGCCTGATGTGGCCGATCCGGGACATCGGCGGCGAGGTCGTCGGCTTCGGCGCCCGCAAGCTGTACGAGGCGGACAACGGGCCGAAGTACCTGAACACGCCCGAGACGGCGATCTACCGCAAGAGCCAGGTGCTGTACGGCATCGACCTGGCGAAGAAGGACATCGTCAAGACCAGCAGCGCGGTGGTGGTCGAGGGCTACACCGACGTCATGGCCTGCCACCTGGCCGGGGTGACGACGGCCATCGCGACCTGCGGCACGGCCTTCGGCGGGGAGCACATCAAGATCCTGCGGCGGCTGCTGATGGACAACCGCAGCGCGCGCGTGATCTTCACCTTCGACGGTGACGCGGCCGGGCAGAAGGCGGCGCTGCGGGCCTTCGAGGACGACCAGAAGTTCGCCGCCGAGACGTACATCGCGATCGCGCCCGACGGCATGGACCCCTGTGACCTGCGGCTGGCCAAGGGCGACGAGGCGGTGGCCGACCTGGTCGAACCGCGCACCCCGCTCTTCGAGTTCGCGCTCCGGCAGATCGTGAGCCGGTACGACCTGGACACCCCGGCCGGCCGGGCCGCCGCGCTGGACGAGGCCGCGCCGGTCGTCGCGAAGATCAAGAACAGCGGCGCGCAGCACGAGGTCGCCGTGGAGCTGGCCGGGATGCTGGGCATCCTCGACACCCAGTTCGTGGTCCGCCGGGTCGCCCAGCTGGCCCGCTGGGCGCGCGAGGGCGGCAGGGGGCCGCAGCCCTCCGAGCGGCGCCGCCCGGACGAGAGGCAGTGGGCCGAGGCGCCGCGCCCGGCGACCTCCGGCCCGGCGCTGACCCTGCGCAACCCGGTCTACGCCGCCGAACGAGAGCTGCTCAAACTCGCCCTCCAACGGCCCGAGTTGGTCTCCCCGGCGTTCGACGCGTACGGCGTGGACGAGTTCACGGCACCGCCGTACGCGGCCGTGCGGCTGGCCATCGCGGAGGCGGGCGGCGCGGAGTACGGCGTGCCCGACCCGCAGGAGTACCTGGTCCGGGTGCGCGAGGCCGCGCCGGACGACGCGGTCCGCTCCATGGTCACGGAGCTGGCCGTCGAGCCGATCCTGCGCCGCACGGTGGACGAGACCTACGCCGGCACGGTCCTGGTCCAGATCCGCCGCCGCGCCGTCGAACGCCGCATCCGCGACATCCAGTCCCAGATGACCCGCCTCGCCACCGGCGGCGACCCCGCCCAACTGGCCGCCGTCCAGAACGAGCTGTGGGTCCTCCAGCAGTACGACCAGTCCCTGCGCGAACGGGGCGCCGAGGCGCTGTGACGCGATCCGGCCGTCCGCGGTTGCCGGTCGCATAGTCCGACGTGCCGCATAACCGGCCAGTCACCAGATGGATGCAAAAAGTCACCGCACGCCCCTCGTGGCGGTGTTGTGTCGTACCCCACACTGGGGGCGGTGCCCGAGCCTCGGAGCGCACGCTGCCGCTCGGCTTCGCAGCGATCATCCTGGAGGTCGCCCCCCGTGCAGACCCGGACCCTCGCCCAGACCGACAGCAGTACCAGCGCCACCCCCGCCGGCGGGGACGAGCCGGACGCGGAGACCGGCGTCCTCGTGGCCGTACCCCCGCAGGGCCGGGCCGGCCTGGACCCGGAGCCGGCCGCCGGGGAGGCGGTGGTCGCGGAGGCGCCGGACGAGTCGGACGAGTCGGATGAGTCGGACGAGCAGCCGGAGGCCGAGGTCCCGGTCGTCGCGCGGGCGGAGTCCGGCGGGCCCTCGGCCGACCTGCTCCGGCAGTACCTGCGCGAGATCGGCCGTATCCCGCTGCTCACCGCCGCCGAGGAGGTGGAACTCGCCCGCCGGGTCGAGGCCGGCCTCTTCGCGGAGGAGAAGCTGAGCACCACCCCGGACCTCGACAGCGAGCTGGCGCTCGACCTGGACCGGCTCGTCGTCATGGGCCGGATGGCCAAGCGCAGACTCATCGAGGCCAACCTGCGGCTGGTCGTCTCCGTCGCCAAACGGTACGTCGGCCGCGGACTGACCATGCTCGACCTCGTCCAGGAGGGCAACCTCGGCCTGATCCGGGCCGTGGAGAAGTTCGACTACGCCCGCGGCTACAAGTTCTCCACCTACGCCACCTGGTGGATCCGCCAGGCCATGTCCCGCGCGCTGGCCGACCAGGCCCGCACGATACGCGTGCCCGTGCACGTGGTGGAGCTGATCAACCGGGTCGTCCGGGTGCAGCGGCGGATGCTCCAGGAACGCGGCCACGAGCCCACCGCGGAGGAGGTCGGCGCCCATCTCGACCTGACGCCCGAGCGGGTCCGCGAGGTGCTGCGCCTCGCCCAGGAACCGGTGTCCCTGCACGCACCGGTCGGCGAGGAGGACGAGGTGGCCCTCGGCGACCTCATCGAGGACGGCGACGCCGCGAGCCCGGTGGAGTCGGCCGCCTTCCTGCTGCTGCGCGAGCACCTGGACGCGGTGCTGTCCACCCTGGGCGAGCGCGAGCGGAAGGTCGTGCAGCTGCGCTACGGCCTGGCCGACGGGCGCCCGCGCACGCTGGAGGAGATCGGCCGGCTGTTCGGCGTGACCCGGGAACGGATCCGCCAGATCGAGTCCAAGACCCTCAGCAAGCTCCGTGACCACGCCTTCGCGGAGCAGCTGAGGGGCTACCTGGACTGAAGGGGCCACCGCCGGGCGGCGGCCCCGCCCGTGCCTAGTCCACCTCCGCCACGGCCTGCGCGAACTGCGCCTCGTACAGCCGGGCGTACGCCCCGCCGGCCGCCAACAGCTCGGTGTGCGCGCCCTGTTCGACGATCGAGCCGTTCTCCATCACCAGGATGGTGTCCGCGTCCCGGATCGTCGACAGCCGGTGCGCGATCACGAACGACGTACGGCCGGACGCCAGTTTGGCCATCGCCTTCTGGATCAGCACCTCCGTGCGCGTGTCCACCGAGCTCGTCGCCTCGTCCAGCACCAGGATCACCGGGTCGGACAGGAACGCCCGCGCGATGGTGATCAGCTGCTTCTCACCGGCGCTGACGCCCGTGCCCTCGTCGTCGATCACGGTGTCGTAGCCGTCGGGAAGGGTGCGGATGAACCGGTCCGCGTGTGCGGCCCGCGCCGCCTCCTCGATCTCCCCTCGCGTGACCTCGCGCGCGGCGCCGTAGGCGATGTTCTCCGCGATGGTGCCGCCGAACAGCCAGGTGTCCTGGAGCACCATGCCGATGCCGGAGCGCAGTTCGTCCCGGGTCATCCTCCGGATGTCCACCCCGTCCAGGGTGATCCGGCCGCCCGAGACCTCGTAGAACCGCATGAGCAGGTTGACCAGCGTGGTCTTGCCCGCGCCGGTCGGGCCGACGATCGCCACCGTGTGCCCCGGCTCCACCGTCAGCGAGAGGTCCTCGATCAGCGGCTTCTCGGGGTCGTACCGGAACGACACGTGCTCCAGGCACACCCGCCCGCGCAGCTCGGCCGGCCGCTCGCCCGGCACCGGGTCCGCCTCCTGCTCCTCCGCGTCCAGCAGCTCGAAGACCCGCTCGGCGGAGGCCACGCCGGACTGCACCAGGTTCGCCATCGAGGCGACCTGCGTCAGCGGCATGGAGAACTGCCGCGAGTACTGTATGAACGCCTGCACGTCACCGATCGACAGGGCGCCGGAGGCGACCCGCAGCCCGCCGACGACCGCCACCAGCACGTAGTTCAGGTTCGACACGAACATCATCAGCGGCTGCATGACGCCGCTGTTGAACTGCGCCTTGAACCCGGCCTGGTACAGCGCCTCGTTCTGCTCGGCGAACTGCCGCGCCGACTCCTCCTGCCGACCGAACACCTTCACCAGGGTGTGCCCGGTGTACATCTCCTCGATGTGCGCGTTGAGCTTGCCGGTGGAGCGCCACTGCTGCACGAAGTGCGGCTGCGACCGCTTGCCGACCCGGGTGGCGACCACGAACGACAGCGGGACGGTGACGAGGGCCACCAGCGCCAGGATCCAGGAGACCCAGAACATCATCACCAGCACGCCGACGATGGTCAGCACCGAGTTGATCAGCTGACCCATCGACTGCTGGAGGGTCTGCCCGATGTTGTCGATGTCGTTCGTCGCCCGGGACAGCACCTCACCGCGCTGGCGCTTGTCGAAGTACGACAGCGGCAGCCGCGACAGCTTGGCCTGCACGTCCTCGCGCATCCGGTACATCGTGCGGTTCACGGCCCGGTTGACCAGCCGGGTCGCGAGCGCCATCAGCAGACCGGCGGCCAGGAAGGTGCCGAGGGCGAGCAGCAGCACCTCTCCCACGGCCGTGAAGTCGATGCCCTTGCCGGGGGTGAAGTCGGTGCTCTTCAGCATGTCCGCGACCCGGCCCTCGCCGCGCTCGCGCATGGACTGGAGCACCTGCTCCTTGGTGGCGCCGTGCGGCATCTGCCGGCCGATGAGCCCGGCGAAGACCAGGTCGGTGGCGCGGCCGAGGATCTTCGGGCCGATCACGCTCAGGGCCACGCTGACGACCACGCACAGCAGCAGCGCGTAGATCGTCACCCGCTCCGGCCGGAACCGGGCGACGAGCCGTCTGCCCGACCCCTTGAAGTCCATCGAGCGCTGGTCGGGGCCGCCCCCGGCCATCATGCGTCCCATGGGCCCGGCCATCAGGCGGCCTCCGCTTCCGTCAGCTGGGAGAGCACGATCTCCCGGTAGGTCTCGTTGGATGCCATCAGCTCGGCGTGCCGGCCGGAGCCGACCACCCGGC